>JAKAYT010000002.1:7022-106172 GCA_021826685.1 Thermoplasmata archaeon
TCCGATCTGACCTCATCGGCCTCCCCCGACTCGTACGGCTCAACCCCAATGTTCCGTGGAAGACGCGAGGGAACGCGGCGCTCAGCGCTCGCTTC
This sequence comes from Thermoplasmata archaeon, assembly GCA_021826685.1. GTDB lineage: Archaea > Thermoplasmatota > Thermoplasmata > Lutacidiplasmatales > UBA184 > Lutacidiplasma. Next base: position 7,118 of record JAKAYT010000002.1, read on the forward strand.
GGCCGAGGGACCGGCCCCCGCACGGTGGTCGGGGAGATCGACGGGCGCATCATCTGGTCCTACTGCCATGGGCGGGAACTGTCGGTGCCCGAAGCCGCGGAGTGGGAAGGCGCAGCGTGGGACGTGGTCCGTCGGAGCTCTCAGCAGGGCGTTCCGGGCACGGATCCTGCGATGGTGACGGCCCCCCGCCGTCCCCCGGCGCGACTGTACTGGCGGACGGTCCGCGAGATCGTGCCTATCGCCGAAGCTCGGCACGCGGTCCGAGACGTCGGCGGCACGATCCGAACGCTCGGAAGTCCGCGCGGACTGGTCGGGGCCGCCGCATCCCTGGCTTGGCCCGGGCGTCGCGCGACGTTCGAAGCGATCTCCTACCGCGTCCCCGAACGGGTCGGCCAGCCGAGGACGGTGGATGCGGACTCGGTGCGCCGCGCCCAGCGAACGTACCCCGACCTCTTCCTCTGCTGGGACGATCGCACGCGTCGCCTTCTGGTCGCTCCCCATACCCCGTGCCCCATCCTCTATGGGCTCCGATCGCGGACATCGGAGGCGGCGAAACGCGCAAGGCGCCTCGTGCGCAGCGAGCCCGTCGACCGTTGGGTCTTATTCCGCACGAACCAAGGTACGGGCGACCACCTTCGAGGGGTCGACATCGGAAGCCTCACCCCGCTCACGAGCGGGCGCCTGCGGGGGCGAGTCTCCGCTCCGGCCCGCACCCGGCCGGGGGGGCACGTCACCTTCCCTTTCGTCGACGCGTCGGGTCGGGTGATCGAGTGTGTGGTGTTCGAGCCGACGAAAACGCTCCCCCGGGTGGCGCGGGTCTTGGACGTAGGCGACCGGATCGCGGTGTGGGGATCGCGCGGGATCGAGCCGACGCTCCGGATCGAGGGGATCGAGGTGCTGCGCTGGAGCGCCGCGCGCGGAGCGCGCCTTCCTCCCCGATGCACGCGTTGCTCGCGCGCCGCGCACTCAATGGGCCGCGCGCGGGGGTACCGTTGCCGATCCTGCGGGGCGCGATGGCCTCCCGAATCCGGGCGTCGCGCGGGTCGTCCCCCTCCGTTCCCTCTCGGGGTCTATCATCCGACTCCGAGCGCACGCCGCCATCTGGCTCCGCTCGGACCCGAGTCGCCGGGCGACGCGCTCCCTTTTTAGACGGTCCTCGGTGCCGGGAGGGATGGTGGGCGCCCCGCTCAAGGGATTTCGAGACTACCCGCCCCCCGACGCGGGGGCCCGTTCACAGATCCGCTCGCGAATGCGCGCGGCGGCGCGACGGAGCGGGTTCGTGGAGCTGGAGACCCCGAGCGTCGAGTCGCTGGACCTGTTCACGACCAAGAGCGGCGAGGAGATCGTCCGGCAGCTCTGGGACTTCACGGATAAGGGGGGGCGGCACGTCGCGCTAGTCCCCGAAACGACCCCGTCCCTCGCTCGGGTCTACGGGGCCCGTGCCAAGGCCGAACCGCTTCCGGTCAAGTGGTTCACGATCTCCAAGCTCTGGCGTTTCGAGGACCCTCAGGCGGGACGCGAGCGGGAATTCTCCCAGTTCAATCTCGACATCCTCGGAGTGCCCGGGATTGAGGCCGAGGTCGAGGTCCTCGCGACCTCCGCCGCGGTGCTCGATAGCAGCGGAGCCGAGGGACTCTACACGTTCCGCATCAATGACCGGGCTCTCGCCGAGGGAATCGGGAAAGCTCGAGGGATTCGGGAAACGGCTCCGTACTTCCATGCCGTCGACCGCTTCCGCAAGAGTGCGCCCGAGGAGTTCCTCGCGGAACTGGCGCGCGCGGGCCTTTCCCCGGGGGACGCGCGCGATCTCAACGAGCTGTTCCGTTCGGTAGCTATGGGCGTGCGGCCGGCCGATGCGGGTCCGTTCTTCGAGCGCCTCGCTTCCCTCGGTCTGGAGGCGGCCGCGCGCGCGGGACTCGAGCGGTTGCGCGGGATTCTGGATCTGGCAGAGGCCGCCGGGATCGTCGATCGCATCGTCGTGGACCCGACCGTCGTGCGCGGCCTCGCCTACTACACGTCCTCCGTGTTTGAGGCGTTCGCCACTTCGGGCGACGGACGGTCTCTCTTCGGAGGGGGACGCTACGATCATCTCATCGAGCTCTTCGGCGGCCCGCCGACCCCCGCGGTGGGACTTGCGATCGGCGACCAGACCCTAGAGGACCTGCTCCGGGAGAACCAGCGCTGGCCGGATGGCGAGCCTCCGCTCGAGACGTACGTGATCTGCGTGCGCGAGGACCTGCGCGGCGAGGCTACCCGCATCGTTCAGGTCCTGCGATCCCGCGGCATCAGCGCCGACCGGGACCTACTGGGCCGGTCGTTCGCACGGCAGCTCAGGGAAGCCGCGCGTCGGCGTGCGCGGCGCGTGTGGCTCCTGGGTCTGAAGGAGGTCGGTCCGGATGCGATCGTCGAGCGGGATCTTTCGACGGGCGCACAGCGGGAGTTCCCACGGAGTGAGGTTCAACGCTTGGAGTAAGCCCTTCGATCGTTTCCGCGTCCCAGAGGAGGATCCCCGGAGGCGAGGCCGCGTTGTCGATATAGCCGTACCAATACACGACGGCCCCCTCGCCGAAGAGCTCGGTGTAGGGACCGAGCTGGCGGCGCAGGTTCTTGCGCAACTCAACGTCGTCGCCGAAGTTGGCCTTCGACTCGATCCACGTGATCTTCTGCCCGTAGAAGTAGATCGGGTCGTCCAAGAGCGCGTCCGGCGTCTTCGCGTACTTCCCGCGCAGGTCACTCTCGGTCCGGTATCCCACGCCGTGCCGCTCGAGCCATCGCTGGAGGCGTTCCTCGCCCTCCTTTCCTCGCGCGCGCTGGAGTTCCATCCCGTGCGGAGAGTAAATGAGATCGGCCTCGAGGAGCTGGCCGACCTCGGTGCGCAGTCGCGCGTCCGGTGCGGTCTCGGGGTGCAGGAAGACCTGCCAGACCTTACGTCGCGGGATTCCCAGCTCTTTCAACATCATCTGGCCCATGAGCACCGGCGGAAACCGCCACTCCCGCGCGATGTCGAGCATCGAACGGCCGCGCTTCCACTGCGATGCCATGCGGGACATCTGGCGTTGGATGGGATAGAATCGGCGGGTCGCGTCGCGCGTGACGCGATGCGTGTGGATGACGAAGAGGAGGTTCTCATCCCGGTGCTCCTCGTGCGCGATGCGGTGGACGTCCTCCACGGTCGCGAGTGCGTCGTACAGGCGCTGGTAGGTCGCTCGATCCATCGATGTCTCTCGGAAGCCTCGAAAGGTTCGCCCCATCCACGCGTGGCCGCACAAAACGTTGGCCGGACCGCTACGGGTCCCAGTCCACGCCGAGCGTCCGCTCGCCGATCTTCGGGATTGGCGGAGTCCGGCGCTTGTGCCGATGGGTTACGATCCGTTGCGCGTACTGACGTACGCGCTCGAGGGGTTGCCCGGTACGGACCGCGATCTCCTCCTCGGAAATCCCTCGCTCCAAGCCGTGGAGAATCCGGTCGAGTTGGGCGTAGGGAAGACCGAGTTCCGCCTCGTCGGTCTGTCCCGCCCATAACCCGGCGGTCGGCGGCCGTTCGCGGATCGAACGCGGGAGATGGAGCTGGGCCGACAGTTCCCACACTTCGGTCTTGTACAGGTCCCCGATGGGCAAGAGATCCGCGCCACCGTCGCCGTACTTCGTAAAGTACCCGAGCAAGAGCTCGGACTTGTTCCCCGTGCCGACCACTACGCGTCGCCTCTCCCGTGCCAGGGAGTACAAGAGGGCCATCCGGATCCGGGCTTTCGTGTTGCCGACGGTCACCCGGTCGGTGATCTCGGGAAGCGCGGAACCGAAGGCCGATTCGATCTGCTCGATGCCGAGGCTGCGATACTCGATCTCCAACGATCGAGCGTATTGGTCGGTCTCTCGCGCGAGGTCCCCCGGATAGGATGCGTCCGGCATCGAGACGCCCAGTACCTTCTCCGCACCGAGCGCGTCGCGGGCAAGGCGGGCGACGAGTGCGCTATCGACGCCCCCCGAAAGACCGACGACCGCTCCTTCGTTGCCGTGGTAGAGACAATGCGAGATCAAGAACGCCGAGATGGTTTCGACGGCATGGTCGGGAAGATGGGGGACGAGGTCGTCCGTGCTCATGCCTCGACCCCGAGTACCTCCAGTCGACGCAGCGCCGAGTACTCCCGCCGGCACGCACAGTCCAACTCGACCAGTCCGTCGAACTTTTGGTCGAGAGATGCCTCCCGGATTGCCGCAAGTACCTTCGCGTCGCACGCGCCGCAATTGTGGGGCCCTCGGTTCAGTCCCCCGGCGGTCGGGAACGATACGAGCCGACTCGATCCTCGCACAGCGGCTCCTCGGCGCAGCCCCTCGACGACGCTCCACAGCCAGGGCGGGCGGTAGCGGCCCCGGTGGTAGAGCCACTCTACGACGGTCCCGTTCTGGATGTGCACGGGATTGATCGACAGCGCGTCAAAGTGCTCGGCCGCAGCCCCGATACTGCGGACGACGTCCTCCACCGACTCTTCTTCCGTCAGGTACGGCGGCTTGAGCAGCAGGTACCCTTTCGCCCGGGCGCCGAGAGACCGCACGCGATCGGCCGCCGCGAGGTACTCGTCCGGCGACGCGCCCTTGTTGATGTATCGCCTCAGGATTGCGGGATCGGTCGACTCGAGGCCGAGCGCGACCTCGAGCTCTCCCGGGAACGCGTCCTTCAGCGGTCCCAGAGTGGCGTCGGTCGGGAACTCCGGCAACGTCTCGAACAGAAGGCGGCGAGCCCCCGAGAATGTGCGAACGAGGGCGAGGCGGCTCGCGGGATCGACCTCCCGGTCGTCCAAGAAACTTCCCGACGTATAGATCTTCACGTACGGCTCGCCGCGGTAACGGCGCACCGCGTGCTGCAGCTGGGCCGCGAGTTCCCCGGGCGTAGCCGAGCGCCCGAGAGTGTCCTGGGAGTACCCGCACATCGAGCATCCTTTCAGGTCAGCCCAATAGCACCCGCGCGTCTTCAGGATCAAAACGAAGGCCCCAACGCGTTCGCGCCCGATCGCTTCCGGCTCGACCCATTGGTTCACGTACCTCGAGGCCGCCTCGGGCGGCGCGGGCTCGGGACGGCGCTCGGCGGCGACCCGACGCGCGAGCGAGGGTGTCGTCACGTCTCCTCGAGCTCGATCTCGATCGGGCTTGCGTCGGCGAGCTTGAGCGTCTCCCGCAGCGAAACCGGAGCCACGAATTCGATGACATCCTCGTAGTGAGTCCGATCGGGCCGGATGAGATGGCCCGGCGAGCCCCCGATCTTCGCCGGGATGCACGTCGCGCCCCCGAAGGTCCTGCCGCTCGCCTGGAATCCGTCGATGCGCACCCCCGTCCACTGCTTGACCATCGCAGCGCGCCGCAGCATTTCGCCCTCGAGACGCACGTTGAGGGTGCCCGGGAACGGAGCATAGCCTATCCGTGGGGGGAACTGTTCCGCGTACCCGGGCTGACTCAGATAGTACCGTCCCTCTCCTAACCCGGACACCACGATACCGCGAAGCTGGAGGCGACTCGGGCCCTCAAAGATGCGCCGAAACGACTGGTATTCCGCCCGCAGCGCGTCGATGCCCTGGGGGGTGAGGCTGAGCCGAGGGCGCCGACCGTGCAGCGTCCTCGAAATGTCGCCGGATCGCTCCAATGCCAGAAGGTGCCGGTTCGCCGCCTGCTGGCTCATCGCAGTCCGTTGGCCGATCTCGCGCGATGTCACCTCGATCGTCCCGCGATCCGCGCCCGCCATCGCGAGCGCGCGCAGCACGCGAAGTTCCTCGGAGCGGGAGCGGTTCGAGCGCATCTTCGCGGGATTCGAGGAGTCCGACGCCGTGCTCATGTCCTCTACGGGGCCACGAATAGTCCCGCCTTCTGGCGCTCCCTGATCATGACGTCCGCGTTCTCCGAGGAGCCGGTCGCAGGACCCGTGCCCCTCTTTCCGTGGGGAGCGGGACGTTTCTTTAAAGGTCACCCAACGACGGCACTGGACCTTTTGAGGTCGTGGGTGCTCGTTCGGATATGTCCGGTGGATCGCCGGTCGCCCGCGGTCTGGACGGGTTGGCCGTGGGACGGTCGAAAATCAGCTGGGTCGACGGCGAGCTCGGCTCCCTGGTGTATCGCGGCTTCGACGTTCGCGAACTCGTTCCGGGGACCCCCTACGAATCCGTGGCCCACCTATTGCTGTACGGTGACCCTCCGCCCGAGGACCCGTCGCGCCAGGTCCGCGACGCGCTTTCGACGCGACGCCAGCTCTCTCCGGGAGTCGTCCGGGTCGTCGACGCCCTGCCGGCGAACGAGCCCCCTCTGGACGCCCTGCGGACGCTGATCTCCGCGATCGGAACGGGGCAGTACGACTACCCCCCCAAGGTCGAGGACGGACTCGACCTGATGGCACGGCTGCCGCTCGTGTTCGCGCGATTCTTCCGTCGCAGTCAAGGGCTCGAGCCCGTTCCCATCGATCCTCGCATGGGCCAGGTCGAGACGTACCTCTACCAGCTCTTCGGGAGCCGGCCGGAACCGCGGCGCGTGCGGGCCCTCGAAGGGTACTTCGATCTGCTCGCGGACCACGGCATGAACGCCTCGACGTTCGCGCTCTGCATCGCGATTTCGACCGAGTCCGATCTGGTGAGCGCGGCGACCGCCGCGCTTGCCGTGCTCAAGGGACGTCGGCACGGCGGAGCCCCCAGTCTTGTCCTCGACATGCTCGATGCGATCCCGGACCCCGATCACGCCGAGCGCTGGATCGAGGACCGACTCGACCGGAAGGAGCTTGTCTTTGGTTTCGGGCATCGCATCTACAAGGTCGAAGACCCGCGCTCCGAACTCTTGCACGAACTCGCGCGCGGCGTGGGGGATCCCGCGCGGATCGCGTTCGCCGAGCGGGTCGAGAGCGCCGCCCTTGCCGCGTTGCGGCGTCGCCATCCTAACGCTCGGATCTACACGAACGTGGAATTCTACGCCGCGCTACTGCTCGAGGCGGTGGGCCTCCCCCGCACGTGCTTCACGCCGACGTTCGCGATTGCGCGAACGGCCGGATGGATCGCCCATGCGCTCGAACAATCCGACGGGAATCGGGTTATCCGGCCGGATGTAGAGTACGAGGGGCCGGCTCCGGGCCGACGATGGCCCCACGAACGGCCGGATCGAGTGTCGCCGACGGGGGCTCGACCAACCGCGGTCTCTTAAGGGATCACTCGATCGGTGCGCGCGAGCATGGGGACGATGATTTCCTATCGCGCGACCCGCCGAGTACCCGCCTCCACCCTGATGACGGGAGGAGCCACGATTGCTTTCCTCGGTTTCCTCGTGGCCGTCATCTCGGCCGTCCTGGTGAATGCCCTTGCCGAGAGCGCCCCGGCCACGTCAGATCTGATCCTTTACGCGCTCTACGCCGGCGTGGCCATCATCGTCGTGGGGCTTATCCTCCTCCTTGCCGGGGTCTGGCGCGACTAGCGGGACCGCCCGGGGGGCCTGCGGCGACGGTCGTAGGGGGTAGCTCGCCCGACCGTCCCTTTATTAAGCGAGCGCGGGCCGTGTATCCTTCACTACGATGCCGAACCACTGCCCGGACTGCGGAAGCGCGGTCGAGTTTGAATCCCGCGCGGCCGAAGTCCGCGTAGGGACGTGCGCCGGATGCGGACACGCCTTCACGGTCCTCGAGGGGGGCGACCTCCCGGCCGGGCATCCCGCGCCGAGCGGTGGCGAGCCCTCTGCCGCGGTGCTGTGCGAGGCTTGCGGTTCGACCATGATCCTTCGAGCAGGGACGCAGGGCGGGCTCGTCGCTCATTGCCCGGGCTGCCACGCGGCGATGACGTTCGTGCGATCGGACCGCGCCGCGGAGGGATTCGCTCCGCGCGGTCCCCCTCGACCGCCGATGGGGGCCCAACGCGGACCGTCCCGACCCTGCCGAGAGTGCGGGGGCCCGCTGACGTTCTCAACGAACGACGACGGAACGATCTCCGCCCGATGCGGGTCCTGCGGCAACCAGTTCACGCTCCCGCCCCGTACCGTGGACCGCGGCGGCGATCGGCGGGGATACGGAGGCGCAGGCCGATACGGCCCGCGGGGCGGAGGACGCCCCTACGGTGGAGGCAACCGATTCGCCGGAGGTCGCCCCGGACCGGGCGGCAAGGGCCGATCATGGCGGCCACGCCCTCGCTTCGACAACGATCGACGCACGGACGAGAGCCGCGACGACGATGACGGACGGCCTTCCCGTCGCCGACGACGGGATGACGACGCGTAGTTCCGCTACTCGAGCGAAGACGAAGCGACCCTCGGTGGCCCCCGCGCTTCGATTGCGGACGCTCTCCCGCGGCTCGCGGAAGCCGGCGATACCCGTCCTGAGGGAGTCGTTTCACGGCGACTATCGGTGGCATGCGAAGAGAACACTCCGCGATATCGAACGGGTCCGCGCGGCCTACCGTGGCCGTGAGCTCGTCGGCATCTCCATGGTCGAGCTCCTTCGACCGACCATCGGGTACGTGAACTACCTCGCGATCGCACCGAGCCGACGGGGCGAGGGGATCGGGGCTTCCTACTCGACGACGCGCTGGCCCACTTCGTTCGCGAGCGTGCGGGCATCGTGTTCGCCACCGCGGAAAAGACGATCCGAGCCTCGATCCGTCTGCGGAGGTCCAGAGGGTTTCGCGTGACCCGGGTCCACGAGCGGCCCTGGACGGAGGGGGGCCTCGGCACGTGGGGTCTACGATCGCGGATGCACATCGTCCCGGGAGAGGTGGTACATGCCCGCCGCGGAGATCCGACGGACCTCCATCGGGGCGCTCCCCCTCCGACGAAGGAAGTTCACTCCCCCGGGCCGGACGCGAGACGCCGAACGTCCCGCCCCCCCCGTGCCGGTTGGAGGCTCCTTCAGCGGTGGAGATAGCTCATCAACCAGGAGTGGACGGAAGGGATGCGGTTCTGGTAGAGCGTTAGGTGGCCATCCTCTTCGGTGAGGTTCTGAACGGCGTGCGAAATGTGGTCGCCGAGCCATTGACCGTGAGCGAATGGGACGAAGAGGTCCTGTTTCCCCTGCCACAGGGTGAGAGGCGAACGTATCTCCTCGAGCGAGAACCCCCACGGGCGCACGAAGGCGAGGTCATCGTCTCTCCATCCGGCCACGCCGGGCCGGAGTCCTTGGCGGGTGGCGTCGATCAGATAGGAACCGATCGTTGCGAAGACCGACTTGTCGACGGGGCTGAGCAAGCTTTCGAGATCCCGTAGGACCGGATCTACGTTCGGGGCGAAGTACGCCTCTCGCATGGGCGCGAGGAATCGCTCAAGCGCTTCCGGACCCTCCATCGCCGCATGGAACTCGGTCACATTCGCCTCTCCGGCGCCGGCCATCCAGTCGATGCCCTGGGCCGGATGCGGAGCCGGCGAGGCGAGAGCGGCTACGGCGACCGCACGGCCCACGAGCCGAGCGGCACACGCCAAAGCGTGAGGCCCTCCGCCCGAGATCCCCCAAACTCCGAAACGCTCGGCCCCGAGGTGATCCGCAATCGCCCGTACGTCGGCCGCAGCATCTGCGATGGTGCGGCCGGGGTTCGCCGATGAGCCCCCATAGCCCGGTCGATCGTACCCGACCAACCGAATGCCGCGCTTCGCCGCGTCCGCGACGTGGGCGGGATAGAGCGAACCGCACATCGGGGTCCCGTGCAGCACGAAGACCACCGGCCCGGAGCGGGCTCCCCCTTCGGTGATTCGTAGGAGGCGGCCGTCGGGCGTGGGGATCGTGCGTTTCTTCTCGCTCATGGTGTGCGGTTCGGTGCGGGTGGGCGCGAGCGCGCACGATCCCCAGGGCATTCGACCCCTTGGGCTCTCCGACGGGACGCGCCGGACGGCCGGTGGGCCGCCCGTTCGCGGACCGATGGGCTTTCAGGGAGCCGGGGCTCCGACCAGCGAAACACCATGGACCTCATCCCGTCGGACACCACTCTCGAGGACGAGATCATCGCGCAGGTCTACCGCTCGAACCTAGAAGACCTGTGCGACGTGCGAAGGATGACCGAGCAACCCAGCGCGCCGGTCGTCGACGCGACGATGCTCGGACTCGTTCGAGGTCTCGTCGGCGGGGTCTTCGACCTCCTGGAGGCCCACCCCCCTCAGACCCGCAGCGAGCGGATCCGGGCGGCAAATACGAGCTACAGCGCGATCGTGCTGGGTATCGTCCTGTACAAGCAGTCGACCGCCACCCCGAAGGTCCCGCAGCGGCGGACCGCCCCTACGTCCCGCTAGGCCCCTCGACGCTCAGGTCCGGCCGTAGGTTCCCATGTACTGCGCGGACGCGATTGCCTTCGCCTTGGCGCGCGACTCCGCCTCGGCCGCCGTGAGACCGGGGTTCGCCCCGAGCGGTTCTCGAAGCGCGTACAGGCGGAAGTAGTAGCGGTGAGGCGTGCCCGGGGGCGGGGACGGTCCGCCATAACCATACTTCTTCCAGCTGTTCTTCCCGTGCCGGCTCCCGTCCGGGAGTTCGGCGTCGACCGCCAGGCCCTCCGGCAGACCTTTCGCGGTCCCCGGGATGTCGTAGAGCACCCAATGCACCCACGTTCCCACGGGGGCGTCGGGGTCGTCGCAAATCAAGGCGAATGCCTTCGTCCCGGGGGGCACCCCTCCGAACTCGAACGGAGGTGATAGGTCCGGCCCGTCCGCCGTATGCTTCGTCGGGATGCGTTCGCCGTCTTTCCACGCCGAGGTCCGGATGCTCAGAGTCATCGATGCTCTCCCGGCCCCCCAAGGGCCAGATCGCGGGTACGTCGGAGCTCTAGATGAACCGTGCGGGGTTGCGACCTAAGCTCCGTCTGAGTCCCCGGTCTTCGGATCAACGACCTTGAAGTCCGCGTCCACCGCCCCACCTTCGCTGGGGGTCCCTTCGGGTTCGCCTTCCGCGGAGCTCTCGGAGGCCGGGGGCGCCTCGGCGGCGCCCCCCGTCGGAGGCGGGGTCGTCGGCTGCGAGTAGAGATGTTGAGAGACCGCATGCAGGGACCGAGTCAGTTCCTCGGTCTTCGCCTGAACCTGATCCCGACTCGCGTTCGTCGATTGGAGGGTCTCCCGCAGGCTCGAGATCTTCGCCCGGACGTCGGTGGCCTCGCTCTCCGGGATCTTATCCTTCTGATCGGCGAGGAGCCGCTCGGCTTCGTAGGCGAGGGTCTCGGCACGGTTGCGGGCCTCGATCGCCTCGGCGCGTTCCCGGTCCTGAGAGGCGAACTGCTCGGCCTGCTGGACCATCTTGTCGATCTCGTCCTTCGATAGCTTGTTGGACGCGCTGATCGTGATGCCTTGCTGGCGTCCCGTGCCCTGGTCCTTCGCCGACACGTTCAGTATGCCGTTCGCGTCGATATCGAACGACACCTCGATCTGGGGCGTCCCGCGAGGAGCCGGAGGGATCCCGGTCAGCAGGAAGCTGCCGAGCTTGACATTGTCCTCGGCGAGCGGGCGCTCTCCTTGGAAGACCTCGATCTCTACGCTCGACTGGTTATCGGACGGAGTCGTGAAGACCTGGCTCTTGCGCGTCGGGATGGTCGTGTTGCGGTCGATCAGGCGCGTGAAGACCCCGCCGAGGGTCTTGAGCCCGAGGCTGAGCGGCGTCACGTCGAGCAGCAAGACATCCTTCACCTCGCCGGCAAGGACCCCGCCTTGAACGGCCGCACCCATGGCCACGCATTCCATCGGATCCACGCCGCGTTCGATCGGGCGGCCGACCTCGGTCTCGAGGAACTTCTGGACCATCGGCATCCGTGTGGGTCCGCCGACGAGCACGATCCGGTCGATCTGGCTCTTCTCGAGCTTGGCGTCCTTGATCGCCTGCTCGACGGGCGCCCGGCAACGGTCGACGATCGGGCGGAGGAGCTCTTCGAGCTTCGCGCGGTTCAAAGTGAGCGCGAGATGCTTGGGACCCTCCTGAGTGGCGCTTAGGAAAGGGAGGTTGATCTGCGTCTCCAGGGTCGAGGAGAGCTCGATCTTTGCCTTCTCCGCGGCATCCCGTATGCGTTGGACCGCCATCTTGTCGCGACGCACGTCGATGCCGCTCTCCTTTCGGAATTCTCCCGCGATCCAGTCGGTGATCGCGTTGTCCATATCCGTGCCGCCCAGCTGCGTGTCACCGCTGGTAGAAAGGACCTCGAAGACCCCTTCGCCGAAATCCATGATCGTCACATCGAGGGTCCCGCCGCCCAGGTCGAACACGAGGATCTTCTGCGTCTTACCGGCCTTGTCGAGGCCGTAGGCGAGACTGGCAGCGGTCGGCTCGTTGATGATGCGGACGACGTCCAGACCCGCGATCTTGCCCGCGTCCTTCGTGGCCTGCCGCTGATTGTCGTTAAAGTAGGCGGGGACCGTGATGACGGCCTTCTCCACCTTGTCGCCGAGGAAGGCTTCGGCGTCTCGCTTGATCTTCTGGAGCAGGAACGCCGACAGCTGTTGCGGCGTGTACTCCTTGCCGTGGAGGCGGTACTTGTAGTCCGTACCCATCTTCCGCTTGAACGCGGTGACGGTTCCCTCGGAGTTGGAGATCGCCTGTCGCCGGGCCGGCTCCCCCACGATGAGCTGGCCATCCTTGGTGAACGCCACGTAGGAGGGGAACGCCTTTCCGCCTCCGACGGTGGTACCCTCTGCGCTGGGAATGATGACGGGCCGTCCTCCTTCCAGAACTGCCGCTGCCGAGTTACTCGTTCCTAGATCGATTCCTATGATCTTTGCCATTGGTGTTCCTACCCGGGCGACGCCCGCCCTCGGGGCGCCGGCCCGGAGTTCACGAATAAGTAGAAAGCATTACTATAAAAACCTGTCTGACCGGCCTACCGAGAGCTAGTGCCTTGGAAGAGGTGCGGGTATGCTCCGGTGGCTGAATCAACCCGTTCGAGCCCGCGCGTACGGCGAGCGCGAGGCGATTAATACCCGTTCGGGGTCATCCGAGCAATGGTCGTCGCGTCGAGCGCTCGCACCCTGCCCGTCGACTCGCTTCCGGCGCCCATGCTCTGGCTCTGGTGAGCGGGAAGCGCCCGGAGGGCGCCTCCCATTGTGGTTCACCACGAAGGGGTCCCCCTCCGGTCGTTTCCCTCTTCCATAGAAGGAAAAGGAAACCATGTACGGAAAGACGATACGACTGAAGCGGATATTCCCGGATGAAAGACGACGGCTGTTCTCCGTCCCCCTCGACCACTCCGTTTCGTTAGGGCCGATCGACGGCCTCGAGGACGTTCCCGCCTTGGTGGATGAACTCCAGACCGCCGGCCTCGACATGGTGATCGTTACGAAGGGAGCGGTAGGCTCACTGGTACCTGTCCTTCGACCGCCGACCCTGCTCGGGATCCACGTCTCGGCCTCCACGACGCTCGCCCCGAACTCGAACTTGAAGGTCCTCGTCGGGACCGCCGAAGAGGCGGCCGCCCTCGGAGCGGACCTCCTCTCGATCCAGGTCAACTTTGGCGTCCCGGAGGAGAGCGAGATGCTACGCTACCTCGGAATCGCGGCGGATCAATGCCGGTCGATCGGTCTTCCGCTGATGTGCATGACCTACGTCAAGAAACCCGGCGGTGGAACCGCAGACGAGATCCGCCACGCGTGCCGGGCGGCGGCCGACACGGGGGCGGATATCGTCAAGACCGGCTACCCTGGTTCGTTCGAGGAGTTCCGCCGTCTGGTCCGAACGACGCCGGTTCCGCTGCTGTTAGGCGCGGGCCCCCGGCTGGATCCGGACTCCGAGTTCCTTCGGATCGTTCGGGAGACCATCGAAGCTCGCGCGGCGGGGGTCTGTATCGGTAGAAATCTGTTCCAGCGCCATCCGGTCGGCCCGCTGGCTCGACAGGTCGCGTCGTTGCTACACGGAGCCGCGTAACCGCAAGTCCGATGCCCGACCCTCGAATCGTTCTCGCACTGGTCGCTCCCTCGTCCCAAGAACGGGCGGCGCTGCGCGCGCGAGCCACTCGTCGCGGATTCGATCGTTTTGCGGACGTTGCAGGAGACGGCACAGTTCGCCCGGGAGAGGCGGCGGCGGAGGTGCGGCTCGTGACGGGCGGGCTCGTCGTGCCGGGAATCCCCACGCCCATCCCGCTCATCGAGGTCGATCGACCCGAGGACGCCGAGCCGGCCGCGCACCGGCTCCGATCCGGCGATCCGGTAGCGGTGCGATGGCTCCGAGAACGGGTGATACCGCTCGAGAACCTCGTGGCGGCTCGCAAAAGAGAGGGGACTCTTTGGGTGGTCACGCGCCGTTCCGAGGATGTCCCGTCGTTCCTCGGTGCCCTCGAGCATGGCGCGGATGGAGTGATCGTCGAGATCTCGACGCCGGACGACTTGGATCGCCTGGAGGCGATCGTCGATCACGCCGCCACCCCGCTCACTTGGACGGTCGCTCCCGTGCGCCGCGTCGCGAGCGCGGGCATGGGGGATCGCGTGATCGTCGACACTACCTCCCTCCTCCGCCCGGAGGAGGGGATGCTCGTGGGCAGTTCGGCGGGTCTCCTCGCCCACGTTCTGAGCGAGGCGGTAGGGTCGCGCTACACCCGGCCACGCCCGTTTCGCGTCAACGCCGGCGCGGCCCATCTCTACACCCTGCTCAGTAACGGCGACACCCGCTACCTTTCCGAGCTCCAAGCGGGCGATGCGGTCCTGGTCGGCCGGCCCGACGGCCCGTCCCGGGCGGTGCGGGTCGGTCGGATCAAGATCGAACGTCGCCCGATGACCCTCATAGAAGTCGAGCACGGAAGGCGAACCTACACCGCGTTCTTGCAGGAGGCCGAAACCGTTCGACTCGGAACGACCACGGGCCCCATCGCGACGACGGATCTCGCGCCGGGCTCGGTGGCCAACGTCGTCGCGCTGCCTCCCGCCCGACATCTGGGCCTCGCGGTGAGCGAGGCGATCGAGGAACGCTGATGGCCACGATCCCGCTGATAATCGTCTCCCGGCCGGAACGTTCGATCGCGGAACTTCGTCCCGCCCTCCAACAGATGGTCGGAGCCGGAGCGGCAGCCGAGATCCGCATCGATCGACTTCCAGAGTCCGAGCTCGACCGGTTGGACGAGCTGTTCCCGAGCCCCGTCCCGTTGGTCGCCACGTATCGCTCTCGAGCCGAGGGCGGAGCCGGGAGGGACGGCGGCGCCGCGCGCTCGGACGTGCTGCGCCGGCTCCTCTCGCTTCCGTTCTCCTACGTGGACCTCGAAGCTCGAAGCGACGCGACCTTGGTCGAGGCCGCCGCCGCTCGCGCCGATGGACCGCACCTGATCGTCTCGACCCATTTTCCGGAGCGCGCCTCCCTAGACGAGATCGAGGCCGCCCTCGCCCTCCGGGGTCCGGTCAATGTATGGACCAAGTTCGTCATTCCGAGCACCCTCGACCGCTATTATCGGGAGATCCGCCCGCTCGTGGTCGCCCCGAGGAGTCCGTCCTCTCCCCGAATCGTGCACACGACGGGACCGTCCGGGCCCCTCCTCCGCGCGAGGGCGGCTGCCTTCGGTTTCGCCGGGGTCTTCGCCGGGCCGGGGCTGGACTCGAACGTCGCGACCGTGGAGCCGTCACAGCTGCCGTTTGACGCTCTCTCGCGGTACATTTCTGCGGGCAGCGCCGGACGCCTCTTCGCGCTCCTCGGGCACCCGGTGGACCACTCTTTCTCGCCTCGGGTCCACGCGCACTGGTACCGGGCCTTGGACGAGCCCGGGCTCTACGTAGCGCTGGACGTACTCTCGGAGGAGGAGTTCGCGCACGTCCTCGGCCATCTGAACGAGGACGGCTTCCTCGGGCTCAACGTCACGCATCCGTGGAAGGAGGCTGCGCTCGGCGCGGCGAGTCGGGCCAGCAATGCGGCCCGGGCTGCGGGCTGCGCCAATACGCTCACCTACGATGGAGGCGGCTGGTTCGCCGACAATTTCGACGTCGATGCCATGGAGCGCCGGTTGCGGGAACTCCGGGACGGCGGAGCATGGCCCGGCTCGGACCTGCTCGTCCTCGGCAGCGGAGGGGCCGCGAGGGCGACGATCCTCGCCGCGGACCGCCTCGGGCTGCGGGCGAGCATCCTCGCACGTGACCCTCGTCGCGTTCGCGCTCTCGTTCGGGACCTCGGCGCCGTAATCCCCGAACGACCCGATTCTCCGGCGTCGCTGATCGTGCAGGCGACCCCGGTCGGCCGATCCGACGCCGGCACCCTCGAGCTGCCATGGGAGGCGCACCTTCGTCCGGGCACGTACTTCCTCGACTTCGTCTACCGGCCGGACGAGTCCACACTGCGGTCCCGGGTCGAGTCACGCCAAGGCGTCTACGAAGACGGCAGTCGGCTGCTCGTATACCAGGCCGTGGAGACCCACCGTCGCTGGTGGGGGATACCTCCCCGCCCCGAATCCATCGACTGGGCGTTGAAGGAGATGGGATGCACGGCGTAGCCCAGACCTACGGAGCGATCACGTTCGTCAACGCCCTACCCACCGGGGTGGGAGCGGCCGCTGCGATCCAGCTCTCGGTGCACGTCCGCGCGACGCTAGATCCCGGCACCGCCGGAACCGTACACGTGGTGCGCGGAACCTCCACCCCGCTCGTAGAACGGTCGGCCCTGGCCGCGGCGCAGCGGTACCTGGACTCCCCGACGAGCGTTCGACTGGAAGTCGATTCGGAGGTCCCGGTAGCTCAGGGACTGAAGAGCTCCTCTGCGGTCAGCAGCGCGGTCATCGGCGCGGTGGCCCAAGCCGCCGGCTCGCGGCCGGATCCCCGCGAGGTAGCCCGACTCTCCGCCGACGTGTGCCAACAGGTCGGAGTGAGCGCGACCGGAGCGTTCGACGACGCGTTCGCCTCCGTCGCCGGTGGCGCCGCGGTTACGGACAACACGGTTCGCAACGTCCTCCGTCGGCTGGAGGTTCCTGCCGGATTGACGGTCGTGCTGTGGAGTCCCGGGACGCCGCACGCTCCGAGCCCTTTGGCGCACGCGCGGTTTCGGACCCTCGCCCGGGAGGGGCAAAGCGTCGTCGACGCGATACTGTCCGGGAACCCGTTCGAGGCGATGCGACGCAACACCCTCCTCGTGGAACAGGCGATGGGGTACCGCTACGGTGACCTCCGGGAAGCGGCCGAGGCGGCCGGTGCGATCGCGAGCGGCGTCTCCGGGCTGGGGCCTACCCTCGCGGTCGTGGCTCCCGAGGAGGTCTCCGGGCGGGTCCGATCCTCCCTCCTCTCGGCAGGCGGCTCCCTGCGGACGGTACCCTTTCAAGGGCCACGGGAGACCCCGGGAGGCGAGCCGTGATCCGAACCATCCGGCCGGGGCGTGTCGAAGGCACGATCCGCGCCCCGGGCTCGAAGAGCTACACGCACCGGGCCCTTGCCATCGCGGCCATCGGGAACCGAACGCTCCGCCTTCGACACGCCCTCGATTCGGAAGACACCCGGACCACGCTCGAGGGCGTCCGTCGGCTCGGAGCCCGGGTCGACCGCAGTGCGGAGGCGTGGACCGTACGACCGCGCCGCCACGGTCTCTCGCGCACGACGACCATCTCGTGCCGGCAGTCGGGAACGTCCCTGAGGTTGCTCACGGGTTTGGCCGCCCTCGAGGACGTGCCGGTCCGGTTCGTGGGGGAGGGCCGGCTTCCCGTGCGACCCATGGAACCGCTCTTCGGAGCCCTCGAGCAGTTGGGAGCCCGGGTCCACCGACCGCGCTCGGGCCGTTCCCTCCCCTTCACGATCCAAGGACCGATTGAGCCGGGGGCCGTCCGCGTCTCCGCGGAAGATTCCTCGCAACCCATCTCATCACTGCTGATCGCGCTATCCGCGTTCGATCGGCCGTCGACGATCCGACTCGTCGGGCCTGTGGTCTCGGCCCCCTACATCGGCGCTACGGTGGTGTTCCTGCGAGTGCTCGGACACCGGGTCGACGTTTCTCCTCGACAATTCGCCGTGCTCGGGCGCCTCCGCCCGCCCCCCCGCTCGATCGAGATCCCGGCCGACGCGTCCTCCGCCGCCTATCTCTGGGCCGCCGCGGCGATCACCGGTGGCGGCGTGTCGGTGACGGGCCTCGATCCCAGGTATCCTCAGGCCGACCTTCGGATCTTGGAGGCGCTTGACCGCATGGGAGCCCGGGTTCGCCGACGCGGCGCAACGGTCCGCGTTCAGGGTCCCCTACGGCGGGGCGTGCGCTTCGATCTGACGGACTCACCGGACTTGTTCCCACTCCTCGGCGTGCTAGCCGCCCACGCCCCCACCGGATCATCCACGTTGAGCGGGGCCCCGCATCTCCGCCACAAGGAGTCGGATCGCTGGGCCGAAACGATCGATCTCGCCCAAGCCTTCGGCGCCCGCACCCGCAGCGCGAGCGGACACCTCACGATCCGACCTCCCCGGCAAACGACGTCCATCCACCGCTCGAGCGCCACGGACCACCGGCTCGTGATGAGCGCCGCCGTGGGCGCGTTGGCCGCCCCCGGCCCATCCCGCATCGGCGACGCACGGAGCGTCGCAAAATCCTATCCGGGCTTCTGGGACGACCTCGCTCGCCTCCTACCCCGCGCGGCAGGTGCTCCGTGATGCGCTGGGGGGAGCGGTACCGCGTCTCGATCTTCGGATCGAGCCACGGGCCGGAGGTCGGGGTCGAGATCGAAGGAATACCCGAGGGTCGGCCGATCGACCTGAGCGAGATTCAGGGCGAGCTCGACCGGCGCCGGCCGATCGGGCGACGTCTCGCGACCAAGCGTCAGGAGGAGGACCGACTGGTAGTGGATCGGGGGATCGTTCACGGCCGGTCGAAAGGGACCTTCCGGGCCCACGTCGCCAACGAAGACGTGCGGCGGGAGCCCTACGACCGACTGCGAGCGACTCCCCGTCCGGGGCACGCCGACTATCCGGCGCGCGTACGATACGGCCCCGAAGCGGACCTGTCGGGCGGCGGCATCTTCTCCGGCCGCATGACCGTGGGGCTCGTCATCGCCGGCGCAATCGGTCGCCAGCTTCTCCGGCCGTTGGGAATGGAGACCGTCGGATTCACCCGAGCGATCGGGCCGGTGGAAGCGCTCGTCGCGGAAGACCTCTCCTTCGCCGAGCTACGGGCCCGGGCCGCGTCGAACGAGGTGGCGTGCCCGGTCCCCGAGACCGCGGTGGCTATGGAAGAGGCGATCGCCGCCGCGCGCCGCGACGGCGATAGCGTGGGGGGGGTGGTCGAGGTGCGGATCGCCGGCACGCCCGTGGGTCTGGGCGAGCCGTTCTTCGATTCGATCGAAAGCGCGATCGCCCATCTCGCGTTCTCGGTGCCGGCCGTCAAGGGCATCGAGTTCGGTGCCGGTTTCTCGGGTGCGCGCATGCGCGGCAGCACTCACAACGATCCGTTCGTGTGGAAGGACGGACGAGTGGTAACTCTCACCAACCACGCCGGAGGGATCCTGGGAGGCCTGGCGACGGGCATGCCGCTCGTCTACCGGGTCGCCATCAAACCCACCAGCTCCATCGCCCGGCCCCAGCGCACCGTCGACCTCGAGCGCCGAGTGGACACGGAGATCGTCGTCACCGGACGCCACGACCCGTGTATCGTGCCTCGCGCCGTCGTCGTCCTCGAGAGCGTGGGAGCGATCGCGCTCACGGACCTGGCCCTCGCGGGAGGATTCCTGCGATGACCGACGCGCGACGGCGGTACCGCTGCGCGGTCCTCGGGGCGAGCGGTTACATCGGCCAGCACTTCGTTCGGCTGCTCGCCGACCATCCGACCTTCGAGCTCACCACGCTCGTCGGAACCGATCGGACCCACGGGCAGCCGCTCTCGGAGCTCTGGCAGCTCCCCGAAGAGGCTCCGCCCCGGGAAGCCGACCTCCGGCTCGAATCGCTCGGGCCTGCCGAGATCGCGCATCGGGGGATCGAGGTCGTATTCAGCGGGCTCCCGTCCGGGAGCGCGGGACCGATCGAGACCGAACTCTCCCGTCGGGGAGTCGACGTCTTCACGAACGCTTCGGACCACCGGATGGATCCCGACGTTCCGCTACTCGTTCCCGAGGTCAATGCGGACCACCTCGACGCCCTCCTCCGCCGTTCTCGCGGTCAGCGGGGAGCGATCGTCGCAGATCCGAACTGCAGCGCGGCCGGTCTTGTCGTCGCGCTCCGCCCGGTCTGGGACCTCCTGCGCCCTCGGGCGGTTCACGTCACGACCTACCAGGCGCTGAGCGGCGCGGGCCTACCGGGCGTCGCCTCGCTCTCGATCACCGATAACGTGGTCCCCTTCATCGCGCGAGAGGAGGAGAAGGTTGCCCAAGAGTCCCAGCGGATGCTCGGCTCCATCTCCGGAGCGTCGATCGCGCCCAGCTCGATCCCGTTCATCGTCCAATGCGCGCGGGTAGCGGTCCGCGACGGTCACCTCGAAGCGATCACGATCGACGCCCGTCGGCGACCTGCGCTCTCCTCGATCGCGAAGGCCTTTCGGACCTTCGATCCGCTGGTAGGGCACGATCTCCCCAGCGCGCCGCATCCGGCCGTGATCCTTCGGACCGAGCCGGATCGGCCCCAGCCACTACGCGACCGCTGGGCCGGTGCTCCCGAGCGCGCGCGCGGCATGGCCGTGAGCGTCGGACGGATCCGATGGGAGGCGCCCTTCCTCCGTTTCTTCGCCTTATCGCACAACGCGATCCGGGGCGGCGCCGGAGGCTCGGTCTTGAACGCCGAACTCGCGGCCGAGCGCGGGTATGTAGGACGGGGGCGAGCGAAGTGAAAAGGGCTCTCGCTCCGTACGTCGTGAAGTTCGGAGGCGCCTCGGTCGATGCACCGGCGCGTATCGTCGCCCGCGTCCGGGCGCTGCGGAGTCGCGAACCGGGGGTCGTGGTCGTCGCCTCGGCGCGCGCCGGTGTGACGGACCTTTTGAAGTCGGTCCTCGAGTCTCCCGGCGACCGCGCGGGCCATGTTCGTGCCCTCGCCGCCATCGCCCGGCTGCATCCCGACCTCCCAATCTCGGGCCGGCGGCACTTGGAGCGTCTCGCTCGCCTCGTACGCTCGGTCGAGGAATTGGGGGCCGCCGACCCGGCGCTCGCCGACCGGCTCCTGAGCCAAGGAGAACGGCTCGCGGTCGCCGGGCTCGCCCAACACCTTACCGAGCATGGGATCCCCGCTACCGCCGTCGAGGCGGATCGACTGGGCCTCCTCACGGACGATCACTACGGCCGGGCGACCGTTCTCATCGACCGCTCGCGCGCCGCGGTCCGAGTCGGGCTCTTCGGCATCCTCGCCGAGGACCAAGTGCCGGTCGTAACCGGCTACTTCGGCCGGAGCCGGGAGGGCCACGTGGCGACACTGGGCCGGGGGGGTTCGGACTACTCGGCGACGGTGATCGGCGCGATCCTCGGGGCGCGGCGGGTCGAGCTGATCAAGCGGGAGGTTTCGGTCCTGAGCGCCGACCCCCGGCTGGTCCCGCACGCACGTCCCATCGCGCGGCTCTCCTACGAAGAAGCCGAGGAGCTCGCACAGTTCGGTGCGAAAGTGCTTCACCCGTTGACGGTGGAGCCGGCGCGCTTGGCGGGTCTCGAGATCGTCGTTCGATCCCTCGAGGATCCGAGAGTGGCGACGACGATCGGACCCTCGCAGGGCCCGGACGGGATGCGGGCGGTCACTCTGCTGTCGCCGTTGCGTCTCGTACGGATCCGGGTCCCGGGGGGACGCCAGCGGCCCGGCATCGTCGCGGAGGTGAGCGAACGCCTGAGCGAGCACGGGATCAACATCGTGACCCTGTTCACTTCCTCGACCAGCCTGAGCCTCGTCCTCGAACGCGGTCGCGGACGCCGCGCGCGCGAGGTCCTCAGGCCCATCTTCCCGGCCGGCCCGGCGAAGCTCGAGGGCCCGCTCCCCGTCTCGCTCGTCACCGCGATCGGTGACGGGGTGCTGGACGACCTCAGCAAGATACCGGCTCCGATCCTCGCGCGAGCCGAGGGCCTGAGCGCCACTCCGCGATCGATCTCGATGGCCGTCCCGATCTCCCGGGGCGGTGCCGTCGTTCGAGCGTTTCACCGAGCGCTCGTGGAGCCATCCTCCCGATGACCGACGCCTGGGAGGAGTTCTGCCGGAAAGCGGGCGATCGATCCGTGGTCGGATACGTGGAACGCGGCGATGCGCCGGGCGCGCCCGGCCGCTGGGCCGCGTCGTTCGTCGATGCGTCGGACCGATTTCGGCTGTCGCCGGGCGATACGGTGGAAGAGCTCGAGGCCCGGACCCGTCGGTCCCTGCGGGGTGATCCCCATCGCGCGCTCCTCGGGTATGCCGGCTTCGACGCGGTGTCCTTATGGGAGCCTTTGCTGCGCGCGGTTCCGTCCGGCGCGCCGTTCCCGCTCGGCGAATTCGCCGTCGTCGACCGGTTGCGCTGGCGCCGAACGGGGCTCCCTCGGCAGCCGGCGCGGCTTTGGCGGTCGTCGTCGGGCGAGCCCGTTACGCCCCGAGCGGAGACCTTGCCTTCCCGCGCCTACCAACGATCGGTGCGGCGTCTGCACCGCGCGATCGGCGACGGGGATGCCTTCCAGGTCGTCCTCGCGACGCGGCGACGCTTCGGCCGGCCGGACGATCTGCTCGAGCGGGTCGGACGACTGCGGGCCCGGGAGCGATTCGCCTACTTCTACTACCTTCGCTTCGATGACCGGGAGATCGTCGGCGCTAGCCCGGAGTCCGTGGTCGAGCTCCGCCCCCCGATCGCGACCGTCCACCCGATCGCCGGCACGCTCCCCCGGGCCCAACGCCCCGGTCGACGCGCGCTCTCCCGGGACCCCAAGGAGCTGGCCGAGCACCGGATGCTCGTCGATCTCGCCCGCAACGACCTCGGACGGATCTCGGAGCCGGGGTCGGTGCGGGTCGCATGGCGCGAGCGCGGCTATCGCTTCGCACGCCTCCAGCACCTGGTCAGCCGGGTCGACGGCCGCGTCGTGCGCGGCACCGGACCCTGGGCAGCCCTTGCCGCGACGTTCCCGGCGGGAACGGTCAGCGGCGCGCCGAAGATCCGGGCAACGCAGCTGATCCGCCGGGAGGAAGCGACCTGGAGGGGCCCCTACGCGGGGACCGTCGGCCTGCTCACCGGCGACGGGGACGCCGCTTGGGCCCTTGCGATCCGCACGGCATTTACGGCCGGATCCGATCTCTACACCGCCGCCGGCGCGGGGATCGTCTGGGATTCCCAACCCGAGCGCGAGTACGACGAGGTCCGGGTAAAGCTCGGCATGGTCGAGGCATCATTGGTCGGCCGGAGGGAGCGATGAAGGTGGTTCTCGTGGACCACGAGGACTCGTTCGTCTACAATCTCGCCCAGGCCCTGGAGGCCCAGGGCGTCGACGTCCACACGGTCCGTTACACGGTCCCGTTCCGCGAGGTGGAGCGACGCGACGCCGATGGGTTCGTCCTCTCTCCGGGTCCGGGACATCCGCGGGATCAACGGGTCACCGGCCTCGCGCGAAAGATCCTGTCCACGTGGGGCGGCGAGCGGCCGGTCCTCGGGGTCTGCCTGGGCCACCAGATCATCGGAGACGTCTACGGGGGGCGGGTGATCCACGGCACCCCCGTGCACGGCCGGACCGCGCCGGTGTTCCACGAGCGGGACCCGCTCTACGAAGGCGTCCCCAACCCGTTCGCGGCGGCCCGATACCACTCGTTGGTCGTCGACCGACGCTCCCTCCCTTCGGATCTCGTTCGAACGGCCTCGACGCGGGACGGAACGGTGATGGGCCTGCGTCACCGCCACCGACCGGTGAGCGGGGTCCAGTTCCACCCCGAGTCCTTCCTTACCCAAGGGGGATCCACCTTGCTGGCGAACTTCCTCAAGGAGGTCCGCGGATGAGCACGGAGCTTCTCGCACGCGTCGTCCGGGGCGAGCAACTGTCTCGCTCCGACGTGCTCCAAATCCTCGACGTTCTATGCGATCCGGCGGAGCCGGACCCTCGCAAGGCCGCGCTTCTCGCGGCGTGGGCGGCCAAGGGGGAGACCACCGAAGAGCTCGCGTCGTTCGCGATCGCGCTGCGCGAGAGAGCGGTTCCCTTCCCCGGACCTCGCGCGCATCGTGCCGTCGACCTCTGCGGCTCGGGAGGGGCGCCTCGGCCGTCGTTCAACGTCGGCACGGTGAGCACGTTCGTGATCCGGGCAGCGGGAGTCCCGGTGGCGAAACATGGGAACCGGAGCCTGCGGGGGAAAGCGGGGGGATGGGCGGGTTCCAGCGACCTCGTGGAGGCGTTGGGCCTTCCCGCGCTCGAGTCCCGTGCATTCGCGCGGGCCGCGTTCGACCGAGAGCGGATCACGTTCCTTCATGCGCCGCTCTATCACGCGGGGACCCGGGCCGTCGCGTCCGTTCGCGCGCAGCTCGGCATCCGCACGATCTTCAACCTGATCGGACCGCTCACCAACCCTGCGTCCGTCCCGTTCCAGGTGGTGGGATGCCCGGACCTTCCGACCGCCGCCCGCATCGCACCGGTCCTCGCCCGGATGGGCGTACGGCGCGGCCTCACCGTCGCCTCCCGGGACGGGACGGATGAGTTCTCGTCCCGGGCGATGTCCTTCACCTACCCAGTGGGGAAAGGATCGGCGCGTCGTAGGAGCGTCGACCCGCGCCAATGGTTGCGCCCCGAGGATCGCCGAGGCTCGCTGGACGCGTTGCCCTCGGCCGCGGCGGCCCAGGAGACCGAACGGATCCTCGCCGGAGGCACCGGCGCCCGTCGCGGCAGCGTGCTCCTCACGAGCGGGGCGGCCCTGTGGGTGCGAGGGGACGCGCCCAGCCTGCGCGCGGGTATCGACCGCGCGCAGGAGGCCCTCGATTCCGGCGCCGCCGAGGAAGTGCTCGCTCGGCTGCGCGACCTTGCGGCCTCGAGGTCGTGGCCGAAGGAGGGACCGTGACGTTCCTGGCTTCGATCCTCGATGCGGTGCGAGCGGAAGTGCGTTCTCCGACGTACCTTCGCGGCCTGCCCGAACGCGCGGTGTTTCCCCCGGCGTCGTTGAGAGAACGGCTCGCCAGCGCTCCGTACCGCTGGGCGGTGATGGTGGAGTACAAGCGTCGGTCTCCCGGCGCGCGCGCTCCGAACCTCCCGGAGCGAACGGTCGACGAGTTCGCCCGACTCGCCTCCCGAGGCGGTGCCGCGGCCCTCTCGTGCCTCGCGACCCGCCCGGGGTTCGACGGATCGGTCCTCGACGTCCACGCCCTGGTCCGATCGACCCGTCTGCCGGTGCTGTTCAAGGACTTCGTGATCGACGAGCGCCAGATCGAGGCCGCATCGCGCGCGGGGGCGAGCGCGGTGCTCCTCATCGCGCGTCTCGAGACGGAAGAACGGCTCGATCGGCCGCTCGCGGAGCTCGCCGATGCCGCCCATCGCTCCGGGCTCGAAGTCCTCCTCGAGTTCCATGCCCCGGAAGAGCTCAAGGTGGCCGGTCGCGTGGACGCCGACATGTACGGAGTGAACCTGCGCGATCTCGACGGGCTCGGCTTCGAGCCGGAGGTCGTGGCTCGGACCGTACGGGAGGCCCCGCGAGGCCGGCCCCTGCTGGGCCTCAGCGGTGTAGAGCGGGCTAGCGACGCGCGGGCCTGGCGAGCGCGCGGGGTGGATGGAATCCTCGTGGGGAGCGGCTTTGCGCGGGCGGAGGATCCGGCCGCGTTCCTGCGCGAGGTCGTTCGAGTCGGCGAGGATACCGAATCTGTATGAGGAAGACCTTCGTCAAATTCTGCGGCATCACGGACCCGACCACGCTCCCCCATGCGCCGCCGGGCGGCGCCGTCGGATTCGTGGTCGACGTTCCCTCGTCTCCGCGGAGCGTCAGTTACGAGCGCGCGCAGGCGCTGGCGGAGGACGTGCCGTCCGAGACCGAGGTGTGGGCCGTGGTCGTCCGCCCGTCGGCGGAGAGCATCCACCGCCTGTTCGATGAGGTCGGCGTGGACTGGATCCAGGTCCACGGAAGCATACCCGAGGGCCTCGACCCCATCGAACGGCATCGCCTCGTCCCGTCGATGGCGATCCCGCCCGGAGGATCGGAGGTGCCACCGCCTCCCCTGCCCGCGGACACCGAGATCCGACGCCTGCACCTCGATGTGGCGGGCGCCTCGTCTCCCGGGGGAACCGGGCAGGTCCCGAGCTGGTCGGCCTGCGCCTCGGTCGTCGAGCGGATGGCCGGCTGCAAAGTCCTGCTGGGCGGAGGACTGAACGCGGACAACGTGGCGGAGGCTCTCTCCACCGTCCGCCCGTGGGGCGTCGATGTCTCGTCGGGGATCGAGTCGGCTCCGGGGGTCAAGGACCCCGAGCGGATGCGTCGCTTTCTGGAAGCCGTGGACGGCTGGGAGTCCTCGAGCCATGCCTAGCCGCTACGGCCCCTACGGCGGCGCCTTCGTTCCCGAGACGTTGGTCCCGGCGCTCGAAGAGCTGGAACGGACCTGGAAGGCGGCCCGGAGGGACGCAGGGTTCCGTCGCGAGCTCTCTCGCTACTCCCGGTCCCTCGGGGGCCGGCCGACGCCGCTCTACTTCGCCGAGCGCCTGAGCCGAAGGGCCGGAGGCGCCCAGATCTGGCTGAAACGCGAGGACCTCGTCCACGGCGGAGCGCACAAGTTCAACAACGCGCTCGGCCAGGGACTGCTCGCGCGCCGCATGGGCAAGCCCCGGCTGATCGCGGAGACCGGCGCGGGCCAGCACGGCGTCGCGACCGCAATGATCGGCGCCGCGCTGGGTCTGAGGACGGAGATCTACATGGGCGAGGTCGATATGGAGCGCCAGCGACCGAACGTCCTGCGGATGCAATTGCTCGGCGCCGAAGTGCACCCGGTGACGAGCGGCCAGCGAACCCTCAAGGACGCCATCAACGCGGCGTTGCGCGATTGGATCGCCAACGTCCGCACTACGCACTACCTGCTCGGCAGCGCGGTCGGCCCCCACCCGTTCCCGGCGATCGTCGCCGACTTTCAGAGCGTGATCGGCCGGGAGATCGCCCGCGCGGCGACCCGCCTGTGGGGTCGCCCGCCGGACCTGGCGGTCGCCTGCGTCGGGGGCGGCTCGAATGCGATCGGCACGTTCCATCCGCTCTTGCGGACCCGAACCGAGCTGCTCGGTGTCGAAGCCGGCGGACCCCGGGGCCACCCGACCGGCGCGGCATCCCTCGCGAGGGGCCGACCCGGCATCCTCCACGGTACCTACTCCTACGTGCTCCAGGACCGGGACGGAGAGATCCGCGACACCGCGAGCATCTCGGCGGGCCTCGACTATGCCGGCGTCGGCCCGGAGCACGCCTTCCTCAAAGACTCCGGACGCGCCCGCTACGTCGCGGTCCACGACGAGGACGCGCTGCGCGCGTTCCGTTGGCTGTGCGAGGACGAGGGGATCATCCCGGCGCTCGAGCCCTCGCACGCGATCTTCGCCGCCGTCCGGGAAGCGCGCCGGCGTCCGACGTCGCACCATATCGTCGTGACCCTCTCCGGGCGCGGCGACAAGGACCTCGAGGTGGTCGGTCGTGCGATCGGGGCCTGATCCGGCTCTCGGACGCCGGCGACGCGCGCTGGTGGCCTACTACATGGTCGATCGCGCTCGGAACGGTCGATACACGTCGCTGGCGATCGCGGCACGCGACGCAGGTGCGACCCGTCTCGAGCTGGGCTTTCCGTTCTCGGATCCGATCGCCGACGGCCCCATCCTCCAGGAGGCGGCGGACCGCGCGCTGCGCCATGGGACCCACTGGGACGACCTACGGTCGGCCATCCGCGAGACCTCCAAGGTCCTCCCGACGATCGTGATGAGCTACGCGAACCCCTTGTGGACGCGCGGTCTCGCCCGCTCGCTCGCGAACCTTCGGGAAGCGGGAGCCGCGGGGCTCATCGTGCCGGATCTCTCGCTGGAGGAGTCGCCGCCGTGGCGCCGGGCCGCCCGACGCGCCGGCCTCGACCTCACCCTGCTCGCCGCCCCGGGCTCGCCGCTCGCCCGGATCGATGCGCTCGCCCGTGCGAGTCGCGGTTTCCTCTACCTCGTCTCGCGCTACGGAACGACCGGCGGCGGAGAGATCTCCCGGTCCGCGGATCTGGTCCCATTGGTCCGATCGGCCCATGCGGCGGCTCCCGAGCTCCCCGTCTACGTAGGGTTCGGGATCCGCGATCGCCGGACGGCCCGGCGCGCGATGGCGAGCGGGGCGGACGGCGTCATCGTCGCGAGCGCGCTCGAGTCGGCGCTCGCCCGCCGTCCTTCGATGGCGACCGTCCCGCGCGTGCTAAGACCCATCGCTTCGGCCGTGGGCACCGGCGGGGCCTGAGGGGGCGCGGCCCGTTATATCAACGGGCGGTCTCGTGCGGGAGATGCCGTCCCGGCGGGAGCCGCCGTTGGGGGCCGCGCGACGTCTGCTGCCTCGCATGCGAGCATGGCGCGAGGCGTTCCATCGCGAGCCCGAACTATCGTACCACGAGAAGGCGACGCGGGAGAAGGTCACCGCCGCGCTCGACGAGCTGGGGATCCCGTACCGCACGTACTCCGGATTCTATGGGGTACTGGCCCTCCTCGGGGAAGGGCGGCCCGGCCCGGTGGTCGCGTTGCGCGCGGACATGGACGCCCTGCCGGTCACGGAGGCAACGGGGCTCCCCTACCGTTCTCGGATCGAGGGAAGGATGCACGCCTGCGGCCACGACGTGCACATGGCGGCGCTGCTCGGGGCCGGGGCGATCCTCGCGGAGCGGCGACGCTCGCTCGCCGGGCCGGTGAAGCTGATCTTCCAGCCCGCCGAGGAAGACGGCCGGGAGGGGGGAGCTCTGCCGTTCCTGAGACGGGGTTGCCTCCGGGACCCGAAGGTCGATCATATCGTGGGCCAGCACGTCGATCCCGCGGTCCCGGCCGGCATGGTCGGCCTGAAACCGGGGGCCTGCATGGCCGCGGCCGACACGGTCCGCATCGTCGTCCACGGTCACGGGGGTCACGCCTCGTCTCCGCACCAGGGACCCGATGCCGTGTTGATCGCGGCCGAGATCGTCCAGGGCCTCCAAGCGCTCGTCAGCCGGGTACGGAACCCGGTCGATCCCGTCGTCGTGAGCGTCGGCTCGATCCATGGCGGTACGCGCCACAATATCCTACCGGAAGAAGTGACGCTCGAGGGGACGGTGCGCACGCTCCGCCCCGCGACGCGCGACCTGATGGAACGCGCGCTGCACCGGCGCGTTCGCGCGATCGCCGAGAGCCTGGGCGCCCGCGCGTCCATCTCGTACGAGCGGGGGTATCCCACGCTGTGGAACCCGCCCGCCGAAACGCTCCGGATCGAGCAAGGGCTCATCGCGGCCCTGGGACAAGCCAGGGTCCGAGAGCTCGAGTTCCCCATCATGGGCGCCGAGGATTTCGCGCGGTACCTCGAGCGGGTTCCGGGAACCTTCATGCGGCTCGGGGCGGCGACGCGAGGCACGGCCGCCTCGCTGCACAGCGCGTCGTTCGCCCCGCCCGAGGAGTCGCTGCAGGTCGGAGCGGCCGCGTTGGTCGCGGCCACCGATGTGCTGCAGCGGTCGAGGGCATGAGCCTCGACCGCGCCCGTCGGGACTTCCCGGCGCTGAGGCGTCGTCGCGGGAAGCGCCCCCCGACCTACCTCGATTCGGCCTGTATCTCCCTCGTTCCGCGCGCGACCGTGAACGCCATGGAGGAGTACTATGCAGAGTACCCGGCATGCGCCGGACGCAGCTTCCATCGATGGTCCGAGACCGTCGGTCGTCGGTACGAGGAGGCCCGCGAGGCCATCGCCCGCTTCGCGGGAGCCTCGGACCCCACCGGGCTCATCTTCCTACGGAACACCACCGAAGCGATCAACCTCGTCGGCCAAGGACTCGCATGGAAGCGCGGAGAGCGGGTGCTGATCACCGGCCAGGAGCACAACTCGAACCTGATCGTGTGGCAGCGGCTCGCCGCCGAACGGGGGATCCGCATCGAAGTGCTGGATCTGCCCGAAGACGGCAGCTTCCCGTCCGAAGCGCTGGAGGAGCGCCTCGCCGGTGGGATCCGGTTGGTCAGCGTGTTCCATGCCTCGAACCTCGACGGACGAAGCCTCCCGATCCGCGAGATCGTCGAGCGCGCGCATGATCGCGGCACGCTCTGCCTGTTCGATGGGGCCCAGTCGGCGCCGCATCGGGCGATCCACTTTGACCGGGTCGGCGCGGACTTCTACGCGTTCAGCGGGCACAAGATGCTCGGACCCACCGGAACGGGACTGCTGCTCGGTCGCCGAGAGCATCTGGAAGAGCTCCGCCCGCTCGTCGTCGGCGGGGAGACCGTCGCCTGGAGCCGCTTGGACGCGCACGAACTGCGTCCCCCCCCGTATCGGTTCGAGGCGGGCCTTCAGAACTATGCCGGGGTTCTCGGCGCCCGCGCGGGGATCGACTACCTCGTGGGCTGCGGACTTGCCGAGGTCGAGGCGCGGCAACGCGAGCTCAACCGTTTCGTGACCCGCGCGCTCGCGGAGGAGCCGAGGATCCACGTGCTGGGCCCGGCCGACCCCGCCGATCGCCCGAGCATCTTTGGCTTCACGGTGGACGGCATCGATCCGCATGACGTCGCTCTATTCCTCGACTCCGGCTACCAGGTCCTCGTCCGGTCGGGCATGCACTGCGTCCACTCTTGGTACGACCGCCGAGGGATCGCCGGTAGCGTGCGCGCGTCCTTCTACCTGTACAACGACCGCTATGACGCGACGGCCCTGGTACGCGGGCTGCGCGAGCTCATCCGTAGGGTCCCGAGCGGGTCCTCCGCGAGGGTTCGGTCGCGGATCCGTCCGCGAACGGATCCGGGCTAGAGCGCCTTCTCGGCGATCTGGCCCAGCTCGCTGCTCACGAGGCTGACGACCTGCTGGGAGATCATCCGCCGGACATCCTCGGGGAGGGTGGAGACGCCCAGTCGAGCGGACAACGTGGCTACCCGCAGGATCGCGGCGTACTCGCGCGCCCGCGCATCGAGCAACTGGCGGATCGCATCGCGGAGTTCCTCGGCGAGCTTCGGGTCGTCGCGAAGCTTCTTTTCGATGTGGTGGCGGATCTCGTCCTTGACGATGTCCCGGGTCGCCTCCCGCACGAGCTCTTCCGGGCGCAGGAGGTCCCGCGTGCTCCGGACGAGCAAGTCTAACGGCTCGGCCGTCGGATCCTCTGCCATCGGTGCCGGATGGGGTGCCGCGCGCATAAGCTTGCCGAGGAGCGGGGGCGCGCGCTCTCGGTCCGCCGCGCCGGCGTCGGTCGGGCGCGAAGCGTTTATCCTCGGGTTCGCGTGGCACCCGAGGGTTGGGCCGGTAGATCAGCGGAAGATCGCTACCTTGGCAAGGTAGAGGTCGCGAGTTCAAAGGGGGACGCCCCGCGGGGCGCTCCCGGAAAGTCTCGCCCGGTCCACTCCCACGGACCATACGTCAACTGTCGACAGGCCCCATCGACACCAAGCACGATGATTTATAGGCCGGATTTTCTCGCGGGGCCGTGGAATCCGAGATCGAAGAGAAGATCGCCGGAGAGGTCGTCCTTTCCCCGCACCCGGGCCGCACCCTTCGCAAGTGGCGCGAGGACTTCGGGGTCTCCCAGTTGGACCTCGCCCGCACGCTCGAGACCGGGCCGAGCGTGATCAGCGACTACGAATCCGAACGGCGGGTGAGTCCCGGGGCGGGGTTTATCCGGCGCTACGTCCAAGGGCTGCTCGCGGTCGACCGGACGCACGGCGGACGCGTCGTCCAGCGGCTCGGCGCCCGACCTCACTCCGAAGGCATCCTGGCGATCCGAGAGTTCCGGGTGGCGGTCCCGCTGCGCGTCTTTGCCGACTCGATCCATGCGAAACCGATCGGCTCGGTGGGGCTCGACCGGGACATTCATGGCTTCACCCTGCTCGACGCGCTGCGCGCGATCCTTTCGATCGACGCATCCCGCTTCGTCGAGTTCTACGGTTGGACGACCCAACGAGCGTTGCTCTTCACGAACGTACGCTACGGCCGCAGCCCGATGGTGGCCATCCGAGCCCACCCCCTCAAGCCCGCGGCGGTCGTCTTTCTGAGCCCCGGACGCATCGATCCCCTCGCCGTACGCCTGAGCGAGGTCGAGGACATCCCGCTCCTCACGACGGCTCTCACACCGGCAACGGTGGCCGAGCGCCTGGAGGAGATCTAGAACCGAGGACGGAAGCAACGATGGAAGCAGGGATTGTCAGCTACGGGGCCTATGTGCCGCGCTACCGGATCACGCCCGCAGAGATCGGAAAGGTCTGGGGTACCGATGGCGTCGGGATGGGGAAAAATCTCAACGTGCACCGAAAGAGCGTGCCATCGCCGGACGAGGACACGATCACGATCTCGACGGAGGCCTTGCGCCTCGCGCTCGCGCGGGGAGGGATCGACCCGCAGACCATCGGGGCCCTGTACGTGGGCTCGGAGTCCCACCCGTACGCGGTCAAACCGACGGCCACGGTGGTCGCGCAGGCCGTGGGGGCGACCCCGTTCCTCACCGCGGCGGACTTCGAGTTCGCGTGCAAGGCGGGAACGGCCGCGATCCAGACCTGCCTCGGACTCGTCGGCGCCGGGATGATCCGCTACGGGGTGGCGATCGGTTCGGACACGAGCCAGGGGGCTCCGGGCGATGCGCTCGAGTACAGCGCCAGCGCGGGCGGTGCCGCCTTCGTGCTCGGACGCGAGCACGTGATCGCGAAAGTCCACCACACCGTCTCCTACACGACCGACACACCGGACTTCTGGCGCCGCGAGGGCCAGCGCTACCCGAGCCACGGGGGACGTTTCACGGGCGAACCGGCGTACTTCCGCCACGTCACGGAGTGCGCCCAGAAGATCATGGAGGTCGCGGGCACTGAGGCGAAGAACTACGCGCACGTCGTCTTCCACCAGCCGAACGGAAAGTTCCCCCAGCGGGTCGGTAAGACCCTCGGGTTCAACGAGACGCAGATGCGCTACGGCCTCGTGACTCCGTACATCGGCAACACCTACTCGGGCGCGGCACTGATCGGGCTCGCCAACGTGCTCGATCACGCCGGCCCGGGAGAACGCATCCTCGTCGTAGGCTACGGCTCGGGCGCGGGATCGGATGCCTTCGATCTCGTGACTACCGACGAACTCGGAACGTTCCCCCGCGACCTGGGACGCCCGGTGCAGGAATTCCTCGATAAGGGCCAAGAGATCCCCTACTCCATCTACGCGAAGTTCCGCGGAAAGATCCACATGGGGGAGAACTAGATGCGGGACGTCGCAATCCTCGGCGCGGGGATGACCCGGTTCGGGGAGCTCTGGGACCGGTCGTTCCGCGAGATCGGGATCGAGGCCGGCCTCGGCGCCATGGTCGACGCACGGGTGTCCAGCGCCCAGCTGGATGGCGTCTACTTCGGCAATATGGCCGCGGGCTCGCTCATCGAGCAGGAGCACATCGCTCCGCTCATCCTCGACTACGCCGGACTCGGCAGCCGCCACCTTCCCGCGATCCGGGTGGAGGGAGGGGGCGCCTCGGGCGCGCTCGCCCTCCACGAAGGGTACCTCGCCGTCGCCAGCGGACTCTACGACATCGTGGTCGTCGGAGGCGCCGAGAAGATGACGGACGTGACGGACGAGCGCGGCAGCGACATCGCGAGCGCGACGGCCGATCACGAGTGGGAGGTCGTCTTCGGAGCGACCCTTCCGTCGCTCTGGGGCATGATCGCGCGACGTCACATGCACGAGTTCGGCACGAAGCGCGAAGAGTTCGCGCAGGTGAGCGTCCACGACCACGAGATGGGCAGCAAGAACCCGAACGCGCACTACCGCAACCGGATCACGCTCCCGCAGGTGCTCGGCGCCGGACCGGTCGCGGAACCGCTCGGCATGCTCGATTGCGCCCCGCTATCGGACGGTGCCGCGGCGGTCGTGCTCGGGCCGCTCGAGATCGCGCGCAAGTACACCGACACCCCGATCCGGATCGCCGCGAGCCAGGTCGCGACCGATTCCATGGCGCTACAGCACCGGCGGGAGATCACCACGGTCGACGCCACGGTCGAGTCCGCGCAGCGCGCCTTTCGCCTCGCGCGTCGGGCCCCGAGCGACGTCCAGGTCGCCGAGATCCATGACGCCTATTCGATCGCGGCCCTGGTTTCGCTCGAGGACCTCGGCTTCGTGCCGAAGGGGAAGGGCGGTCCCGAGTTCGCGTCGGGCCGGTTCGCCCATGGCGGGGCCGGCCCCACGGTCAACACGTCCGGCGGACTGAAGTCGCAGGGCCGGCCGTTCGGCGCCGTGGGTATCGCCCAGGTGGTGGAGCTCGTCCGGCAGCTCCGCGGCGAGGCGAAGGACCGGCAAGTCTCCGGCGCGCAGCTCGGTCTTGCCCATAATCTCGGCGGCACCGGCGCGACGAGCGTCGTTCACCTCCTGGAGCGGGTGAACTAGGAGGGCGGCCATGTCGATCGCACGATTCTGGAGAGAGACGCCCCAGCGCTACAACCTCGGCGGATCGAAGTGCTCGGACTGCTCCACCGTCTACTTCCCCCCACGTTCGGTGTGCCCCAACTGCTCGAGCCATCGCCGTTCGATCGGCCGCATGGTCCCGTTCCAGCTGTCCGGCGATGGGGAGGTCTTCTCCTACACTATCGTCCACGAGGCGGCGGAGGGGTTCGACATGCAAGTGCCCTACGTCCTCGCGCTCGTCAAGACCGTCGAAGGGCCGATGCTCACCGGTCAGGTCGTCGACATCGAGACCGGCGAGATCCGCATCGGCCTTCCGGTGCGCGCGATGTTCCGCAAGCTCCGCGAGGAGGGAAAGGCCGGGGTCATCCACTACGGGTACAAGTTCGCTCCGCGGGAGGAGGACCGGGCTCCGGACACACCGCCGGGCCAACGGGACGTGGCCCGCGCCGCGACCCCTGACGCGGAGCGGGGACCTACGACGGCGTGAGCGACGAACCCCCTCCGCGCGACGAGCTTCGGTCCCCGGACGAGGAGTACGCCCGGGATTACACCGACGGCTACGCCGAAGGCGTCCGCAGCGCGCTGCGCGAGATCCTGGCCTACGCGGCCCGCGGGCACACGATCGCCGAACTCCGCTACCTCGTCCAGAGCCGGCTCGCGCAGCTTCCGGACGAGGTCGATCACAAGCGCCGAATCCTGCTGGCGCTCCCGCGCGGAGGGTCGGCGTGGGGTAGCCCGACGCGTCCGCTCTCGCCCCCGCGGCCGTGGCAGGGCGTCGGCGGGACGACCCGGGTCATCGCCGGCCGAACCTACCTGGTCCGCGAAGCGAAGCCCCGTCGGGCGCTCGAGATGGTCGGGGACGCGGCCGTGTCCTTCCGGCGGATCGTCGCGATCTCGGCGAACCCTCCGACCTTTCCGCGCGTGGACCCCGATCACGTCCGCACCTTCTCGCTCGCCGCGACGGATGAGGGACCCTCGATCGAGTCTCTCGGCGGCGACGTCCGGGCCTTCCTGAACGAGAACCCGGAGACGATCGTGTACTTCGATGGTCTCGAAGAACTCCGCCTGCACGTCGGCAGCGCGGCCATGTTGCGGTTCGTACAGTGGCTCGTCCAGGAGTCGCAGAACGCCCGCGGAGCCTTGGTCGCGGTCGTCCACCCCCAAACGCTCGACCCGAAGGAGCAGGCCGCACTCGAGCACTTCTTTCAAGTGCTCGCATAGGCACTAGCTTCACCGATGCAGATCGCGTTCTTCACCGATTCCTACCTCCCGACCAAGGACGGGACCGCGGTCGTCGTGGACGGGCTCGCACGCGCGCTGAACCGGCTCGGCCACCGGGTAGGGATCTACGCCCCGCGGCCCGACGCGGGAGCGACCGAGGTCAGCGACGAGGGGGGGATCGAGGTCGTTCGTGTGCGATCGCACGCCGTGCCCCTCTACCCGGAGTACCGTTGGCCCTACGCTCTCAGCCTATTGCGGGCGGTCCGAGGGCTATCGGCCGCCCGCGCGCCGGACGTCGTCCACGTGCACACTCCCGGCCTCGTCGGTACGAGCGGCTTCTTCCTCGCGCGCCGGACCGGCGTTCCTCTCGTCGGCACATTCCATACCGACCTTGGCGCGATGGAGGAGAGCGTCCGAGCCAAGGCCGGGGTCCCGACGTTCTTCCGGCTCGCCAGCTGGTACAGCCTCGGCGTGTACTGGCGGTGCAACCGGGCCGTGGCGCCGACCTCGCTCGCCCGGGCGCGGATGGTCGAGACCGCGACGAAGCCGTTCACGACCCCGATCGAGGTCGTGCCGAACGGGATCGATCTGGAACGCTACCATCCGGGGATCGCCCAGCCGGATTGGCGGGCGCGATGCGGGCTCGAGGGCGGGGCGCTGATCACCTACCTCGGGCGCCTCACGGCCGACAAGGGGGTCCATCGCTTCTTGGATGCGATCTCTTCGCTACAAGCAACCCACGACGTCCGCGCGATCATCGCGGGGCGCGGCCCGGAGGAGGCGGTCCTGCGCGCCCGGCTCGCGGGGGATCCGGAACTCGGACGGTGCGTTCGCTACGTGGGGCCGGTCGTCGAGGAAGAGAAGCCCGCGCTTCTCGCCCAGAGCGATCTCTTCGTCCTCCCCTCGACCTCGGACACTTCGAGCGTCGCGCTCCTGGAGGCGATGGCGTGCGGAACGGCGGTGGTCGGGCCGACCGAGGGGGGTCCCGCCGAAATCGTCCGCGACCGCGAGACCGGACGAAAGGCATCGATGCGGATCGAGGGGGCGCTGGGCGCGACGATCCGCGAGCTTCTGGACGACCCGGCCGAGCGCCGTGCGCTGGCCGAACGCGGCCGGAGGTTCGTCCGGGAGAACGCGTCGATCGAGACGATGGCCGCCCGGTATGCGGCGATCTACGCAGAGCTCGTGTCGGGTCGGACCGCCGGGGGCGCGTGAGAAGGGAGGGCAGGCGGGCCTGTCGGGAGTCTCCGGCGGGGGCGCGTCCCGCCCCGGCCCTTTGAACCCGAGTTTGCTGGCTTAGAAGGCCAGTGCTTCGTCCGAGCTAAGCTACAGGCCCACGGGGGCCATCGAGATCGGTTCCCTTAATGCTTCGCGCGCGCCCAAGGGACCGTTCGGGCCCGGGCCGACGCGATCAAATGCGCCAGCCGAAGCGGCTCGGGCCAATACCCTCGCCGGGTCGCCCGCGCCAGCAGCGCCCGCGCGTCCCGGCGGGTCGCCCCGACGACGCTCGCGTGGATCGGCAGCGCTCCCGTCGGCACGGGAAAGAGCCGGTGCGCTGCGAGCTTTCTCCATCGAGCCCGCCCGTCCCGCGGGAACCACTTCACCAGCGCGCGACGGATCCGCACCCGGTCGGGCTCGCGGCGGGTCACGCAAATGACCGGCAGCCTCGTGGCGCGGTGCAGACGATCGAGATCCACGACATTGAACCCGCCGACCACCGTTCCGTCCAAGAGCACCGCGCGAAGGTCTTCCCCGTGGCCGGTGGCCTCGATGAGCGCGACGATCCGTTCCGTCGCATCGATGCCGTCGACCGCGACCGATCCGATGCGGACGGCCTCGACCTCGTCCGGTAGAGAGACGACCACCGCGCAGATCGGCGCACGGCGGTCCGTGCGGCGGAACCGACCGTCGTCGATGGCCACCAGACGCACGTGGGGCTTCGTGAGAGCGCGCCGTAAGGATATGAAGCGGCCCCGGGTCCCGGATGCGCTATGGCGACGGCGCCCCCGATGGTTCGCTGTCCGCGGTGCGGAGCGGCGACCCCGGTCCCGGCCCCTGCCCCCACGTCCACGGTTTGGGTCGCGTGCTCCCATTGCGGAGGTCCAGTGCCGATCGTCCCGGCACGGGCCGTCCCTCCTCGGTACACCTGGGAGGTGCACCCCGGGCTATATCCCGTGCAGCCTGCCCTCCATCCCCCCCGCTTCCGCTGGCGCCGCCTCGTCGTAGCGGTGCTGATCCCCATCGTTCTCGTGGGATTCGCGCTGATCGGGATCACCGGCTATTACGACTACGGCCTCGGCCAACCCGGGACGTTCGCGGTCTCGGGGACGGTTCTCGGAGCGGACGGGAGCGCTCTGGCCGGGGCTCACGTCGTGCTGGACAAGGTCGTCAACGGGGTAGCCGTGCCCACTTCCACGTCCACGACCACCGCACTGGACGGGACGTTCGATTTTGCCACGGGAGTTCCGACCGGATACCTCGTGTTCAATGTGACCGAGAGTGCGGGAGCGCTCTCGCCGTGGATCCTCGTCGTGAGCTACGTCTCCCCTTCCTACGATGCCGGCAGCACGGGGGTCGCCGTCTCGTTTGCCAACTCGGTGGCCGGGTCGAACCAAACGATCGACCTCAGCCCTTACGGCCTATCCGCCATCGCCTACGTGCCCGACTACGTCGGCAGCGCGGGAGCCATCGCGGGCATCGCCGCGCTGATCGCTCTTGGGGGCGCTATAGCGGTATGGCGCGCGGATCGACCCGCGATGGGAATCGTCGGCGGCGCGGCCGGCCTCGGGATCTTCGCGGGATTCCTCGCGACCGGCGCGGGATACGCGTTCCCGTTGCTCCTGCTCGTCTCCGCCGCAGGGGCGGCCCTTGGCGCCTTCGTGTTCTCGATCGCGTGGATCGAGCTGATCCAGGTCCGCGAACGCGGTCGACCTCCCGGCCAACGGGCCGGCTGAACTAGCTGCGGTCCGAGATCGGTCGCCGACCTTGGAATCCGGAACCGAGCTGGTGGTAGAACGCGACTCGGTCCTCGCCGGTCTTCCAGCAGAGGTAGACGATCTCGCCGTTCCGTCGGGCGTAAAAGTCCACGAGTCCGCCCTCGAGGTCCTTGATCTCGATCCCGTCGGCGCGCAACTCCTCGATCGTCTCCTCGATCCGGCGGGACAGGGCCGCCCACTCCTGATCGAGGCGATCCTTGTGACGACGGTCGGGAAGGTCCACCGCGTCGATCTCCGCTCCCCAGAGTCCCCGCAACCGGTGGAGTTCGGCATGGACGACCCGCAACCGTTCGACCCACACGCGCAGCTCGGGGATCAGCTCGGAAAGCTCGCCGATCCGCTCGTTGGCCTGAGCGACGGTCCAGAGCCGGACCGCCCGCTGGCGACCGACCTCGTCGGCCGACTCTCGCTTCGCCATCGTCCCTCTGGGACGTACTAACCCAGTTCTGACTATATACGGACCCGGTCGAACGCGGGTAACCAGCTACGGACCGGACGAACTATCCAGCGGAATCTCCCGAACGTTCCAACCCTTCTTGCGGTAGAGACCGAGGACTTCGTTGGCGTGGGAGGGATCTCGCACTTCGAGATCGAGCTCGACCGTGACCTCGCCGGGGGAGCGGTCCGGGGCCTCGCGAGCGTGGCGGATGTGGCGGACGTTCGCTTGCGCCTCGGCCGCGGCGGCCAAAAAGGCGGCGAGCTGGCCCGGCACGTCCGATACCGGTGAGGACAGACGCAGCAGGCGGCCCTCCGCCGCAAGGCCGATGAAGAGGACACGGTCGAGGACGAACGGATCGAGGTTGCCCCCGCTGATCACGACGACCACCGGGCCGTCCCGGGTCAATTCCGGATGGTCGAGAACCGCGGCCCATCCGGCCGCACCGGCACCCTCCGCCAGGATCTTCGCCTTCTCGAGCAGTACGAACGAGGCGCGCGCGATCGCCCGGTCGTCGACCGCGATCGCGCGCGCGCGCGCCGCGCGCAGGATCCGAAAGGGAAGGTCCCCGATGTGCCGCGTCGCCAAGCCGTCGGCAAACGTGTTCGGGCGGGGGCCGATGATCACGCGCCCCGCTTCGAGCGAAGGCGCGAGGTTCGATGCGCCGGTCGGCTGGACCCCGATTATCTCGGCGGACGAGCCCGCCCGGCGCACGGCGGAGGCGATGCCCGAAAGAAGGCCGCCACCCCCCACGCCCGCTACGATCCGAGCGACGTCCGGGAGATCCTCCCGGATCTCCTCGCCGATCGTCGCCTGCCCGGCGATGACCTGCGGATCGTCGTACGGATGGACCAAGGTGCGCCCCCCCTCCTTCGCGAGCTCCACCGCGCGGTCGTAGGCATCGTCGTAATCGCTCCCGAACAGCACGACCTCCGCTCCGAGCGCGCGCGTCGCGCTGACCTTGAGCGGGGAAGCGTGCGTGGCCATCACGATCGTCGCGGGGATGCCGAACCGGCGAGCGGCCCACGCGACCCCCTGTGCGTGGTTCCCCGCCGAAGCCGCAACGACCCCGCGGGCCCGATCCTCGGGAGCCAGGCTGGCGATCTTGTTCAGGGCGCCGCGGATCTTGAATGCGCCGGTCCGCTGGAGGTTCTCGAGCTTGAGATAGACCGGGCCCGGTCCAATGCCTGGGACCTCGGGCGCGCGCACGAGCGGGGTCCGCACGACCTCGTCCTTGATGCGGCGACGAGCGCCCTCCACGTCGATCTCGGCCCACGGCTCTCGGTCGTCCATCGATCGCCCGCGCTCGGGATCCTCAGGCGAGCCCGGGACCATGAGGATTGTGGCCGGATACTGCCGTGGCCGGCCCGCTCGGCTCTCTTCGCGCGCGTTCGAACCGCGCGCTCTCACACCGCCGAAAAATGCGTCGGTTTCTCTCGGAACGGGACGCTTGCTCACCCAGACATTAAATAGGGCACCCTTTTCCCCGGCCCTCACTGGAGGCAGGACCCCTCATCGACCCATGGCGCGACGGCATCGTCCCCGGCGAGGATCCCTCGCCTATTCACCCCGCGTCCGGGCTGCACGCCCACTTCCGCGGGTGCGTTCCTATCCTACGATCCACCCGAAGAGCCCGACCCTCGAAGGATTCGCCGGATACAAGGTCGGGATGAGCCACGCCTTCATCGTCGACTATCGAAAGCGGTCCACCACCGCGGGTCAGGAACTCGCGATTCCGGTGACCGTCGTGGAGGTTCCACCGCTGCGCATCGTCGGAGCCCGCCTCTACGACCGCGGCCCGTACGGCCTCCGAATCGCTTCGGAGGTCTGGGGTGCGAGCAATGCCCAGGATCTTGACCGACGGATTCCTACCCACCCGGCGAGCCCGCCCGAGGCTCTCGCCGCGTTCGGATCGACCCACGCCGCCGAGGTCCGCGTCATCGTCCACACGCAGCCGCAGTTCGTCACCGGCGTTCCGTCCAAGACCCCGACCCTGTTCGAGGTCCGCGTCGCGGGCGAGAAGTTCGAGGACCGGCGCGCCCACGCACTCAAGCTCTTGGGACAGGAGCTGCGCGTCGACGAGCTCACCAAGCCGGGCGAGTTCCTGGATGTCCTCGGCGTCACGAAAGGATTCGGATTTCAGGGCCACATCCAGCGCTGGGGGGTCAAGCTCCAGCCGCGAAAGAACAGCAAGCATCGCCGGATGATCGGGACCTTGGGCCCCCACAATCCGAGCTTCGTGACCTACCGGATCCCCCAGGCGGGTCAGACCGGTTACCATCGCCGGACCCAGTTCAACATGAGAGTCCTCAAGGTCGTGAAGGACCCGCGGGCCGACCCGGTCACACCGGCGGGGGGGTTCCCCCATTACGGAGAGGTCCGCAGCCCGTGCATCGTTCTGCACGGCTCGCTTCCCGGACCCTCCAAGCGGCTCCTCCGATTCCGCACTCCGATTCGCAGCCGGGTCTCCGTCGTGGAGAACGTCGACCTGCGCTACTACAGCCTCCACTCGAAGCAGGGCGGATAGGGCCATGGTTGCGGAATCCGAGGCGGCGCTTCCCGCGCCCAGCGAGCATCATACCCCGCACCACCGGGCTCGCGTGGTCGACCTTCAGGGAAAGGAGCAGGGGACGGTTGCGCTCCCTCGGGCCTTTTCGGAAACCGTCCGTCCGGAGCTCATCCGCAAGGCCATCGACGTGGCACAGTCGCACCGCCGACAGCCGTATGGCTCGAGCCCGACCGGCGGCCGACGCCATTCCGTGGAGTGGTCCGGCAAGGGCCACGGCGTCGCTCGCACGCCCCGACTGATGGACTCCATGCGGGGGGCGCAAGCGCCGAACACCGTCGGAGGCGGGGCCGCCCACCCACCGAAGGTCAATCGGATTTGGGCGAAGCGGATCAACACCAAAGAACGGCGCCTCGCGTTCGCGAGCGCGCTCGCCGCGACCCGCATCGTGCCGCTGGCCCGGGCCCGCGGGCACGAGGTTCCCGAAGCCGCGCACCTCCCGATCGTAGTGGCGGACCCGGTCGAGCAGATCGCAACGAGCCGGGACGCCCGCGAACTGCTCGAGCATCTCGAGCTGTGGGCCGACGTTCGCCGCGCCCAGGATGGGACGCACGTCCGCGCCGGCCGCGGCAAGCGGCGGAACCGGGTGCGCCGCACTCCGCGCAGTCTTCTGATCGTTACCAGCGCGCCGCACCGAGCCCTCGGTTTCCGCAACCTCGCCGGGGTCGAGGTCGTCACCGCGCATCGCCTCGCCACGGAGGACCTCGCTCCCGGCGGGGACCCGGGCCGCCTCACGATCTTCAGCCATGCCGCGATCGAGACGCTGCGCGAGCGCCTTGGCGAGGAGCGTCCATGACCGGGCTTCGCCACCGGATCTTGCTCCACGCCTACGTAACGGAGAAGTCGATGGATGAGATGGAGCGCTTGAACAAGCTTGAGTTCGTGGTCGACCGGCGGGCGAACCGGGCCGAGGTCAAACGCGCAATCGAAGAGCTCTACAGCTGCAAGGTCGCCAAGGTGAACATGAAGATCGTTCGCTCCGGCAAGATCGCTACGGTGCGCTTCGCGAAGGACTATTCGGCCGAGGACATCGGGACCCGGGCGGGGGTGTTCTGATGGGCAAACGCATCATCTCCCGCCGACGCGGAGCCGGCACCGGCCGCTACCGTTCCCCGAGCCACCGCCATCACGGCCCGATCTACCACCCGTCGCCCTCGGTCGTGGGGGAGGGGAAGGTCATCGGCATCGCCATGGCCCCCGGACGCACCGCGCCGGTGGCCGAGGTGCGCGGGCCGGACGGGAAGACCTACCGCACGCTCGCAATGGCGGGGATCGCCACCGGCGACACGGTGGCGCTCCATCAGGGCTCCATGGATCGAGGCTCGATCCTTGCGCTCGCCCACATCCCGGACGGGACCTTAGTCTCCAACATCGAGGTGAAGCCGTTCGATGGCGGGCGGTTGGTCCGGGCCGCCGGTACGAGCGCCCTCGTGGTCGCACACTCCGGCAAGGAGGTTACCCTCCAACTCCCGAGCGGCGCGTTCAAGGCGTTCCTCGACACGTGCCGCGCCCAGGTCGGCTCGGTCGCCGGGGGTGGTCGCAACGAGCGGCCCATCATCAAGGCGGGCAAGAAGTTCTGGGCGACTCGTTCCTTGGCCCGGGCTCCCTTCAAGGTCCGCGGGGTCGCGATGAACCCCGTCAACCACCCGTTCGGAGGTGGTGCGCATCAGCACGTCGGCCGACCGAGCACCGTCTCGAGCGGGACGTGGCCGGGCGCGAAGGTCGGGCGGTTCTCTCGATCCCAGCGCAAGAAGCGGCGGGCACGGACCACCGCCACGGTAGGGTAAATCGATGCCGAAGGGAAAGAAGGGTCGGAAGGTCGAGGGCCGGCGACGGCGGGAGTTCAGCTACCGCGGGCTGACGCTGGGCCGCCTGAAGGAGATGAGCCTCCCCGAACTCGCCCAGGTCCTGCCCGCGCGCGCGCGCCGTTCGATCCGCCGCGGGTTCACGGTCGAGGTCCAACGCTTCCTGGAGCGCATGCGCGAGACGTCGGCCGACAAAGTCCTTCGGACCCACACCCGCGACGCGCTCATCCTACCGGAGCACGTCGGGCGCCGCGTGGCGGTGCACAACGGCAAGGAGTACAAGGAGATCGAGGTTCGGCCCGAGATGATCGGCCACTATTACGGCGAGTTCTCCTTGACCCGCCGGTTCGAGAAACACTCCGGCCCCGGCGTCGGTGCCACGCGATCCAGCAAGTTCATGCCGCTCAAGTGAGGGGAAGAGGGAACCTATCGATGAAGGGCTACACGTACCGGACGCAAACCGGCCGGGCCATCGCGCGCGCCCGGGGTGTCGAGCTGCCGATCTCCCCGAAGAAGAGCTACGAGGTACTCAACGCGATCCGTGGGCTCCCGCTCGATAGGGCGCGCAAGATCCTCGAAGACGCGGAGCAGCTCAAGAAGGCCATCCCATTCCGCCGCTACAACCAGGAGACCGCCCACCACACGGGTGTCGGGCCGGGCCGCTTCCCGAAGAAGGTCGCGCACCAAGTGCTCCAGGTGCTCAAGAACGCCGAGGCGAACGCCGAGTACGAAGGGCTCGACACCGATCGCTTGTACGTTCACGTCGCCGCTTCGAGCCGGGGACGCATCATCAAGGCGCGCATGCCCCGGGCCCACGGACGCGCGACGAACTGGAACGAGCAGACGACCCACATCGAGATCGTGCTCGCCGAGGAGAAGGAAGAACAGTGAGCGCCGAGCGCAAGGTCATCCAAGA
Source organism: Thermoplasmata archaeon (assembly GCA_021826685.1). Lineage (GTDB taxonomy): Archaea > Thermoplasmatota > Thermoplasmata > Lutacidiplasmatales > UBA184 > Lutacidiplasma. Next base: position 51,336 of record JAKAYT010000002.1, read on the forward strand.
AGCAACCCGACGCGTCCTGTTGAAGGACTTTCTCGTACGCGAGAGCGCCCGTGCCGGGTTCGGGGGCCTCGACATCCAACGCACGCCGATGGGGACTCGGGTCACGCTGATCTGCGAGCGCCCGGGCATCCTGATCGGACGCCGCGGCGAGATCATCAAGCGTCTCACCGACGACATCCAGCACCGGTTCCAGCTCGACAACCCCCAGATCGAGGTGAAGGAGGAACGCCAACCGTCGTTGAACGCCCAGCTGATGGCGGAGAAGCTCGCGAGCACGCTCGAGCGCGGCTGGCACTTCCGCCGGGCCGGGCACTCGACCGTTCGCCGCATCATGGAGAGCGGCGCGCGCGGTTGCCAGGTCATCCTCTCGGGGAAGCTGACCGGCGAACGCCACCGAACGGAGCGGTTCAAGGCGGGGACGATCAAGTACTGCGGAGACGGTGTCCGGCTGTTCATCGAGAAGGGATTCTACCAGGCTCGGCTCAAGCCCGGGGTCATCGGCGTCAACGTCTGGATCATGCGGCCGTCCGCCAAGCTGCCGGACGAGATCAAGGTCAAGGGCGTTAGCGAGCACCGCCCGGCCCCCGTGGAGATCATTCCCCCGATCGAAGGGGACGAGGCGGTGGTGCCGATCATCGATATCCCCGCGGCGGAGGAGCCGCCCCCATGACGCTCCTGAGGATGAAGGAACTCCGCGAGTTGAGCGACGATGACCTCCGGCGCAAGATCGCCGAGGCGGAGGGGGACCTCCTTCGGGAACGCGGCGTCGCCGCGATGGGCGGCGCACCGCCGAGCCCGGGCCGAATGCGGGCCCTGCGCACGAACGTCGCGCGAGCGCTGACGGTCCTCAACGAGCGCGAGCGGGCCTTGCGGCGGGGTCCATCGCCCGGCCCCTAGGTGGGACCCGGCGCGAGAGATGCGGAGACGGACGGTGTCGGATATTCGCGCGCTGCCGCCCGAATTGCGAGAGGCGCTCGCCGGCGAGCTCATCGGCGCGGGGATCGAGATCGCCCGGGCTCCCTCGCTCGGCTCCCGTCGCCTCGAGGGCACCATTGTGGATGAGACCCAGGGAATGTTCCGGATCCGCTGCCGGCCGGACGACCGAACCATCTGGGTCGCCAAGGCCGGGCTCGAAGGGACGCTGCTCCTCGAGGACCGCGAGTTACCGTTAAGAGGGGATGTTCTTCGCATCCGTCCTCAGGACCGAACCAAGCGGTTGCTCCAGGCCGGTCCCAAGAGGGTACGATGAGCGCTTCTGGACCATCGCGACGCGCCCGGGACATCGGTCTCGATGTCCGCGCCCCGCGCGCGAGCTGCGACGACCGACACTGTCCGTTCCATGGACGTCTGCCCGTCCGCGGACAAGTGATCGAGGGGACCGTCGTCTCGATCGCGATGCAGCATACGGCCGTCGTGGAGCGTACCCTTCTCACCTACGTGCCGAAGTTCGAACGCTATGAGAAACGTCGGCGTCGGTACCTCGCCCACGCCCCGCCGTGCCTCGCCGTGCCTACCGGACACCGGGTCCGCATCGCGGAAACCCGACCTCTTTCGAAGCTGGTCACGTTCTGCATCGTCGAGGACCTCGGCGAAGCGGCTCACCGCACGCTCGGCGAGGAGGCCCCGCCCCTCCCCGAGGCGGCTCCCCTGAAAACGGAGGCGGCATGAAGGGCCTCGCCGGTCGCCGCAGTCGAGGGCTGCCGAAGGGGGCCCGGCTCGAGTGTGTCGACAACACCGGCGCCAAGGTCGTGGAGATCATCGCTGTGCGTAACTGGCACGGCACCCACCGCCGCTACCCTCGCGCCGGCATCGCCGACCTCGTGATCGTCTCGGTGAAGAAAGGCACTCCCGAGATGCGCCGACAGGTGCTGCACGCGGTCATCGTCCGCAGCCGCGCACCGGTCCATCGACCGGACGGAACCCGCCTCGAGTTCGAGGACAACGCCGCGGTGATCACGACGGAGACCGGTGAGATCAAAGGCTCCCAGATCAAGGGGCCGGTGGCGAAAGAAGCGGCCGAGCGCTGGCCCCGGATCGCGGCGGCCTCGTCGATCATTCTGTAACCAAGGAGGTGGGCGATGTCCGGTATCTCTCCCAGTTCCTCGCGCCGACAACGCAAGGCGCTGTACAACGCCCACACCGCGAAGCGGCGCCGGCTCATGTCGGTCCCCCTTTCGAAGGACTTGCGCGCTCGGTTCCACCGTCGCGCGCTGCCGCTCCGCAAGGGCGACACGGTCCGCATCCTCAAGGGAAGCTACGAGGGGCGGGAGGAACGCGTCGCGAAGGTCGATCGCCGAGCTCTCGCCGTCACCCTGGACAACGTTACGAGCAAGACGGGGGAGTCGAAGCAGACCCCGCTCCCCGTGCGCACGGGGAGCCTCGTGCTCGTCCACCTGAACCTGGCCGATCCCTGGCGTCGGCGCCGGCTCAACGTCACCGAGGCCGAACTGACGCCCGAAGAGCTGGGGGTCCCGCCGACGCCCGAGGAGACCGAAGCTCCCGCGCCGGCGACGCCGGCTCTTCCCCCGACCACGCCCGAAGCAGTGGAGACCGCACCAACCCCGAAGGACGAGCCTACCCTCGAGGACCTCCTGAAGGACGAGGAGGAGGACGACGACGAGGAAGAGGAGGAGGACGACGAAGAGGACGAACCGCCGGCACCCCCGAAAGCCTCCGTGCCGACGAAGAAGGGCCGGAAGAGCCTGCCCTCGGGAGATCGCACATGACCCGTCGAATGAAGCGGCGCGCAGCCCCGCGGAGCTGGACGGTCCCCCGCAAGGGAACGAAGTGGATCCGCCGGCCGTCTCCCGGCCCTCATCCTCAGGAGGACTCGATCCCTCTCGTCCTCGTGCTGCGCGACGTGCAGCACATGGTGCGGAATGCGCGCGAGGCACGCATCTTGGCGCGGAACGGATCCGTACTGGTCGACGGCAAGGTCGTCCATGACCTCGCGCGCGGCCTGGGCCTAATGGATACGCTCAGTCTCGGTGCCCCGCTCAATGCGCACTACCGCGTGGTCAAGGACCGGCACAACCGCCTGCAGCTCGTATCGATCTCCGGCGATGAAGCGGGCGTCAAGCTCGCGCGCGTCCGATTCAAGCACTCCGTACCGAGCGGACGGGTCGAGGTGACACTCCACGACGGGCGCAACCTCCTCGTGCCGGCGAACTCGCCCTACCGGGTCGGAGATACCCTCAAGCTCGAGGTCCCGGCCCAGAAGGTCGTCAAGCACGTGCCGCTCGCCCCGGGCCAGCTCGCCTACGTGAGCGGGGGAACGCACGTCGGCGAGATGGGGCATGTCGAGCGGGTCGAAATCCGCAACTCTTCACAGCCGAATCTCGTCCACTTCAAGGAAGGGTTCTCGACCGTGAAGGATCATGTGTTCGTGGTCGGCGAGACGACGCCGCTCGTGACGCTCCAGGAGGCATTGAGCCGATGAGCGCCCCTGCCTCCGGGGTCGCCCCAACGGCGGCGGCCTCTCCTTCCCACGGAAATCCGCTGCGCGCGCTCAAGGTCATCAAGGTCGTGGTGAACGCCGGCGTCGGCGAATCGGGCGAAGCGCGCACGAAGGCCGAGAAGGTCCTCCAGATGGTGACGCATCAGAAACCGGTCGCGACCCGGGCTCATTCCACGAACCGGGACTTCGGCATCCGTGAGGGCCAGGAGATCGGGGCGAAGACGACGCTCCGCGGTCCGGGCGCGGTCGAGTTCCTGGAACACGCGTTCGAAGCGCGGGACCGGCAGCTCGACCCGAACTCGATCGACCGGTTTGGCAACTTCTCCTTCGGTATCGCGGACTACACGGACTTTACCGGCATGAAGTACGATCCTCAGATCGGGATCCACGGCATGGACATCGCGGTCGAGATCGGCCGCTCGGGTTGGCGCGTGCGCGACCGGCGCACGCGGAGCGCTCCCATCCCGCGACGCCTGAGGTCGACCCGGGAGGAGACGCGTCGCTTCCTCGAGGAACGGTTCAAGGTCACGTTCGTGGAGTGAGAATATCGATGAAACCGAAGAAGCGCTTTGGGCGGAAGGAGGGCTGCTTGCGCTGCGACCGCAAGCGGGGGATCGTCCGGCGCTACGGGTTGCACGTGTGCCGCCAGTGCTTCCGCGAGGTCGCCACCGACCTCGGGTTCCGCAAGTATCAGTAGGGGAGGGTTCACGATGCCTCAAGATTTGCTCAACGACGCACTCGTCTCGCTTCGCCATTCCGACCGGGGCGGGAAGGCGGGCGTATCGATCGAGCCCACGTCCAAGCTCATCGGAGAGGTGCTCCGGATCTTCCGAGAGCACCAGTACATCACGGACTTCACGTTCGTCGAAAATGGGAAGGGTGGCCGCTACGATGTCACGCTCTCGCGCCGCATCAACCACTGCGGCGTGATCAAGCCCCGTATCTCCGTCGCCTTCCGCGACCTCGAGCGGTACGAGTCCCGTTACCTGCCCGCCCAGGACTTCGGGCTGCTCGTCGTCAGCACGCACCGCGGAATCGTGACCCAGCAAGAGGCACGGGAACAGAAGATCGGTGGGAGGCTGCTCGCGTATGTCTACTGAGGAGAGCGTCGTCTCGATCCCGATCCCGCCCAAGGTCAAGATCCGGCTCGAGGGGCGGATGCTGGTCGGAGAGGGCCCACTGGGCACCGTTGCGCGCCCGTTCCCGAAGGACGCGATCAACTTGGCGGCCTCCGCGAACTCGGTCACGCTCACGTTGCGCCTCCCCCCTCACCGACGCGAGTCGAAGGCGCTCCTGCGCACCTGGGTGGCCCACGTGAACAACATCGCGGGTGGCGTGAGCCGCGGGGTCGAGGCCCGCATGAAGATCGTCGCCGCCCACTTCCCGATGAAGGTCGCCGCGAAGGGCTCCGAGCTCGTGATCGAGAACTTCCTCGGCGAAAAGCACCCCCGCTCCGCCCCGCTGCTCCCGGGCACGAAGGCGACCGTCGAGGGGGAGTTCGTTCTCCTCGCGGGCAACGACGTCGAGCAGGTCGGCCAGAGTGCGGCGAACATCGAGCGCGCCACGCACATCCGTGACTACGATCCCCGCGTCTTCCAGGACGGAATCTACCTGATCGAGTCGGCCCACCTGAAGGAGGCCAGCTGATGGCGGACGAGACCGCGAAGGAGCCCACGACCGAGAGCCCTCCCCCCGCGGCGGAGACCGCCCCCGTCCCGGCGCCGAAGCGCCGGCGCTCGGTGAAGGCGGCCAAGCCGTCCGAACCGGCGTCCCCCGAGGTCGTGACCGCGAAGGAGCTACGCGCGCCCAAGCGCGCCGCGCTCGACCCGGCGACCGCGCGGGCGCTCCTCCTGCGACGCGAGGCCGATCGGCACCGGCCGCTCTTCGTGCGCCAGGCTGCGCACCGCTACGCGCGCATCGGTCGCGAGGAGTCCTGGCGGCGGCCGCGGGGCCTTCAGTCGAAGCAGCGTCGCCATTACGGGTACCGTTCCGTGGTCGTCCGCATCGGCTATCGATCTCCGGCCCGCGCCCGGGGACTCGTGCCGAGCGGGTTCCGACCCGTGATCGTTCGCACGCCCCAGGAGCTCGCACGGATCGACGCCCAGAAGGAAGCGGTGATCATCGCCCGCACCGTCGGTACGCGACGCCGACTCGCGCTCGAGGAAGCGGCGCGCCGGCTCGGACTTCATCTGCTCAACCCGATCGCGACGCCCGAGTCGGAGGAGTGAGCCCGATGCCGGATCTCTCCAACCAACGCCGCCTGGCGTCCCTGATCTTGAAGTGCGGCGAGAACCGGGTCTGGATCGACGGCCAGCGTCAGGACGAGATCGTCGACGCCGTCACTCGCCAGGATATCCGCACGCTGATCAAGAGCGGCGCGATCCGGCGACGGAGCATCCTAGGAACGAGTCGCGTGCGCGCGCGTCGGCACGCCGCCGAGGTCGCGAAGGGCCGCCACGCGGGGCCCGGTTCCCGGCGAGGCACTCCGGCCAGCCGCGTCAGCGGGAAATCGCGCTGGATGCACCGTATCCGCGCGCAGCGCGAACTCCTGCGCACCCTGCGCGACGAAGGGAAAATCCCGCCCGGCGCGTACCGACGCTTTTACCGCCAAGCGAAGGGAGGCATGTTCCGCAGCCGGGCTCACCTCTTGCTGAACCTCCGGCTCGCCGGTGTCCTGCCGGCGGGGAGCCCCCCATGAGCATCGGCCCGCGCTACCGTGTACCGTTCCGTCGCCGGCGGGAGGGCCGTACGGACTATCGCGTGCGCCTGAAGCTCTTGAAGGGCGGCACGACCCGGGCGGTCGTGCGGTTTTCCCACCACCGTGTGGAGGTCGCGCTTGTCGATTATGCCGCCGAAGGCGACCGGGTGGTCGCCCAGGCCACGAGCTCCGAACTCGCGCGCCTCGGGTTCCCGCCCACGAGCGGAGCGTCGACCCCGGCGGCCTATCTGACGGGTTATCTTGCGGGCCTTCGCGCGAAGTCCCAAGGGAGCTCCGAGGCAATCCTCGACCTGGGCCTGCGTCGCCCCACTCCCGGGGGACGGGCGCTGGCATCGCTCAAGGGCTTGTTGGATGCCGGGATCGAAATCCCCCACGGGGAGACGAGATTCCCCGAGGCGGACCGGTTGAACGGCACGCATCTTCCCCAGCATCTCCCAGAACCTATCGAAATCTACAAGGGCAAGCTCCCGACGATCGTCGCCCGGGAGGGCAAGAAGTGACCGCGGCCGCCCTGCCCAGCGCACCTTCCTCCGCGACGGGGGGCCGGCCCTCCCAGCCGGCACCGCCGCCCTGGATCCCGAAGACCGAGCTCGGCCGGCGCGTGGCCGCGGGCGAGCTCACCACGATAGGCGAGGTCCTGGCGACCGGTCTTCCGCTCCGCGAGCCCCAGATCGTCGACAAGCTCCTGCCGGGCCTACACGACGAGGTCCTCGACGTGAACATGGTCCAGCGGATGACCGACTCCGGTCGTCGGTTCAAGTTCGCGGTGACGGTCGTGGTCGGAAACGGCGACGGGTACGTCGGGCTCGGACGCGCGAAGGGACGGGAAGTCGGACCCACGATCCGGCGCGCCATCGATCGCGCCAAGCTCGGAATCGTGGAGATCCTCCGCGGATGCGGGAGCTGGGAGTGCGGCTGCGGACGCTCGCACACTCTGCCGTTCCAGGTGCACGCCCGATCGGGTTCGGTCGTCGTCACGCTCAAGCCCGCGCCCCGCGGAGTCGGCCTCGCGGTCGGCGATGTGGTCAAACCGATCCTTCGATTCGCCGGCATCACCGATGCGTGGGGATACACGGACGGTCACACCAAGACGACCGTCAACTACGCGCAAGCGGCGTACCGTGCGCTCTCGGATCTCTCCCGGCTCAAGGTCCCCGACGCCGACGCGACGCGCCTGAAGATCGTCCGGGGCGGCACCGGCACGTCGATCCTGCCTCCGAAGGAGGATACTCCGCGTCCGACGCGAGGGGGTCCGGGCGGCCGCCGGGGCCCGTCCCGCGGTCGCGGGGGACCTCAGGGCCGCGGCGGGCCGGGCGCGCGCGGTGGGGGGCCCGGTCGACGGGGCCCGCCCCCGGCGGTACCGTCCGGCGGAGGAGGGGGCGGTTAGATCATGGCGTGGATCGTCATCCGGGTACGCGGAACGCTGCACGCACGCCGCGACATCACCGAGACCCTGCGCTACCTGCATCTCACGCGCCCGAACCACGCTACCGTGATCCCGGAGTCCCCGGACTATCGCGGGATGCTCTACACGGTCCAGGGCTACGTCACATGGGGGGAGGCGGACCCCGAGACGGTGAGCTGGCTGTTGAAGGAACGCGGCATCGCAACGGACGGAAGCCGGCTCGCTGCGTCGGAGAACGGACCGGCCCCGCCGCTGGACGAACTCGCCCGGACCGCGATCACCGATGGCCTCGACTCCGTACCGGGAGTGCGTCCGCTCTTCCGGTTGAAGGCTCCCAAGGGGGGCTGGCGTTCGACGAAGAAGCCGTTCCGACAGGGCGGAGCGCTCGGCTATCGGGGTCCCACCGTCAACGATCTCGCCCGCCGGATGGGCTAGGGAGAAGAACACATGCCGAGTCGCACGCGAAAGTTCCGGGGGCTGCGCACGCACGGCCGCGGCATCAAGGCCGGCCGGGGCGCGGGAAAGCAGGGGGGTCGGGGGAACGCCGGCCTCCACAAGTACAAGTTCAAGTCGATGCTGATCTACGCCCCCGACCATTTCGGTCGGCATGGGTTCAAGCGGCCCCCCGAGATCGTCGAGCACCCGAAGACGCTCAACGTCGGCGATCTCGATAGCTTCGTTCCCATCCTCGAGGCCGCGGGAGCGCTCGAGCGCGACGGGGAGACGTACATCGCGGACCTCGCGAAGGCCGGCGTCGATCGGCTCCTCGGAAAGGGCTCGGCCGGGCGGGCGTGGAAGGTGTACGTCCTCCACGCTACGAAGCACGCCGCAGAGAAGGTGACCGTGCTTGCCGAGCGGCCGGCAGCGACCACCCCCCCGTAGGGTATATTACGGACCCTTTCGCTGCGAGCGTTCTCGATGGTGGACGAGGAGATCCCGCGCGATGTCCGCTGGGCGATCCCCCTCGGGTTGATCGGCGTAGCCATCGTTGCGCTGTACTGGTACTGGGACCACCCGACGTCTCTCGGCCTCGGCTTCCTGGGAGCGGGCATCGCCGCGGTCATGGTCCTCCTCTATCTCGGACTCTCGTACTCCGGCCCCAAGTCCCGGCTCTACGGGCTCAAACCGTTGTCCAGCCGCCTGCCCGCCATTTCCCAGCCGAAGGGCCACGTGCACTTCCGCACGAAGATGTTCTGGACGATCCTGGTCGTCCTCACCTACTTCCTCCTGACGAACATCTACCTCTTCGGCGTGGACCAAGCGACGATCATCGACCTGTTTGCCAGCTACCGCGCGATCCTCGCGGGAGCTCAGGGCACGATCATGGATCTCGGGATCGGGCCGATCGTCACGGCCTCGATCATCATGCAGTTGTTCGTCGGAGCCAAGATCATCAACCTCGACCTCACCGACGACGAAGACAAGGGGACCTACCAGGGCTCACAGAAGGTCTTGGTCCTCGTGATGATCTTCATCGAGTCGATCCCCCAGGTCTTTGGGTACATCACGCCGGGAGCGGGTCTGGTCGCGAGCTTGGGTACGCTCTCTCCGGGGAACGGCATCCTGCTCGCGAACACGATCATCGTCGCCCAGCTGGTGTTCGGCTGTTATCTCGTCTTCCTCATGGACGAGGTCGTCTCGAAGTGGGGAATCGGCAGCGGCATCTCCCTGTTCATCGCGGCGGGGGTGAGCCAGCAACTCGTCCAGGGCACGCTCAGCTGGTTACCCCAGACCACCGGCGGCCCACCGGCCGGCGCGATCCCCAAGACGATCTACTACCTCACCACGCTCAACGCGGGCAATCTCGCGAGCGGGGGGTGGACGGACATCCTCCTGGCGCAACCGAACCCGCTCACGGCGCTGATCGGCACCGCGCTCATCTTCTTCCTCGTCGCGTGGACGGAATCGACTCGGATCGAACTTCCTCTCTCGCATGCCGAAGCGCGCGGAGCCCGCGGCCGCTACCCGTTGCGCCTGATCTACGCGAGCAACATCCCCGTCATCCTGATGACGGCGCTCCTCGCGAACGTCAGCGTCGTCACGATCCTCCTGTACACGAACCCGACGCTCGCGCACTTCCCGTTGGTCGGCGGCCAGTGGTGGATCGGCGCCTACCCGAGCTCCGCCCAGGCGACCGCGCTGAACGTCTCGGCGACGACCCCGATCATGGGCGGGGCGTGGTATCTCCAGACGCCCAACGGTTTAGCGTCGTGGCTATTGCCGGCGATCAACTACTCGACGTACGGGAACGCGCTCCTCGGCCATAGCTGGTGGCAGGGGATCGTGCACGTCGGGGTCTTCTTCGGAGTGATGGTCGGCGGCTCGATCCTGTTCGCGAAATTCTGGATCCAGACGACGAACATGGGCCCCGAGGCGGTCGCGCGCCAGATCGAGGCGTCCGGCATGCAGATCCCGGGCTTCCGCAGAGAACCCCGGGTGTTACGACGCGTCCTGGAACGCTACATCCCCGTCATCACGGTGATCAGCGGCGCCGCCGTCGGCGCGCTCGCAGCGGGTGCCGATCTCATTGGCACCGTCGGCGATGCGAGCGGGACCGGCGTGCTGCTGCTCGTGGGGATTATCATAAATCTGTACGAGGCGATGGGCCGGGAGCAGCTCATGGAGATGAACCCGGTACTGCGGCGGTTCCTGGGCGGGGAGGCCTAGACCATGGCGTCCGACGCCACGGCTCCTCTGCCCAGCGCGGCCGGCAGCTCTGCCGCCCCGGCGCCCGCCCCCCGGGGGAACGCGCGGCCGGCGGCCTCGTTCAAGTTCTCCACGTTCGTGATCATCTTCCTGGGGATGCTCGGGCTCCTGATGCTCATCGACAGCGGCACCCGGAACGCGATCACGAACTGGATGGGCAACTATCACAATCCTTCGGGCTGGCTCTACGTGGCGATCGGGTTCAACTCGAGCTACCTGCTCGTCACGATGGCGCTCGCCGGCGCGATCGAGATGATCATCACGGCGCTCGCCTACAACTATACGACGGACTGGATCAAGGCCGCGAAGGTCCAGAAGTGGTCGAGCGCGTTCCGCAAGGTGCAGATGGCGGCGTTCCGGTCGGGTAAGAAGGATCGCATCGACGAGCTCAAGCCGTTCCAGCAGCGCCTCACCCGCATGTCGAGCGAGGTCTCGATCGCTCAGTTCAAAGGGATGGCGATCACCTACTTCATGCTCATCGTGATCTACTCCTGGGTCGGGGGAGTGATCGGGGCCGCTCCCAACGCGGTCGTCCACCTGACCAGCACGACCACGCTCAATCTGAACAGCACGGTCCTGGGCTACTTCCCCTACTGGTTCTTCCTGTTCAGCCTCTACACCGTTCCGCTCTCGTTCGTCTTCCGGCGCTTCCTCAAGCACTGGTGGCTCGCGCGGTACGAGGAAGAGCACCTTCGGACCGGGGACGCCGCCGGCACGACGCCCTCCTCCCCGTCCTAGGCGAGGAGAGCTCGTGGCCCTCCCGGTATTGGCGGTCGGGGGACCGCCGGGCAGCGGCAAGTCCACGGCCGGCCGGGCGGTCGCCGGTGCGCGCCAGCTGACCTATCGCGCCGCCGGCGACCTGTTCCGGGCCGAGGCGGCGCGCCGAGGGATGGACCTCGAGACCTTCAGCCACTACGCCGAAGCGCATCCGGAGGTCGACCGGGCGATCGACGAAGAGATGGCGACGCTCGCTCGACCCGGCGTCGTGTTGGACGGGCGGATCCAAGGTACCCTCTTGCGGCGCCGGCAGGTCCCGGTCATCGCGATCCTCATCACCGCGGGCGAAGAGGTGCGCGCGCGTCGCGTGGCGGATCGGGACCACCAGACCCTGGACGAGGCCCGCCGTCGGATCCGCGAACGCGCTCAGAGCGAGCGGGACCGTTACCGACAGCTCTACGACATCGATCTCGACGCGGAGACCGGGGATCTCGCGATCGATTCCTCCCACCTCGCTCCCGATCAGGTGCGTGACCAGATCCTGGCGTTCCTCGCGGTGCGGCAGGGGGCCTAACCCCGTGGGGACAACCCCCGTCGCGGACGAGAGGGTCCGCGAACGGATCGCGGCCGGCGCGTTCGTCCTCGTCGACAAGCCGAGGGGTCCGTCCTCCCACCAGGTGACCGCTTGGGTTCGGGACCTGATAGGGGTCCCGCGGGCGGGTCACGCGGGAACGCTGGACCCGAATGTCTCGGGGCTCCTATGGATTGGGGTCGGTCCCGGCTTGAAGCTCCTACCGATGCTGCTCGAGCTGCCGAAGCGCTATGTCGGAGTACTCGAGTTCCATGGCGAGGTTGCGCCTCGGGAGCTGGCCCGCGTCATCGCGGAGTTCACCGGCCCGATCTACCAGACCCCGCCCGTCCGCTCGGCCGTCCGAAGAGAGCGCCGCGTTCGACGGATCCATCACCTCGCCGTGATCGAGACCCAAGGTCCCTCGGTGCTGTTCGACGTCCGAGCGGACTCGGGCACGTACATCCGCACGCTCGCCGTCGATCTCGGCGACGCGCTCGGCGTCGGAGCGCATATGGTCGAGCTGCGACGGATCGGAACCGGGCCTTTCACGGAGAAGGACGCGGTCTCCCTCTCCGAGCTCGCCGACGCTCGGGTCCTGGCCGACCAGGGCGACGCCTCCCGCCTGCTCGGCCTGCTCCACCCCATCTCCGAGGTCTGGAAGGAGTTCCCCCAAGTCGTGCTCCGGGAAGGAGCCGCGGGAGCCGTCGCGCACGGTGCGAACCTCGCGCGGGGGGGGATCGCGTCGATCTCCCGCCCGTTCTCGCGGGAGGCGAAGGTCGCTCTCGTCGACGCTTCCGGCGCCCTGGTGGCCACGGGCACAGCTCTCTACGACTCCACGGAGGCGATGGAGGTCTCCCGCGGCTGGGTCATCGATTCCGACCGGGTCCTCGCGGATCCGGAGCTCTACCGGCTCGCGTGGCGCGAGCGTCGCGGCTCCAAGACACCGCTACAAAGTTAAGAGGATAAGTACCCGTCGAACGCCCGTGAAAGAGCCGCCGGAAAGAGGTTGGGGAGCGCGCGCGTTCGCCGCGTTGGGTCGCGCGACCGTCCGCCATCCGTGGCGGTTCATCGCCCTCTGGGTCGTACTGCTCGTCGTCACGCTTCCGTTCCTCGGCCACCTCAACGCGGTCGAGACGAACTCGACGACCACGCTCCCCGCGAACGCGCCGAGCTCGCTCGCGCAGGCAGAGTTCGACCGGCTGTTCCCCGGTGATGTGAGCGCGGGATCGTCCAGCTACCTCCTGTTCACCGGCCCGAACCTTACCGACGCGAACGCGCAACGCACGATCCTCAACGTCACGAGAGCCCTCGCCGGCGACCCGTCGCTCACGGCCATCGCGTCGATCGACAGCGTCTACTCGAGGTACTCGACGTACCTTGCGGGACAGTTGATCCTCGGCGCGACGGGCCTGCAGCAGGCGATCGCGCAGGGAGTGCTGACCGAGATTAACCAGACCGCGATGGTCGCTTGGGGGGTCCCGGCCTACTTCCTGGGGACGTGGGAGGGGCTCATTGAGGAGAACGTCTCCCCGTCGGATGCCAACGTCCTGGCCCACCGCGATGCCGAGGCCCACTTCGCGAACGAGACCCTTCCGCTCGCCGTCCTCGGCGCGTTCTACACGGGGGCCTCGCCGACCCCGACCGCCGGGTTCAACGGCACGGCGGACTGCGCGCAGTATGCTTCGAACTATCCTCGGGTCGAGAGCTGCGCCAACGCGGTCGCCCGCGCGAACGTGCCCGCGGTCATCGATCCCACGCTTCCGACCCCTTCCGGTCGCGCCCTCGCGAACGCCGTGTTCGACACCCTGGCCATCGGCAACTTCACGAACGCGACGAGCCTCCGAACGACCCTCGCGGCGACCCTGAGCCCGATCCTCGGGTTCCCCGTCGCCTGGTTGCTATCGACCCTCAACGAGTTCCCCACCTCGGTTCCGTCTGAGGGGGAGGCTCTGATCTCGGCCAACGCGACGGTCGCGGCGGCAACGCTTTGGACCGAGCCACTGCCCGTCCCGAACTCCATCTTGAGCTCCTACGTCGCTCGGAGCGGGACCGCCCAGATCGTCGATATCAGCTTCACCGTCCCCGACAGCTTTACGAACCGCACGGGCGGGACGCCCGTCTACTCCGACATCGATGCGATGAACCGCCTCGTGCCCGGAATCGTCGCCCGGAGCGCCTATCCCGTGGACTCGATCGCGTTCGCCCAGACGGGGGCCGGCCCGCTCGATCTCGCCGAGAATAGCGTGGTCAACGAATCGATCGCGCTCGTGCTACCGATCACGATCGTGGTCCTTCTCGTGGTCACCGCCCTCTACTTCCGATCTCCTCTCACGCCGCTCATCGCGTTCGCGGGCCTCGCGATCGCGATCGTGCTCGCCCTCGGTGGAACGGTCCTCTTGGGGACCCTCGTGACGCACGTCGATTCGACGAGCCTCACGCTCGAGGAGGTCTTCGTGCTCGGAGTCGGGACCGATTACTCGATCTTCCTCCTCTCACGGTACCGGGAGGAGCGGGTCGCCGGCGCCGACTCCAAGGAGGCGATCGTGACGAGCGTGACGTGGGCCGGTCAGAGCGTCGCGACGAGCGGCACCACGGCGGTCATCGCGACGCTCGCGCTCACCTTCAGCGGAGTCGCCTTGCTCAGCCAGTGGGGAATGGTGCTCTCTTTTGCGATCCTAATGACGATTCTCCTTTCCCTGACGATGATCCCGGCGATGCTCGCGATCGTCGGTCCCCGAGTCTTCTGGCCCATGACCGGGCCCCGGTTCGAGCGGCTCTCCGCCCGCCAACGGATGCGCAACGAGTCTCGGTCGACCTACTTCTACCGGGCCGCGGCCTATACGCGACGCCGACCCTACACGATGATCGCCATCCTCCTCCTCGTCTCGGTGCCTCTCATCTACGTCGCGCTCAACGTCCCGCTCTCCTACGACTTCTATCAACAGCTGCCGACCTCCCAGTTCGCGGTCGCCGGTCTCGCCACGATGAACCAGCACTTCGGAGCCGGCTTCGCATTCCCCACGACCGCGCTGGTCACGTTCTCCAGCCCGCTCCTCGTCGGCAACCTCACGAACGCGAGCGAGTTCGCCGAGCTCGCAGAACTGACGAGCTTAGCCCAGGCGACGCACGGCGTCGCGCGGGTCCAGTCGCTGGTCGGATCCTACGGGGCCCCGCTCGCCACGTGGCAGAACCTGTCGAGCCAACCGACTGCGACGCAGGTCAATCTCGAGGCGCTCGCCTCGTCGCTCATCGGGAACGACCACCGGACGGTCCTCCTCTCATTCCAGACGAACGCGAGCGGCCTCTCCGCGACGGCGCTGTCCGCACTGCACGGCGTCGAAGGATCGTTCTCCCGATACGCGGCGGACCATTCCAGCGTTACGAAGCTCGCCTACCTCGGCGGCGCGCCGATTACGAACGATCTCGCCGCCCAGACGTCGATCGCCACGGAACGGCTGTTCATCGCGGTCGCGATCGCCCTCTTGGTCGTCCTCCTGGTCGTGCTCCGGTCGGCGGTGCTGCCGGTCCTGGCCGTCGCCACGATCGGGGTCTCGATCGCCTGGGCATGGGCTCTGACCTACCTCGTCCTCGGCCTCGGATTCGGGATTGGGATATTCTTCTACGTCCCGACGCTGATGTTCATGCTGATCCTCGGGTTAGGGACGGACTACAACATCTTCCTGCTCACCCGCGTGCGCGAGGAGCGCATCAAGGGCCGCTCCTCGCGGGAGGCCGTTGCCGAAGCTCTCGCCCGGACGGGCGGGGTCATCACCGCCGCCGCCGTCATCCTCGCCGGCGCCTTCGCGAGCCTGATGTTCGGCGACTTCTACCTCCTCGTCGCTATCGGCTTTTCGGTCGCGATCGCGGTACTGCTCGACGCGACGGTCGTGCGGACGTACTTCGTCCCGGCGGTCCTCCAGGCACTCCACGACCACGCATGGTGGCTCCCCGGGAATCGGGGGAACCTCGCGAAGAGTCCCCCGAACGACGGAGCCGATCCGCCGTCCGTTACGCCGTGAGGTAGCGGGCGCGCGCCCGCTCCACGTGCCGCTCGGCGCCCGAGGTATCGACGATCTCCTCGACCACTCCGTTCGGCCCGATGAGGAAGGTCACTCGGCGAGCGACCCCGTGCGGGCCGAGCACGCCGTAGGTCCCGGAGACCTTCTTCTCCACGTCCGCGACGAGGCGAAACGGCAGGCCATACTTCTGACGGAACGCCTCTTGGGCCGGGCAGTCGTCGACGCTGACGCCGACGATCTCGACCCCCTTCTTCTGGAACTCGGCGTGGTGATCCCGAAAGCCCTTCGCCTCGATCGTGCAGCCCGGGGTGTCGGCCTTGGGATAGAAATAGAGCACCGTAGGATGCCCGCGCGTCGAGGAAAAACGGAAGCTCGATCCGTCCTGCAGTTTCGCTTCGAAATCCGGTGCTGGTTCTCCGACCGCGACCATGCACCGGCCAGGCGGGCCGGTTATTTATCAGGGGGCCACCCGGATCAGGGGCCTACCCGCCGGTAACGGTCACCAGCGTCTCGGTCGCCCGAATGCCGGGGATCCGTCGGATCCGTTGGAGGACGATGTCGAGGGCCTCGTTGATGTGGTCCGCCTGAATCTTGAGAATCAGGTCGAACGGCCCGGTGACGGCCTCGACCTCGACCACATGGGGGATCGAACGGATGCGCTGCAGCACCGCGTCGAGCTGGGCCAAATCGACCTCGGCGAGCAGGTAGAGGGTCTCCATCCCGGCGCGTCCTTCCGGGGCGACCGACCCCCGGGGCCCATTTCAAGCTACCCAACGAGGGGAACGAAGCCGGGGCGTCCAAAAGGCATATCTCTCCACCCCGGGAGGACGGGGCGTGGGGCTCGCGTTCCGGGATACTCGGACCGGCCGCACGGTGGACCTAGGATCTCGCCGTGCACCGGTCACCATGTACGTCTGCGGTCCGACGGTCTACGCCCCGTCCCACGTCGGTCATGGCCGGACCTACCTCTACTTCGACCTGGTTCGCCGCTACTTCGCCGAGACCGGGGTACCGGTCCTCCACTTGATGAACATCACGGACGTCGAAGACAAGATCAACGTGCGGGCACGGGAGCTCCGCACCTCCCCCGTCGCGCTCGCTCGTCGTGAGGAGCGTCGGTTCTTCCGCGACCTCGATGCCCTCGGAGTCCTTCGGCCGACGTACGCTCCCCGGGCGAGCGATTTCGTCGGCGAGATGGTCCGGTATGCCCGTCGCCTCGAGCGGACGGGCCGGGTGCACCGCTTGGGCGACTCATGGTTCTATCGCCCGCCCGCCTCGACCCTCCGTCGGAACTTCGCCATCGCTCAGGAGCTCGGCCGCCACCAGGTCCGGGAGGCCCCCGACGCACCGATCCCCCCGTTGGACCTGCGCGAGTTCGTCGTATGGCGCCGGCAGTTGCCTCCTCGTCCCTCTTGGATGAGCCCATGGGGTCCGGGCGTCCCGGGCTGGCACCTCGAGTGCTACTCGATGGCCGCTCACCACCTGCGAGTGCCGGTCGATCTGCAGGGCGGTGGTCAGGACCTCATATTCCCGCACCACTACGCCCAGAACGAGATCGCGTTCGCTCTGACGCATGGGCCGTTCGCACGCGGATTCCTCCACACCGGATTCGTCCTCCGCAACGGTCACAAGATGTCGAAGTCGGTCGGGAACCTCGTGGACCTCGGCCCCTCGATCGAGCGCTGGGGGCCGGACGCGCTGCGGTGGTACCTGCTCGGGACCCCCCGGCAGCGGCCGATCAACTGGGACGACCGGCAGGTGCGTCGCGCGCGCGAGGAGTTCCGCCGGGTGCGCGACACGTTCTCCGCCTCGATGGAGGGGGGGGCGGGAGGCACCGTCTCCGCTCGGTGCGTCGTGTCGCTAGCGTGCGGTGTCGAGCGGGCGATCGGGCACGAGCTCGGCGCCGAACGAGCGTTCCGGCAGATGAGAGAGTTCGCCGAGGCGATCGCTCGGACGGCGCGAGGGCGCATCGTGTCCGGGGAGCGCCAAGCGGCCGGGTGGGCCTACCGCCGTATCGAGGCTCTGACGGGCCTCGACCTGATCGGTCCCGAGCAACAGCGTCGGTCCTCCGGACGACGCGCCGCCCGCCGCGCCGTGGCGGGCTAGGGCCGTTCGATGATCGTGCTGAGCCCGTTGCCGCCGCCCATGCAGAGCGTGGCGAGCCCGAGGTGTCCCTGAGCCCGGGCGAGCTCGTGGACGAGCGTGACGAGAATGCGCGCGCCGCTGGCGCCGATAGGGTGGCCGAGAGCGACCGCTCCCCCGACCGCGTTGAAACGGTCGTCCGGGAAGCCGAACGCGCGTTGCACGGCCAACGAGGCCGAAGCATAGGCTTCGTTGTGCTCGACGCGATCGAAATCGCCCGGTTCTAGCCCCGCGGCCGCGAGGTGCTTGCGGACCGTCGGAATCGGCGACTCCATCACGTTCGCCGGGTCGACGCCGCTCACGCAGGTCGAGCGAATCCATGCGAGCGGGTCGAGGCTGCGTCGGCGGACCTCGGACGCCGAGGCGAGGACCAGGGCCGCTGCTCCGTCGGAGAGTTTCGAGGCGTTGCCGGCGGTGACGACCCCTCCGGGGAGGAACGCGGGAGCCAATCGCGCGAGGCCCTCAAGGCTCGTGTCCGCGCGCACGCACTCATCGACCGACAGACCCTTCGAGCGGGGAGCGAGCGCGCTCGGGATCTCGACGATCTCGCGGGCGAACCGGCCGTCGGCGGTCGCGGCAGCCGCGCGGTGGTTGCTGCGCACGGCGTAGCGGTCGATCTCCTCCCGGGTGAGATGGAAGCGCTCGGCGACCCTTTCACCGGTCATGCCCATCAGCTCGTGCTCAGAGTAGGCGTCTCGCAAGGCGTCCTCCTGCATCGCGTCCACGAACGCTCGGTTACCGAACTTGATGCCCGAGCGCACCTCTCCCGTAACGAGATAGGGCGCCCGCGACATCGACTCCATCCCCCCGACCAGCACGAGATTCGCCTCTCCCGCACGGATCTCCGATAGGCCGATGTGCACGGCCTTCATCCCGGAGCCGCAGACCATGTTCACCGTCGTAGCGCCGCTGCTGTCCGGTACCCCGGCTCCCCGCCCGACCTGTCGCGCCGGGTTCTGACCCGCGCCCGCCTGGATCCCGTGACCGAAGAGGACATCCTCGATGTCGGCCGGAGCGAGGTGGGCGCGCTCGATCGCCGCCCGGGCCGCGAACGCCCCGAGCGCGGTCGCCGGGACCTCGCGAAGGGATCCGAGATACCTTCCAATCGGGGTCCGGACGGCGGAGACGATCGCAACCCGGACCGGTTCGGGCGCGGGCATCGCTACCGATCACCGGTCGCACGGCATAACGTCAGCGAGGGCTCCGCGGGAGAGGGGAACCGAGTCCGCCCGCGATGTCGTTAGTCTTCTTCCACACGCGGAGCAAGGAGGAAACGTCCCGATCCTTTCCCGTTGGCCATCGAGAACTCGACCTTGAGCGGGTACTCGTTGCCGACGTGCAGCGTGACCTCGTCCGCGGACGTGATCGACTTCATCATCGCCGAGAAGAAGTCGAGCGGGTACATGCTCTTCACCGGCTCCTTCGACTCGAGGCGGGTCAGGCCGGGCCCGCCCTTGGAGAGGTGGAGGTCCACGCGGTCGGTCTCGCCCTCGGAATAGAGACGGAAGACCTCGGGTTCGACCTGAATCGTGACGTGATCGGAGATGCTCTCGCTGCCGCGGATCCCTTGCCGGATCTCGTCCATCGACACGACGGCGACCGCAGGGGGGCTCACGTTCGGCACCTTGGGCTCCGGCATCCCGGCGGGATCGATCACGGACATCGAGCGGGTGACCTTTCCGACCTTGACGATGAGCCGACTCTTGCCGCCGTCGTACTCGAGGTCGATGTTCTCCCCGGGCTTGGCGAGGCGGAGGACGTCCTTCAATTTCTCCACATCGACCCCGATACTGGTGGGTTCGCCGGTGAACTCCTCGAAGATCCCCCCCTCGAGCTTGAGGACGAGCATCGCCACGTGCGAGGGGTCGACCGCACGGACCTCGACCCCGTCCTTCGAGATCGACAGCTTTACTTCGGAGACGAGGGTGGAGACGACCTCGACGAGCTCGCGGAGGGTCTCGGTCTTAATGCGAGCCTTGAACATTCGCAGCGCCTCGGCGCGCGACACTCTCCCCCCTCAAAAAGCTGCGCATCGCTCCCGGGGGAGAGGCGCTTTGGCCCGGGAGGAGGTGGGGCGGTCGTGACGGAGCTGGCGTACCTCGCGTCGATGGACGGCGCGTACACTCGATCTTTCCGCGCGCGGGTCGTGGCGCGGCCCCCCGGGGGGGTGGTTCTCGACCGAACGTTCTTCTATCCGACCGGTGGGGGGCAGCCAAACGATCTCGGGACCCTGCGGGCCCCCCGCGCCCCTGTCGCTGCGGCCGTCGTCGATGTGGTAAAGCAGGGATCGACGGTCGTCCATCGGCTCTCCGGCGCCGCCTCCGCCCGCGCGGGACTCGCTGTCGGCACCGAGGTGGAAGCGACCATCGACTGGGCCCGGCGGGAGCGACACATGCGGCTCCACACGTCCCAGCACTACCTCAGCGCCCGGATCTTCGCGCGGTACGGCGCGCGCACGCGTCGCGCGTCGCTCCGGGGGCGCGAGGCGGTCATCGAGCTCGATCGCGCGTTGCCCTTTCGTGCCATCGAGGAACTCGGAGAGGATGCCGCGAGGATGGCGAGCGACCCGCGGCACGTTCGGATCCGGGAGGTCCCACGGGTCGAATGGGATCGGCACCCCACGGCACGCTCGAGCCTGGTCGCTCTCGCGCCGGGCGTGGATCCGGTGCGCCTCATCGAGATCGAGGGGATCGATCTGTGCCCCTGCGGGGGTACCCACGTGCGTTCGACCTCGGAGGTCGGAGAGCTCGAGATTCGACCGATCTCGGAGCGGGACGAAGGGGGCACTCGGCTCAGCTACGTGCTGGTGAACGGAGGCGGGACCACTCCGCCCGAGTAGTCCCGTACACGTGCACGTCGTGCCACGCACCGTGGTGGAATAGCGCGGAACGCAGAGTTCCCTCGCGTCGCAAGCCGAGCTTTTCGAGGAGGCGCGCCGAGCCGACGTTGTCGACATCGCACGTCGCGCCGACACGCTCGACGTGGAACTCGGCGTAGACCCGGTCGATGAGAAGCCCGACCGCTTCGGTCCCGTAGCCGTGGCCGCGTTCTTCGCTAGCGCCCATGACGTACCATACGTCGACGTACTCGAGGACCGGATGGGCGAAATAGTAGCCCACACAGCCCAGGAGGGTCCCGTCGGATCGCTTGCGGATCGCGTATCGAGGAGCGAGGGAGCGAGGATCGCTCGCGGCGCTCTCGAGCGATTCCAGGAACGACGGATACTGCTCGGTTTCATACCGGTCAAAGGGTGCGACCAGCTCCGGGTCCTGGTACCATCGAAAGATGCGCTCGCGCGATCCGGGATCGATCGGCGCAAGCTCGACCCGTGGGCTACGTGGAGGCCCCATCGCAAAGGTTCGCTGCTCGCAGCCTCCGTCCGTTTAAATATGGAACCGTCCGTGCGACGGCCCGCATGCCGCCGACCGAGCGCCCCGGGGGCCCGGTGGTCGTGACCGGGGGCGCCGGCGCGATCGGCACCTTTTTGGTCGAAGCCCTGGTGAAACGCGGGAATGAGGTGCGGATCATCGACAACCTCTCTTCGGGACGGCGGGCGCACTTGGACCGGCTGGGACGACCGGACGGGTGGAAGCTCGTCATCAGCGACCTTCGGCAGGACGGGTCATGGACCGATGAGTTCCGGGGCGCCCGCGAGGTCTGGCACCTTGCCGCGAACCCGGACATCCGGCGAGGGACCGAGGACCCGCGGCTCGATCTGGAGCACGGCACGATCGCCACGTTCCATGTGCTCGAAGCTACTCGGCGTCACGACGTCCCTCGAGTGCATTTCTCCTCCTCGAGCACGGTCTACGGGATGCCGACGGTCTTTCCGACCCCCGAAAGCTACGGACCCCTGCTCCCGGAGTCGCTCTACGGGGCCTCCAAGCTCGCGAGCGAGGGCCTGGTGAGCGCATACGCCTCCTGCTACGGGACGACGAGCTACATCTTCCGTTTCGCGAACATCATCGGACCCTTGATGACGCATGGCGTGCTCTTTGATTTCTTCGAAAAGCTCGCGAAGGACCCCTCTCGGCTCGAGGTTCTCGGGGACGGACGCCAAGCCAAGAGCTACCTTCGAACCGAAGACTGCGTCGATGCGATGCTCTTTGCCTCCGAGCGAGGGCACGATCGAGTGAACCTCTTCAACCTCGGTACGGGCGATCGTATCAGCGTACGGGAGATTGCAGAGAAGGTCGTACGGGCCCATGGAGGCGGGGCCCGAATCGAATACACCGGCGGAACGCGAGGCTGGCCGGGGGACGTGCCCCAGCAGGATCTCGCGATCGACAAGATCGCCCGACTCGGCTGGACGGCTCGATGGAACAGTGCCGGGGCCGTGGATCTGTCGATCGAGCAGATGCGCCAATCCATTTCCGCCCGTACTCGTTAGGTCACCGTGAGCGCCCCGGAGCGGACGCCCGGAACCGTCACCGTCATCCTGACCGTGCTCAATGATCGCCGCGTCGAGCGTACCCTGCACAGCCTCCTCGAGCAGCGGCGCCGACCGGATCGGATCCTCGTCGACGACGGGAGCGGCCCGGACGGGATCGTCCGCCCGATCGTGGAACGGTGGCGAGCACGCGATCCGCGCGTGGAATGGCTGGACGCGCCGGGCACGATCAGCGAGAGCCGGAACCGGGCCCTCCAGGTGGTTTCCACCGAATTCGTTGCGTTCATCGATGCGGACGAGATCGCTCGGCCGGAGTGGTTGGGGGAGCTGCTCGGGCCGTTTGACGACCCTAGGATCGGCTTCACCGGGGGGCCGACCCCCGCCCTCCCGTCGACCTGCCACGGCGCCGGGGTGCGGTACTACGATGGGTACCTTCGACGTTTCTACGACGTGACTGCGCGAGCCCACCCTACGTCGTTGCCGATGGGCAACTCCGCCTGGCGCACCTCGGTCTTCGATCAGTTGGGCCTCCTCGACGCCACGCTCTATCCCTATGCCTCCAGCGAGGATCAGGAGATGGCGGTCCGGGCGAGCCGCGCCGGCTGGAAGGGCCGCTACGTCCCGGGCGCAATCGTCGATCACGACTTCTCTGAACTTACTTCGGGCTCGCTGCTGCGCAAGCAAAGCCGCTACGCGACGGGAGGCTACCTCGTCTGGCGGCGCCACGCCTCGACGTACGAGGCGACCGGGGGACGGCTGGCTCCCTACGTCCTCCTGCCGGCGCTCGCGGTCCTCGGGGCGATCTTCCTCGCCTTCCCCCAACTCTATTGGCCCGCGGTGGGCTTGCTCGCGACGGGCTCGGGAGGGCTCGCTGTCCTCGCTTTGGGATTGTCCGTCCAGGGCCTCCGATGGGAACGGACGTACCCCGGGATGCGGTTCCGGGCCTTCGAGATCCTCCGTCGGTGGGCGACGTTGTTCGGGGCCTTCCGGGGTCTCATCCACTACGGTTGGACGGGCCGCCGGGAGGTGGGCTCTGCCTCGACGGAGCCGCCCCGGTCCGGCAAACCTTAAACCGCAAGCGCGCTCCGCGCGGCGATGACCTCTCACGCCGCAGCTTCGCCGGTCGCTACGGTCGCTTCGGGCGATCTTGTGCACCTCGACTTCGAGCTCTGGGCTGAGGGCGGGGCGAAGCCCGAGCTCATCGGAACCACCCGCGAGGAGGTTGCTCAGGATGCCCTGGGGCAGCTTCCGCAAGGGCGTCGCTACGGACCTCGGCCCCACCTCATCGGCGGCCCCTACTTCCCCTCCGGGATCGAGCAGACCCTGGTCGGCAGCACCGTCGGCAACGAGATCACGAAGGAGTTCGCCGCGGTAGATGCCTTCGGAGAGCGGGACCCCAAGCTGATCGAACTGTTCTCGATGCACGAGATCGAGCGCCTGCCCGAAATGCGCCGACAGGACGCGCATCTGGATGTGGGCACGATCCTGACGATCCGGGGACGAGAGGGCCGCGTCGTGACGCTCACGCAGGCCCGTGTCCGGGTCGACTTCAACCCTCCGTTCGCGGGCCGCAAGGTCCGCGGGAAGTTCAAGATCGTGGACCGCATCACGGATCCGGACGAGCAGGTCCGTG
The DNA here is from genome assembly GCA_021826685.1 of Thermoplasmata archaeon. Lineage (GTDB taxonomy): Archaea > Thermoplasmatota > Thermoplasmata > Lutacidiplasmatales > UBA184 > Lutacidiplasma. The sequence continues at coordinate 75,095 of JAKAYT010000002.1, forward strand.
CGCTGATCGAGATTGAATACGGCCGGCCGGGCTCGGAATTCCACGTCGAGATCCGCGACCACGTCGTAACGATCAAGGTCCCCGACCGGGCCAAGTTCGACCCTTCCTGGTTCGGCGACAAGCCACGGATCGTCGATCGCATCCGCACCCAGATCTCCCCCAAGTCAATACGATTCGTGGAAGAGTACGTCACCCCGACCCCCGAGAAGACCGAATCTGCCGCCGCGCCCGCAGGAGCCCCTACGGCGCCCTCTCCCCCGAGCTCAGCCCCCGGGACCTCCGCTCCGGCCGATACGGCCAGTCCCGCTACGGGTACCGAGCGCTCCAAGACGAAACCCGCGGCCAGCCCCTAGGTTGCCCCCCGGAACGGAACGAACCAACGCTAGATGAACCGGCTCGCGCTCTTCGCCGTGTGCAGATGCCCGCTCCGCCGTCCAGGGAGATCCCGCGAGCGTTCTTGGTCACGGTCTTCGCGGTAGGGATCGCGGTTGCAGTCGCGGTCGCGGTCCTAGGCTTTTACGGGTACATCGGCGCGGGAATCCCGTGATCCCCCCGGGCGTCTATCGTACGAGTCGAGCCCAGATAAACCGCCCCGGACGTGAAGCGGGCGTGGCAGTCGGGCGGCCAGCGGCTTCGGAGAAGAAATACAACCCTTACTTGGGCTGGGTGGTCGGAGGCATTCTCATCCTCGCGATCTTCGCGGTGATGGGAGTCTTCTGGTTCATGTACCATCCCTTGTAGCGCCGGACGCCCAGCATTCGGGCGCGCGGTAGGCGTAGACCGCCCCGGACGTGGCGTACGGGACCCAGCCCGGTATCGGATGGTAGTGCGTCACGAACCGAGCTCCGCGCGGGAGTTCTCGTTCGAGTTTGGGCCGAAGGCGAGCCATCGTCGAGGGCCAGAGGAATGCGAAGACAACATTCGCCCGGGTCAAGTCCTCGTCGAAGAGATTCCCCCGGACGATCGTCACCCGATCCCGATCGTTCCCCCATCTCTGGCGGAGGGACAGAATGACAGCTCGAAGGCGATCGATCTCGACGGCGCGCACTCGTGATCCCCGATCGCGAGCCACCCGCAGCGCGAGCTCGCCGGTCCCCGCGCCGAGATCGATCACGAGGTCGGTCGCGGAAGGGTTCGCGAGGCGGATCATTCGATCCGCGACGCGGGCCGGCGTCGGTTCGTACCCCGCCCCGTAGGCGAACGATCCGAAGAAGAAGTACACGAAGAACCCGAGGCCGGCGAGGATCGTGAGAAGTCCCGCGACCGCCATCGGGACCATCTACGCGCGCCCCTTCCTCCGCTCCTGCCACCAACGACGCGCGGCGGTCTCGGGGTCGATTCGGTGGGCGAGTACCGGCTCGACGCGCCGCGGAAGGCTCGGGTCCCGCGACAGGTCCGCGACGAACCGAGATTCCGCGAGGGCTAGGATCTCCTGGGTCAACCGACGGCGTTCTCCTTCGAGGCGTTTGCCGCTCGAGTCGAGGTAGTGTTCGTGGGCTTCGATCGCCTGCCATAGTTCGGGGATCCCCGAGGGGATCGTCGTCGATGTAGCGACCACGGGCACCCTCCAGCCGGGATCCACGCTGCCCAAGGATGCGAGCTCGGCGAGGTCGCGCCGGGCCCGGTCCGCGCCGGGCAGATCTGACTTGTTCACGCAGAACACGTCGGCGATCTCGAAGAGCCCCGCCTTGAGCGTCTGGACCTCATCGCCGAGATGAGGGACGAGGACGACAACGCTCGTGGTCGCGACCTGCCGGATCTCGACGTCGACTTGGCCGCTCCCGACGGTTTCGACGAGGACGATCCCGAATCCCGCGGCCTCCAACAGGCGCACGACCTCCCGCGTCGCCCGGGCGAGTCCGCCGGCGTGGCCTCGGGTCGCCATGGAGCGGATGAAGATCCCCGGGTCGTCGGGAGGTCGATCCAGCCGAATCCGGTCGCCGAGGACCGACCCTCCCGAGAACGGGCTCGACGGATCGACGGCCACGACCGCGACCTTCTTCCCGAGCGAGCGCACGTGAGCGAGCAGCGCGTTGATGAGCGAGGACTTGCCTACTCCGAGCGGTCCGGCCAGCCCGATGAGCCACGCATGGCCGGTGTGGGGATAGATCGCCCGCAAGACCTCGCGCGCCCCGGGATCATCGTTTTCCGCGCCGGTGATGAGGCGCGCGAGGGCGCGACGGTCACCGTCGATCAGGGCTTGGGCCGCCGGCGGGAAGCGGCGGGCCGGGCTCATGAGGCCCGGCCGGCGAGGCGCTTCGCGGACTTCACGATCTCTTCGAGAGATGCGCCGGGTCCGAATATCGCCTTGACCCCGAGCTTGCGCAGCTGTCGGGCGTCCTCGTCGGGTATGATCCCTCCCACGAACACGGGAATCCGCCCGGATCTCTCCTTACGCATGAGTTCGAGGATCTTCGGGATCAACGCCATGTGCGCTCCCGAGAGGATGGAAAGCCCGACGATGTCGACGTCCTCCTCCATCGCGGCCTGCACGATCGCCTCGGGCGTCTGACGAAGGCCGGCGTAGATGACCTCCATCCCCGCGTCCCGCAGAGCGCGCGCCACGACCTTGGCCCCTCGATCGTGCCCGTCCAGTCCCGGTTTCGCAATCAGAACGCGGATCGGAGGCTGTTTCTTTGCCGCAGGCATTCCCGCTCCGGCACCGACGAATTGCGATGTGCCCAAAAGGTTGTGCGTGGCTGCCCGCCATTCCTGTTAGGGAGGTCCGGCCCCGGAGCGAGCATCGTTCGCCGTTCCTACGGAGGGTGTGGGTCTCTTCTCGCCTTCCATGGTTCGCCCGGGCGGTGAGTCTGCCCATCCCCTGGAGACCGCGGGTTCTTCCTGATGCACCGTGACTCCCCCGGGCAATGGCCGGAGCCGCGGGTCCCTCCCGCGCACGGGAAGGTCGCATGGCGCTGACCGGGGTTCACGGGGCCAAACCGCCGCGGAGTGTTCGGCCCAGGAACCGCGCTTAGGAGCCCGACAGAGGATGATCGCCGAGGCGCCGAGAGAGTTAGATCCCCGAGCCCGAGCGGCGAGGGACCACAGTGGTGCTTCCCGTTCGGAGAGCTACCGGAGGGCAAAGAGGTTGGCGAGGAGGTTCCCGGCCACCCACGCGAGCAAGGCACCGGCCGCAAGAAAGGCGACCAGAGGGATCTGCGGGGTCACGCGCACACGATCTACGCCGCGCGCCGCCAGTTCTCGCGCCGCGACGGAGCGACCCTGCCGGTCTTCCTGTGACGTCATCGCCCTCTCGGCCGTTTCTGCACGTCGCTCGCGGCGTTCTCGAACCCAAACGTAACGACGGGCCAGGTCGCCCACGGGGATGGTGTAACTGACGAACCCGTCGCGGGCCGAGAACTCTTTGCGCCGCAGGTTGAGTACGGCGATCGTTACGGGGACCGCGATCACGACGAGCACGAGCCCGTTGATCAGGGCATTCAGAGCGAACGGAACGACGTCCGCGAACTGTTGGGCCGGCGCCGGAAGGACGAGGAGGGTGGCCGGCGACAGCGGCACCAGGACGGACATGGCCATGAGCGCCCGAGCATCGGCGGCACCCCAAAGCGCCCCTACCTCGTAGAGGGCGCGGGCGATCACGACGACCGCCAACGTGGCCACGACGGCGTCCGGAACCCCCCGAGCCGAGAGACCGTAGAGCCCGATCGCGACGGCGACAGCCACGACGCACGCAACGAACGCCGATAGCTCGATCCAGCGCCCCGCGAGTTGGGAGCGCCGATGCAGGGGAGTTTCCCAATCGAAGAAGTGTTCCACCGCGAGGCCGACGACGAGGAGCCAAAGGACGAGGCCGAGAGCGGAGGAGTTTGAGGAGAGAAGCACCGCGCCCAAGCCGGCCCCGACGATCCCCATGACCTGCCAACACCCGTCCGGGACCTCCCGCTGGAGAATGTCCCAGACCGAGGCGACCAGCATCCCGACCAGCAGTGCGACCAGAGCGAGCTCCGCGAGAACGCCGGACATGGTCGCCTGGCCCCGGACAGTCCGACGTGGCGCCCGCGTTATAAACGGCAGGTTACCGTGGAATCTCGGTCGGACGAGAGCTCAATAGGACCGTGTAACTTCTCCACCCCGTGAGCGCAGCGGCATCCTCGGCTCCTTCCGAGCCTCCGACCCCGACAAGTGTGGCCCCTTCTCCTGCGTCCTCGTCGTTTGTTCCGGAAGCCGGGGGCGGCCCTCCTCCCCCGGCTTCTCCCGCACGGCGGCCCCGCTGGCTGGTGCCGACGGCGTCGACCGTGGTGGCGGTGATCGTGATCGTCGTGGTCCTCATCGCCGTCGGCGTGATCCCGCTGCCCGCCGGCGCCGTGACGAAAGTCCCAACATACGCTACGGCCCAAGGACCGGCGAACTCGGCCGCATCGGGAGTGCGCGGCGGCCCGTGGGGCGACGTCCTCGCGGGGGGATTGGCTCTCACCGCCGGGACTAGCGTGGCCGTCGAGGAGCTGGAAGCGGCGTACGCGAGCATTGGATGCAATGTCAGCTATCCCGCCGGCAGCCCGTCCTCGATCTACATCCCCCCGACGGACGCGAACGCGACGGCGGGCGGAGCGGCCGCCTGGATCTTCGAGTACACGAATGCCACGGGTTTACTCCTGGTCGCGGTGCTCAACGGCTCGGCCACGCCGCTGTTCGCCGCGCACGGAGGTTACTGTTCTCTCGTGGCGCTGGAGCCGCCTCTCACGCACTACGGCAGCCTAGTCGATTCGAGCGTGGCCGTGCGCGCTGTGGACGCGGTCGGCGGCGCTCAATTCTTGGAAAACTACACTCAGACCCAGCGCGTCTGGTACCTTTCGGGGGATCCCGTCACCGATCAAGCGACGTGGTCCGTCACTTACACTACGTGCGCGGTCACGAGCACCGGGTCGACGACCGGATACTTTTTCAACGCCACGGTAGATGCGTCGACGGGCGACGTGATCACTCATTCGACGACGAACTCGTCGTGCTCTGCCTCGGGGGTCGTTCCTGAGTCCGCCCCGCCCTCTCCGTCGATGGTGGTGAGCTCGCGCGGACTCGTGGTCCGGAGCGCCTGAGCTCCGGCCGCGATCGAGGAAAGGGACGAGCGAGCCCGTCTCGCACCGGCCCTCCGGCGGGCCGCTGACCGATTCTCGCGGTAAGCGTTTTAAAGCAGGTCCAACTGGCGCGCGCGCTCATAGGCCCATCGATGGTGGAATACAAGCTCGTGATCTCGGATGCGAGCAAATCCTACGCTCGCACGGTGGCCGACCCGCAATCGGCCGGGTTCCTCGGTAAGCGGATCGGGGAGACGGTCGGAGGGGAGCTGATCGGCGCCTCCGGCTACACGTTCCGGCTCACGGGAGGCACCGACCGGAGCGGGTTCCCCCTGCGACCCGACCTCCCGGGAGCTCGCCAGATGCGTCTCTACGTGGGGGACGGCTTCGGATTCGCCGCGCCGCGAGCGGGGATGCGTAAGCGCCGCACGTTCCGTGGGAACACGATCAGCGAGGACACCGTCCAGATCAACCTGGTCGTCGATCAGAGAGGCTCAAAGCCGCTCGCGGAACTGTTGGGCGCGAGCGCGTCATGAAGGTTCCTCGTCAACCCGAAGTGAACATCGGCCTGGTGGGCCACGTCGACCACGGCAAGACCACCCTGACCCAAGCGCTCACCGGTGAGTGGACCGACCGCCATTCCGAGGAGCTCAAGCGCGGCATCTCGATCAAGTTGGGATACGCCGACACGGCGTTCTACCGCTGTGCGGCGTGCCCGCCGCCCCGCTGTTACACGACGGATCCGGCCTGCCCCAACTGCGGAGGCGAGGCGAAGTTCCTCCGCGCGGTCTCCTTCGTCGACGCTCCGGGCCACGAGACGCTGATGGCTACGATGCTCAGCGGCGCCGCGCTCATGGATGGGGCCCTGCTCCTCGTCGCAGCGAATGAACCCGCGCCCCAGCCCCAGACGCGCGAGCACCTCTACGCGCTGGACATCATCGGCGTCCACAAGGTGGTCGTCGTCCAGAACAAAATCGACCTGCTCACGAGCGAGCAGGCCATGGAGAACTATCGCCAGATCCGTGAGTTCCTTTCCGGCTCTCCAATCGCTTCCGCACCGATCGTGCCCATCAGCGCGAACCACAAGGTCAACATCGACGCGCTCATCGAGGCGATCGAGGAGACGATCCCGACTCCTGCCCGAGATCCGACGAAACCCCCGTTGATGTACGTCGCCCGATCCTTTGACATCAACCGTCCCGGGACACGGCCGAAAGAGCTGCGCGGGGGCGTTCTCGGCGGTTCACTGCTGCAGGGGCGCTTGAAGGCCGGTGACGAGATCGAGATCCGCCCCGGACTCGCGGCATCCGGCGGGGGGACCGTGGAGTCGCTGCGCGCGAAGATCACGACGATCCTGGCCGGGGGACAGGAAATCGACGAACTCCGACCCGGCGGACTGGCCGCGATTGCGACGACCCTCGACCCCTCCTTGACGAAGGGAGACGGGCTCACCGGTCGCCTCGTGGGGACCCCCGGAACGCTACCCCCCGTCAGTCAGAAGATCCGGATCCGCACGACGCTCCTCGACCGCATCCTCGGCGCCGAGCGTGAGATGAAGGTAGAGAAGATACGGACCAGCGAGATCCTTGCGATCACCGTCGGCACCACGATTGCGCCCGGAAAAGTGACGAGTGCGCGCGGCGACGAGGTCGAGCTCTCGCTCGGACGCGCGGTGACGGTCTTCCCGGAGAGTCGGGTCGCGATTTCGCGTAAGCTGAATGCCTGGCGGCTCATCGGATATGGTATCGTCCAGGGGACGGCCAAATGAGACCCGAGCTGATGGAGATCCTCCGCTGCCCGATGTGCCGCGCGGAGCTGTCCCTCGAAGCGACCCGCACGGAGGGCACTGAGATCGTCACCGGGACCCTGACGTGCACCAAGTGCCATACCGTCTTCCCGATCGAGGACGGGATCCCGGATCTACTTCCACCCGAAGATCGCGACTGATCGTCGCCGCGGCGTGCCCTCGAGGGGATCGCGGGAATCCCCCAAGCGCTCTAAACTCCCCCGGGAGGGCCCTTACAGGTCGAGACTAAGGGTTAAGGCCCGAAGGTCCGAGGCACCGAGCGTGAGCCGGCGCGACGATCCCAGTGACGACCTCGAGGAGGAGGAGGAGGACTCGGGAGAGGAGGAAAAGGCAACGCCCTCCCGCCGCCGCGCGACCTCCTCGAGGGCCTCCCGCCGACCGGCGTACCCGCCCGCGCCCCGGCCGATCCGCCCGTGGCGTTCGAAGGCGGGCGTCCCCGAAGATGACGTGGCCGCCAGCCGACGAGAACTGCTGGAGGCCAAGCTCAACGCCCGGCGATCGTCACCCACCTACTGGAGGTTCCGCGACTCGTTCTGGTTCGTCCCGCTCATAGCGGTCCTCATTCTCCTCCTGGTGATCGGAGGGCTCGTCGCCTACACGAGCAGCTGGCCCCCGGTCTACGTGGTCCAGTCCGAGAGCATGCAGCACGGGCCGAACGATCAGCTTGGGCTCATCAACACCGGCGACCTGGTATTGAGCAAGAAGGTCTCGTTCGATTCGATCACGCCCTACGTCGTCGCGATGGCGTCCCGCTACACGACCTACGGTGAGTACGGGGACGTCGTCTTGTACGAACCGAACGGCGGTACCGCGACTCCGATCATCCATCGCGCGATCGTCTACCTCCAGTACAACGCGAACGGGACGTACTCCGCGCCTAGCCTGGCCGGGCTCCCGTGCGGGACCGCGGCGAATGCGGTCTACCGGGTGACCTCGAGCCCGAACGGATGCGGTGCCCTCGGGATGTCCGGTGAGCTCGTGCTCTATCACATCGGCTGGCGGGACGCGACCGTGAACATCACCTTGAGCCCGGAGGATCTGGGAGCGCACTCCGGCCTCGTGACGATGGGCGATAACAACCTCTCGCCTCAGGGGTGTTCCACCGGCTGCTACGGCATCGCCGACCAGGCCGACGGAGCGAGCACGCTCGTGGAGCCGGGCTGGGTGATCGGCGTCGCACGCGGAATGATCCCTTGGATCGGCGCCGCCCGCCTGCTGATCGCCGGGAACGCCGGGGAGGTTCCCTCCCAATCGTGGGAGTTCCTCGGCCTCTCGGTCGTCGCGATCGTCCTCGTCGGATTCGCCATCTCCTACGCCTGGAGCTCCTTCCGTCCGGTAGATCCTCGGCGGGCCGCGGTCCGAGAGCGGGAGGATGCGGTCCGTCGCGAGCAAGAGCAGACAGCCGAAATGGAGGACGGAGGGAGCGTGCGACGTTGGTTCCACCGACGGGCGCGGGACGAGGACGAAGAGCCCGAGAAGACGCGATCGCCCCGCGCGGTCCGAGGCCGGCCGAAGCCGAAGGTCCGCCGGAACGGCCCTTCGCGGCCGAGGCGGGCCGACGCAGAGGACGAAGACGACGAGCTCTAGTTCCCATCGTCCGAGCACAACTTCTTTAACGCGCCCGCGAGTCGCATCGTGGGGAACCCCGAATGCATGTCATCGGAGGCACGGCCTCCACCGACCTCGCCGAACGCATTTCCCGGGAGCTCGGCAACGCCCCGTTCAGCGTTCCGTTCATGAAGCGGTTCCCGGACGGCGAGCTCTACCTGCGCGTCGGCGGGAACTTCCAGAACGAGGACGTGGTGATCGTACAATCGACCCGCTCCGACCAGGACCTCCTCGAGCTCCTCCTCCTTCAGGACGCGGTGCGAGAAGGGGGGGCGCGCCGGGCGATCGTCGTGGTCCCGTACTTTGGTTACGCACGGCAGGATCGCCGCTTCTTCCCCGGCGAACCGGTCAGCTCCCGGGCTCTCGCGCGCCACGTCGAGCTCGGTGCGGACGGCGTCGTCACGGTCGACCTGCACTCTTCTCTGACGCTCGCGCAGTTCACCAAGCCCGCGTTCGAGGCCAGTGCGATCCCGGCGTTCGCGCGCCAGCTTCGCCAGCGCCCGGTGGACGTGCTCGTCTCACCGGACAAAGGTGGGGCCGATCGGGTCCGACGTCTCGCCGACATCCTGGGCCGACCGTGGTTCGCCCTCGAAAAGAAGCGCCTCGACAGCGAGCATGTCGAATTGAAGCTCCCCGACCCGATCCCGTTCGACTTCCAAGGGAAGCAGGTCACCATCTTCGATGACGTCGTATCGACCGGCGGAACGATCGTCGAGGCGGCGAAAGTCCTCCGCGCCGCGGGAGCGAGCGCCGTCACCTCCGCCTGCACGCACGGTCTCTTCCTTCGGGATGCTTTCGAGCGGATCAAGGCGGTCGCGGACGATATCTACGCGACCGACACGTTGCAAAACGGCGCCCTCAAGGTATCGGTCGCCCCGGATATCGCACGGCTCCTGGAGAAGGAGTTCGCTCCGCCGTAGTCGGACAGCCGGGCCATGTCGACCCCGCGTCCCGCCACCGAAGCTCGCCGGGATGTACTCGAAGAGCTGACGCACTCCATCCGCGCCCACTTGCTGGAGCGCGGCGAATCCCCGCCGTCCTCGTGGATCGAGGAATCGTCGGAAGACCTCGCGAGGGGGAGGATGAGGGGGTGGTACCTTGCGGCACCCGGCGGAGAGGGCGAGGGCCTCGGGTTCTACTCGACCCGCCCGCGGGCCGCGTTCGGCCACGTCCATGTCGAGCCCGGCGAAGGAGCCGTAGCTCGGGCGGCGGCTCTCGTCGAAGCGATCCGTCGCGATCTCTCGCCGAACATCGAGTCGCTGGACATCGGTTTTACGGGACTCGATCCGACCGGGGAGCACGCGCTGGCGGACCTACTCCACCACCCTCCCGAACGGACCATGCTGAAGCGGTGGGCGATGGAGCGGGCGATCGTACCCGAGGACATCGCGCCGATCGCGGACGCTCCTTCGGGGATCCGTATGTACCCGATCCGCTCCCTCCCAAGGGAGGCGCTGGTGGAACTCGACGTGCGCGCGTTCCGGAACACGGTCGATGCCCAGCTCATCGGTACGGATCGCACGGAGTACGGCCGGATGCTCGACGAGCTGATCGAGGGTCGGCTCGGCCGCTTCCTCGATGAGGCGTCCACCGCGCTCGTCGATGCCTCGACGAGCGAGCTCGAAGCGGCATTGTTGACGTCGGAGCAGACCCCTCGGATGGCGATCTACCTCGATGTAATGGTCGAACCGAGCCATCGTCGCCGTGGACTGGGCCGTTATCTCGTGCGATGGGGGTTCCGGGCCCTCGCGGCGCTCGGGTACTCGACCGTCCGGCTCTGGGTCACCTCCGAGAACGAACCGGCCCGCGCGCTCTACCGGGCCACGGGGTTCCGCGAGGTCGCTTCCGCGGTGATTTACCGCGAAGTAAGGCCGCCCGGACAACCGCACTCCGGCTGATACGGACACGAGCGGGCCCGCCAGGCCGGGCACGCGGCGAGGCGCTCGAACCGTCCGTCGCGCCGGGTCGCTTCGAGGGCGAGGACCCGCTCTCGCCACATCCGCGAGAACGTTCCCAGCGGCTCGAAATGGTATCGCAGGACCTGAAAGGGGATCTGGCCGGTGGGCGCTCTCTCCCAGCCCAGGACGAGGCGCCCGTTCGGAATCCCCACCGCCGCGCACCGGAATCCAAGTTCGAGGGCATGCTGGGGGGCGGAGCGGGAGATCTCCTCGGGCGAGGGGCGGACGGAGGCGTGGGTCGTTCGGACCAGCAACGGTTCGCCCTGCCAGCTCTCGATCAGGTCCGGGGCCTGCTCGGTCCGGGGCAGGAGTCGGGCCACCTCCCCCACCGGACCCGCCTCCAGGACTTCGCGCAGACGGCGGCGGAGTTCGCTCGCAGGGGTCCGAGGGTATCCCTCCGCCCGACCGCGCGTCGCTTCCATGTAGGCGAGCCGGGGATACACCAGATCGCGGAACGAAGACACTAGGGGGGCCGGTGCGGCCGGGGATCGATTCCAGGCCGTCTCCCACTGCGCACGGGTCGGTTCCACCGTGCGGCCCGGAGCGATGCCGGAGATCATCGGGGATCGTTCCTCCTCTTCCGTTCCGGAACAGTCGCACAGCCCGTCGCGCTGGAACTCGCACCCGTGGTCGAACCATCGACACGCCGGGAGCGAGGCAGGAGAGCCCTTCTCCAGCGCGTACCGAAAGCGATCGGCTTCGTGCGCGAGCGCTCGGAGACGGTCGGCGAGGTTGCCCGCGTCGAACTCGCCGACGGAGACCGCGAAAGGGCCCGCGTCCGCTCCCGCCACCAGTGCGAGCCAGCCTCGCGGCCGCTCGCTGAGGGCGCAGTACGCCACGAGTTGCGCGACCGCCTCCGGCCGGCGTTCGAGCAGCTCTTCCGCGGGCACCGCTCGAGAGGTCGTCTTGAGCTCGATCGGGACGTCGAGCAAGGCGTCGATCTGGCCGACGACGCCCGCCCGTGCGATCTGGACCTCGAACGCCGCCGAAGGACCCAGGATCTCGCCGAGAGTGCGATGCATACGGGTCCCCCGCTCGATGGCCGCGGGATGGGCCGGTGCGATGCGGGTGCCTACCTGCGAGCGCCAGTACCCGCGCCGCGGGTCCACGAGGTCCGTCACCCGGACCGCTGCAGGAGCACCCACGATCGCTGGCCAGCGCTCCGCGAGTTCTGCCTGTGCGCGAGGGAGTGGCGCGATGAAGACAGACCGTGCCCATGCTTCCCCGGACGGGAGATGGTCAGCCGAGGACGGACCGCTCACAGGAGGCTCTGCGGCCTGCCGAGGGGCCGCCCGCTTATAGGCGGACGGCCGGTCCACGGACGATGCCTCCTCGCTCTAGGGGCCCCCTGATCATCGGGAGCGGTATCGCGGGACTTTACGTGGCACTACGCCTCCGCGAGCTGGGGGAGAACCCGACGATCATCACCAAGGCGCGGTTGGAAGAGTCCAACACGCGCTACGCGCAGGGCGGGATCGCCGCCGCGATCGGTCCGAAGGATTCCCCCCGCCTTCACTTTCGCGACACGGTCGCCGCAGGTGCCGGTCTCGTGGACTTGCCGGCCGCACGGTTGCTGACGGAGGATGCTCCGCGACGCGTCGCAGAACTGGTGCGGTTCGGGGTCCGATTCGACACGGTAGAAGGGGTCGTCGCGCTGGGCCGTGAGGCGGCCCATTCCCGCGCCCGGGTCGTCCACGCCGGCGGCGACGCCACCGGGCTCACCATCGAGGAGACGCTCCGCGAACGAGTCGTCGAAGCGGGGATCGACGTCCGGGAACGAACCGTCCTGAGGCGCCTGATCCGAGGGCGGACGAAGGGAGCCCCCACCGTCGTACTCTCCCGTCCCGACGGTGACGGCGTCGAAGAGTCGGACCCGCGGCCGGTCGTCCTCGCGACGGGGGGTGCCGGAGGTCTCTATCGGAACAGTTCGAATCCCTCCATCACGACCGGCGAGGGGCTCGCGATCGCGTTCCGAGCGGGGGCTCTCCTCAGCGACATGGAGTTCATCCAGTTCCATCCCACGGTTCTCCGACTTCCCGCGGCCCATCCGTTCCTGATCACCGAGGCGCTGCGCGGCGAGGGTGCGGTGTTGCGGAACTCAAAGGGGGAGCGCTTCATGCCGCGCTACCACCCGCAGGCAGAACTCGCCCCGAGGGACATCGTGAGCCGAGCGATCGTCCGGGAACTGGAGCGAACGAAGGCGAAGACGGTCTTCCTCGACGCAACGGGTATCCCGCGAGAGCGGCTCTTCGGCCGGTTCCCCACCATCTGCCACTTCCTCGTGACGCACGGCCTCCAGCCGGACCGAGCCCTCATACCGGTCGTGCCCATGGCGCACTACACCATCGGAGGGGTCCGGACCGACCTGGAAGGACGAACGTCGATCCGCGGCCTCTACGCGTGCGGGGAGGTTGCTTCGACGGGGGTTCACGGCGCGAACCGACTCGCGAGCAACTCCCTGCTCGAAGGTCTCGTGTTCGGGGAGCGAGTCGTTCTCCAGATCCGCCACCCGCGCGTCGGCGCCCCGGTTCCGCCCCGACGGACCCTCGCGGTCGCCTGGCCACCCCCGGGTCCGGGCCGCGCGGGACAAAGAGCGTTCGACGAGGTCCGCGACCTTCTGTGGACCCGGGTGGGGATCGTGAGAGACGCCGCCGGATTGAGCGAGGCCGTGCGGCGGTTCTCGGAGATCGGGGCGGCGTCCGAACCGAACGCGGCTTCGGAGCTGCCGTCGAGATTGGCCCACGCTTCGCTGACCGCGTACCTCGTGGGATACTCGGCCCTATCCCGGACGGAGAGTCGGGGCGCGCACTATCGGAGCGACTACCCGGTTCCGCGCCCGTCGTGGCGCACCCACCTCGGTCTAATCCGTTCCGCCTCGGGCGGCGGATAGGACCGCGCACCCCTTATGAGTTCGGCCCGTTCGTCCTGTCATGGACCTGCGGCTCTCCGACGAGGAGACCCAGATTCGAGACGCGGCGCGCAAGTTCGCCCAGCGGGAAATCCAACCGCTCGCGGACCGAATGGACCGCGAGGACTACTTTCCCCGGGACGTCTTCGCGAAGCTCGGAGAGGAGGGGTTCCTCGCGGTCACGCTCCCCGAACGATGGGGCGGGCTGGGGTTGTCGTACATCGCCCAAGCCCTCGTCCTGGAGGAGATCGCGCGCGTGAGCCCCGCTCTCGCGCTCAGCGTGGGTGCTCACTCCAACCTGATGGCGGACAACCTGGCTCGTAACGGAACGGATGCGCAGAGGGACCGTTACCTGCCGTCCTTGGCCAGCGGGAAGATGATCGGCGCTCTTGCGCTCACCGAGCCGGACGCCGGCTCGGACGCTCTGAGCCTGAGAACCGCGGCTCGGAAGGAAGGAGGCGGTTACCGGCTCAGCGGATCGAAACAATTCATCACGAACGGCCCGATCGCCGACGTCCTCCTCGTCTACGCCAAGACCGATCCCAAGGCCGGTGCGCGCGGGATCAGTGCGTTCCTCGTGACGAAGGGCTCTAGGGGGTTCACCGTCTCCCGCAGCCTCGACAAGATGGGGATGCGAGGAAGCCCGACCGGCGAGCTCTCCTTCCAAGATGTGCCCGTGCCGGCCGATCATCTCGTAGGGAGGGAGAACGAGGGGGTGGCGATCGTCATGAGCGGCCTGAACGTCGAGCGCGCGGTGCTCTCCGGGATCCCCTTGGGGATCATGGAGGAGTGCCTGGCTCGAGCCACGAACTACGCCCGAGAGCGGGAGCAGTTCGGCCAGAAGATCGGGCGGTTCGAGCTCATCGCCGCGAAGCTCGCGGACATGTGGACCGACCTGCAGGCAGCGCGCTACCTGGTGTATTCGGCGCTCACGTCGGTTCAGGGGGACAAGCGCCGCGCCCGGGAAAGCTCGGCCGCGCTGACGTTCTCCAGCGAAGCATCGACCCGCCATGCGCTCGAGGCGATCCAGATCCTGGGCGGATACGGCTACATGCGAGACACGCCGCTCGAGCGCCTCGCTCGCGATGCCAAGCTGCTCGAGATCGGAGCCGGAACGAGTGAGATCCGACGCCTGGTCATCGCTCGGGAGCTTCTCGGCCCGGGATTCGACTGACGGGAGCCCTGTGGTCCGCCTCTCCTCGCGACATCCGCGATACCGGAGCCTACGCGTGCGCGCCGAGCTCGCCCAGGCCGTTCGAGAGGGCCTCGTGGTCCCGGAGGGGCTGATCGCGCACGGTCGTGGCGAAGCATTCGACTACCTGCTCGGGGAACGGACCACCCCCAGCGCCCGCCGAGCGGAACGCGCCGCCGCCCAATGGCTCTGGAACGCGCGTCGCCCGGTGGTTAGCGTGAACGGAAACGTGGCCGCCCTTGCCGCCGACGCGATCGCGGGACTCGCGCGTGCGCGCCCCGGACTGGGAGTGGAGGTCAATCTCTTCCACCGCACCCCCGCCCGCGCGCGCGCGATCGCGCGGGTGCTCTCCGCCTCGGGGGTGCGGACCGTGCTCGGGGTCCGACCGACGGCGAGGATCCCGAGCCTTCCGTCCGACCGTGCGTACGTCGATGCCGAAGGGATCTATCGCGCCGACGTCTGTCTGATCCCCCTCGAGGACGGGGACCGCGCGCACGCCCTCCAACGACGAGGCCAGCGCGTGATCTCCATCGATCTCAACCCGCTCTCTCGGACATCGCGGGTCGCGGACCTTCCCATCATCGACGAGCTCACCCGAGCGCTCGCGGGGATACGATCCGCCCTCCCAGCGCTCCGGGGGCGGCCGATGGGGAACGGACGGTTCCCGGCCTTCGAGGCCCAGCGGGCGCGGGACGAAGCGCTCAGGGCGATGGCGCAGTGGCCCCGTCGCCCTTGAGGGAGCTCGCGACGATCTCCGCGATCGGCCGCGCGAGCGTAGCCGCGGCCCGTTCCAGGAAGCGTTGGTCGCTCGCGTCGTAGACTCCCACCTCGGTGCCGTCGATATCGATCTCACCGACGACCCGGGCCCCGTCCCGGATAGGTACCACGATCTCGGACCGGGTCTCCCGAAAGCAGGCGAGGTACTCTTTCGACTCGCGTACGTCGTCGACGATCACGGTCCGCCCTTCTCGTGCGGCTTGCCCGCATACGCCTCGATCGAGCGGGATCCGGGTGTGCTCCGTGGCCTGTTCGCCGTCCCAGCCATCGAGTACGAGGGTCGCGCCTTCCAGCCGGTACACCCCGACCCAGCGGTACTGCGGGAACTCGTGCCGGAGGAATCGGCACGCCTCGCTGAGTGCGGCCGCTCCGTGAAGGCGCGACACGATGGCCTCGAGCTGGAGGAGCGACGGGGTTACCGCCCGCTCTCGGACCGGCATCGTTCGACCTCAGGAGGAACCGAGAGGAGGCGCCGAGGGGGAGACTTCCCCCCGGGGCGGAACGACCGCTCCCGGCGTTTGAACTCCCGAGGCGTTTCCGCCACGAGCTTTCCAGACTCGCGCCGTACCGGACTGAGCCACCTCGGCACGCTCCGCGGGTTCGGACGGGGGCCGCCCGATAAGGTTGGCGCCCGGGAGGGGTTCACTCGGAGTCCGGGAACCAGCCGCAGGCCGGGCAGCCGATCGACCGACGCTCCCCCGGGATCATGTACCCGCAGTCCGGGCAGGGGGCGGGTTCCGGGCCGAGCAACGGGAGGCAATCGAAGCACGCGCCCCCGCGCCGGTCGTCCGGCAGGAGCACGAGCTCTTTCCCGCAGAACACGCAGCGTGCTGATCGTTCTTCCTCGGTAGAAAACGCCCGCGGGTCGGCAAAGACCAACATGACGGGGGCTCGACCGTACGGCCCTACTTAAGGCCTATCCGGAACGCTGGCCCGAAGGCACGGACGGACGCCCCGGGAGGCCTCAGGGGTCGCGCCAGCGGGCCTTCGTCGCGGCGAGGAGGAACAGCGCGGCGGTGAACCCGACCAGGACGCCCCAGTCGACGGCGGCGTGTTCCGCGGACAGGGCCACGAGGCCGCTCGCCGCCTGGACGAGCTGGCCCGCGTAGGTGGTCGGGGAGAGGTAGGCGAGCGTTTGGGCCCAGCTCGGGAGCGCGGTGATGGGATAGTACACCGGCGGAATCACCGTGAGGCCCAGTGAGATCAACGGACTGTACATCCAGGTCTCCCGGACATCCGTGAAGTAGGTGGCGAGGGTGAAGCTGAGAGCGGTGGCGAACCCCCAGACGAGGAGCAGGGTTCCGACCAGGACGGCGGCGCCGTTCAGGGTCGCCCATCCTCCGATGCCCCATAGGACGACGAAGACGGCAAGGCCCGGCGCGGAGTAGACGAGCTCGCTCAGGGCCATTCCGAAGATGTAACTGGGCGCCTCGACGGGCGAGGCGACGACGACGTCCTGGAACTTGAGGTCGTTGCGGTAGTGGGTCAGGTCCGACTGAAGGCCAGTGCCGATGCTCAGCATCGTCAGGACCATCCCGCCGGTGACGCCGAAGGCGTAGTACGCCCCGTGCGAGGCGATATCGATGAAGAACAGGAACGAAAGCGGGGAGGCGAGGATCGAGAGGAGGTAGAGCGGCTGCGTGCGGATCGGCACGAGACCGTTGATCTGGACCAGGGCGAAGATCGATCGCGCGCGGTGCCGCTCGCTCATGGCGCCACCGGTTCTTCTTCCTCTTCTTCGAGACCCACCAGCGGCCGACCGACGATCTCGAGGAAGATGTCCTCGAGCGAGACCGGTCCCAGCGAGAGACGGTAGCCGTGCTCGAGCCCCCAGCGCGCGAGATCGCGCGCGCTGCTCTCTCGAGCGAAGACGAGATAGCCCCCCTCGATCCGCGTGACGCGTCCATACGGATGCAGGGCCTCAACGTCGATCGACCCGGCGATCGTCACCCGATAGGGATACGGCATCCGGGCCCGCAGTTCCTCGGCCGTGCCGCTGAGCATGACGCGCCCCTTCTCGATGAGCGCGAGGCGAGCGCTCAGGGCCTCGGCCTCGTCCAAGTAGTGGGTCGTGAGCACGATCGTGCGGTGCTCGCGGATCGCGTGGCGGATCGCATCCCACACCTGGCGGCGCGCCAGCGGGTCGAGGCCCGTGGTCGGCTCGTCCAGGAAGAGGAGCTCGGCGTCGGAGGCAAAGGCCATCGCGACCAGCGCTCGCCGGCGCAGCCCTCCCGAGAGACGGGAGACGAGGGTCTTCCGGTAGGGTTCGAGCTCGAGCTCGGCAAGGACATCCCGGGTCCGCCGGCGTGCCTCGACGGGGTCCATCCCCCGCATCTTGAGGTTGAGATAGACGACCTCCTCGGTCGTCAGAAAGTAGAGGGGCCGGGATTCCTGGGGGATGCACGCGATGCGGGGACGAATCTCGCGGGCCCGCGTCCGCACGTCCCGACCGAGAACCTCGAGGTCACCAGAGGTGTGTTCGAGCTGAGTCGCGGCGATCCGGACGAACGTTGTCTTGCCCGCGCCGTTCCGACCGATCAATCCGAAGGTGATCCCGTGAGGTACCTCGAGATCGACGTCCGACAGCGCGTATACGTTGGGAGGCGCCTTCGGATACCGCTTGACGAGGCGCCGTGCGCGCAGGGCGAAGTCCATCTTTGAGACGCCATCGAGCGAAGCTCATAACGGGGACTTCGACGCGGATCCCCGTCCGCCGTCCGCCCGGCTCAGCTCAGGATTTCGTCGAGCCGGTCGAGGGCGACCCCGCGCTGGATCTCCTGGGCGATCCGCCGCCCCATCGACAGCCCGGGAGCGACGTAGTCGGAGTATGGGCTGCCCGACGTGAAGAGGTTCGTCCCCGCCACGATCCGGGTGGAGATCTCGAAGACCTTGAAGTCGAAGTCCTCCGTCATGATCCCTTCGAGGCAGAACGGACCCACCATCCCACCGAACAGTTCGATCGAGCGTTCGACGATCCGCGCGGCGGCGTCGAAGACCTTCGGGAGCAACGACTCTCGCAGCACGACAGGGACGTTGCCGGTGACGACAAACGTCGGGCGGATACCGGCCTTGAGGAGCTCTTCCTGCGCCCCGAGTTTGTAGAGCTCGTCGATGTTCGCCTCGTCGCGCCGGTCCATGCCGAGCAGTTCCAGGGAGCCGTGCCCGACGCGATAGCCGCGATCCGACAGGGGAGAGTAGAAGAAGTGGACGTAGTAGCGGGTCCCGAGCACGTACTCTTGGATGACGTAGGGACCGGTCGGCCGGAAGTCCTTGAGCGACTCCCGATTCTTGGCCAGGAAGAATCCCTTGCCGCCCTTGGCACCGTAGTACTTCACGATCGCGGGGCCATCGACCTCGCTAGCATCCTCGAAACGACGGGGCATGGAGACGTGCGCCAGCTCGAGCCACTCGCGCTCCTTGCGGCGGTCGGACTCCCACGCGATCACGGCGCGGTTCCCGAAGACGGGGACGTCCATCTGGGCGAAGCGCTCGGGTCCGAGGTACTCGACGAACGAGCCGTGGGGGATCACGATCGCGCCCGAGCGCTTCAGCTCGGGAGCGACGGTCGGAAGCTGGTCGACCTTCGGTACCGAAAGGAACCGATCGGGCCGTGCGAGCGGGAACGCGTCGTAGTATCGGTGGGGAGGGCCGATCGCGAGGCCGAGGGTAGGGAGACCCTCCTGCCGGGCGCCGTAAAAGATCTGGAGCGACGAATGAGAGCAGAGCGTGGCCACGGACGGCGTTCGCCCCGCGAGCCCTGCGCGGCGGTCGGCGGAAGAGAGACTTATCCCCATAGGGCCGCCTAGCGGGCGACCTTCTTATCGGTTGCGAGCCACCGCCCCGGGTCAGCCGGCCGTGTCCGGTTCCTCGAGTTCCCAGTACCAGCGCACCTGGCGCCGGCCCGCGTCCGCGACCCTTCGCCGTAGCTCGGGATCGACCGCGGGATTCCGGATGAAACGGCGCACCTCTTCCGGGCGATCGAGGGGGGGCAGGCCCCCGCCTTTCGACATCTGGGCGAGGCCCTCGACCTGCTCGAGCGGGTAGCGCCACTCCTCCTCGCGGCGCCGGATCGCGACCGCGTGGTTCCCGGGGACCCGATGCACGCCAGCGCGTTCCGCCGCCCGGTGAAGTTCCGCCGCGGTACGTTCCAGCTCGTCGGCGAGCTTCGCCTCCTGTCGGCGCAAGTGCGCGAACCGATCGACGAGCCCGGCCAGGTACTCCCGGTCTCCCGCCGGCACGACGCGGAACTCCGGGCATCGCGACTGGAACTCGCAACGACGGCACTGCCGGCCCGGGGTCGGCTCGTACGCCTCGGATCGGATCCCGTCGCAAACGTCGCCCAGGCGATCGTAGAGGGCGTTCAGAGAATCCCGGGCGCGGGGGGGCGAGCGGAGGGGGGTCAGAGAGCGGAGGTGATAGAGCGTGAGGCCCTCCACCGGGTCCGGGTAGTTCTTCTCAACGAGCACTTGGTATAGGGAGAGCTGGTCGGAGCGGACCACTTCGTCGCTCGAGATCTCCCGGGAGGTCTTGTAGTCGAGCACCTCGAGCCCCCCGTTCGGTGTCCGATCGATTCGGTCGATGTAGCCGTGGATCGGGATCCCGTCCCAGGTCGCTTCCAGATGCTGTTCGACAGCCACGGGAGTGGGCGGACGCTCGCGCAGGAGCCGGTAGTAGCCGAGGAGAATCTCCGCTCCTAGGGCGCGGTACCGCTCCTCTTCCTCGCGGCTGGTGTATCCCTCGCTCGACCAGACCCGGCGGTAGGCTTCCAGGACCTCCTCCTCCGAGCTCGATGGGATCCCCCCGGCCGAGGCCCGGGTAGATGCGTAGTGGTCGAGGGTGCGCTGGCTCTCTCCGCTTTCGGTGCGGCGGGACACGGGAACGATCAGTGGACGAACGAGCTCCTCGAGGACGGAGTGGATAGTCCGTCCGAAGGTAAAGTAGCCGCGAGGAGCCTCGGTCAAATGGTCGACGTAGAGGAACTTCCATCGAAGCGGGCACTCCTGGTACGTCCGCGCGGACGAGTAGCTCAGCGTCGGAACGGCTGCCACAGACTACCGTGAGGCCGAGCGGGGATGAAAGTGCTCCCTGGGGTCCGACCCCAGGGTCGGTCCCCTCGCGGTTCCCCTAGTGCCCCAGCGCGGAGGCGTCCATATCGACCTTCTCGGGGACGGCGCCCGCGGGGCTTGCGGGGCTCGCGAGGTTGAGCCGCGCCTGCGGGTTCGCAAGGTTCTTCGGCAACCCGAGAAGGTCGAGGAGCTCCTTGTAGTGGTTGCGAATCGTGACGGGGGTCACGTTCGCGACGGCCGCGATGCGATCCTGGCTGCGCGGCTCGCCCATCAGGTTCGAGGCGATGTAGATGATCGTAGCGAGGATCCCGTTGGGGAGGACGCCGCTCGTCGAGTAGACCTGCTCGACCTGCTCGAGGAGTTGGAGGACCTTCGCGCGGACCTCCTTGGAGAGGTTGAGATCCTGCGTGAACCGGACGAGGTAGTCGCGCGGCTCGACGGGCTTGAGCCCCAACTTGAGTTCCCGGGCGAGCAGTGTGTAGGCCCGGCCCACCTCGATCTTGGTCGCCTTGGAATGGGTGATGATCTCCTTCATCGTACGCGGCACATGGCATTGCCGGCACGCCGCATACACGCTCGCAGCGACCAAGGCAACGATCTTCTTTCCACGGGTCGCCTTGTGCTCGAGCGCCCGCCGGTAGATGTAGGTCGCCGACTCCTTGACCTCGCGCGAGAGGCCGAGCACGCCCGCGAGGCGATTGAGCTCGCCCAGCGCCACGACCAGGTTACGCTGGTGGGTGCGAGCAGCTCGCAGCCGGTGGTTGAGCTTGCGGAGATGGTAGAACTTGAGCGACGTGTTCCGGGAAAGGCTGTTGCCCTGGAAGTCCCGGGTCGGCACCCCGATCTCGCTGAAGAGGCCCTTGTCCGGCATCAGCGGCGAGATGACGGGACCCCAGCCCCGCGCTTCGCGACCGGTGTCCTCTTTGCTGCCTCTTTGACCTCGGTCGCTCACGAGGGCGCTCTGGTCGACCACGAGGCCGCAGTCGGCGCAAACGATCTCTCCGCGGATCTCATCGCGGATGAGGTGGGTGGAACCGCAGTTCGGACAGGACTCGGCGACCGGCGGGGAAGGAACGCCAGAAGCCGGCTCGAGGGCGCTCAGTCGGGCGACCGATCGGGCCGGAGCCTTGGGCGCGCCTGCTCTCGGGCGAGATGACTTGGGAGTGGGGGAATTAGGCTTCATAGGAAGGAGAACGAGCGAAGTTCGCGTATATAAGCCTTGGCCGGTCCACTGTATCACGTGTAATTACAATCCCTACAGCTGGCTCCCCATTCCCGCCCGCTAGGCGTCCGGTTCTGTTGTCGGTTGCCGTCCCCCGGGGTCCGCCACCGGACGAGGGGGTAGCCGGGCCGTGCTGCTTACGATGCTTTGACCACGAACGAGCATCCCTGGGTCGCGTGGCGCGTCGGATCGGGCTTGGAGACCTCCCAACGGCCCCCCAGACGGTTCTCGAAGACCGTCCGGAGAAGGCACGGGCACATCACGCGTCCGATCTCGGTGGAACCATCGGTGCAAGCGAAACAGTTCCGAATCCGGAGCGTCAGCGGACGCGCCCGGGTCACCTCGAGCTGGGAGCGGGTGTGGGCGGCGTAGTACTTCGTCAGGGCCGAGCCAATCTCCTCCGTCGTCCGAGCGGCGATCCCCTCCGCGATCTGACGGCCGAGTTGCTCGGCGATCTCCTCGATCATCCCGGGGATGCTGAGCTGGAGCTCTTGGATCCCGGTGGCGCGCATTCCGAGCGTCGCGATATCCCGTAGACGGCGGAAGGGCTCTCGCTCGCGCCCCGATATGACCGGGAGGACCGTCATGCTCGGTGTCTGGATCTCCTCGATGCGACTCTCTCCCCGGACCCCGGGGCCCCACTGCCGCTGGTGGTACTCCCGGCTTAGTTCTACGACCGCGGGCGCGGTCGACCACAGGGCGATCTGCTCGTCCCGGCTCTCCCGCAGAGCCTCCCCCTCCGTCGAGATCAGGACCAGCGCACCGTCCCGGTCCACGACGATGGAGCGGTGCATCAATGGGCGCGTTGCGTGCCGGACCTCGGCAAAGTCGAGGTAATGCCTCACGTCCGCGAGGTTCGGGTGATAGATCTCCGTCACGATGCGGACCCGAATCCCGCGTCCGCTCGCATCCCTTAGCGCGCGATCGACCCCTCCGGCGGTGAGCGAGGCGAGGGTCGCGCCGCTGACGGTCATCAGGATCTGGCGTTCGGCCACGCCGAGTCGCTTGGCCAGGAAGCGGTTCCTTTCGTCCCGTCCTTCGAGGACCGTGAACTTCCGCCCGTCCGTCGCTCCGAGCAGTTCCCGGGTCTCCAGCCAGCTCGCGACGACCCGGTCGCGGTCCCTTCGAAGCCGACGCAGGTTCTCGGCGGCCTCCCGGATCCAGCGGTCCACCAGATCCTCGGGAGGGAGTGCGGCGAATCGTCGGGGCCTCGTCGCGGTCTCGTGAAGGAGGCCCTGGTCGATGAGCTGCTGGATGAATCGGTAGGCCTCCACGCGGTGCATGGCCGTGAGACGCGCCAGCTCGCTGGCGGTCTGGGGGCCCCCGTGGGATGCCGCAAGGTAGAGCCGGGCGCCCTTGTCGGGGATGCCATGGGCGGTCAGGAGGGATCGGATGTCGCGTTCGGGCGGGGCCATCAAGGCACTAGCACGGTCCGACGCGATAAAAGAGGGTCGAAGGGCGGGGGAAAGGGAAGAGGATAAGGTGGCTACAGGGCCGCCTGGAAGTCATCGATGGTCAGCGTGTACGGCGTCTCGGGACCCGAGCGCTCCTTGAGCACCTCGCGAGCGAGCAGCCAATAGACCGTGGCCAGCGCGACTCGCCCCTTGTTGTTCGCAGGGATGACGAGATCCACGTTGCGGGTCTCGTTGTTCACGTCGCACAGACCCACCACCGGGATCCCGATCGAGACTGCCTCGCTCAGTGCCTGCTGATCGGTCGCGGGGTCCGTCACGAAGAGGACCTTGGGCTCGAAGTACTCCTCGAGGTTCGGGTTCGTCAGGCAGCCCGGAACGAACCGCTCGGAGAAGGATACCGCGCCGATCGTCTGCGCGAAGACGCGGACCGGCTTTTGGCCGTACTGGCGCTGGGACACGACGAGGATCCGGTCGGCGGGCATGCGCGCGAGGAACTTCGCGGCGATCCGAATGCGCCGGTCGGTCTCCCGGATATCCAGCACGTGGAGCCCGTCAAAGCGGATCTTGTGGACGAATCGGCGCATGCTCGCCGACTTTTGCTGCGTTCCGATGTGGACGCCCGAGGTGAGATACGTCTCCTCGGGGACCAGGAGCTCGCCGGGAGCGGTGTCCTGCCCATCCGAGGCCACCACCCGCTCTTCGGCCATCGTCTCCTCGTCCGGCATCCGTTCCTCAGGCTCCGTGGGCGCGGGCGAGACGAAGCAGCTCATTTAACTTTGCTACCCGCTCGCCACCGAGGATCCCGGTCTTGATCCCGCGGGCCCCGATCCCTAGGGCGACGTGCGCGAGCCAAGAATCGGGGGTCTCCCCGGAACGATGAGAGGCGATCAGGTGGGCCCCCTTCGTACGGGCGTAATCGACCGTGGCGAACGCGCCCGAGAGGGTGCCGACCTGGTTGACCTTGATCAGCACCGCGTTGGATGCCTTTGCCTCGAGGCCCCGCCGCACGCGCGGCTCCTGCGTCACGTAGATATCGTCCCCCACGACGAGCGTGCTACGACCTACCGCGCTCGAGAGCTGCGCAAACTCTTCGAACGCCTCTTGATCGAAGGGGTCCTCTACGTAACGGATGCCATAGCGCTCGACCAGATCGGTCACGAACTGGACCTGGCCGGCCGGGTCGAGCGAGCGGTCCCGGTAGTGATACCGGCCCTTTTCGAAGAACTCGCTGGCTGCCAGGTCGAGTCCGGGGTACACCTCGATCCCGAGCTCGTCGCGCGAGGCCGCGCAGGCCCCGACGAGAATCTCGAGCCCGTCGACGCTCGTTACGGGAGCGACCCATCCGCCTTCGTCCCCACGGCCGAGCGCGGCGGTAGGGAAGCGGCGGCGAAGCTCCGCGCCGATACGTCGGTGGACGTCGATCGCCGCCCGGATCGACTCGTCGATCGTGCGACCCTCGGCGAACGCGAGGAACTCCTGGAACTCCGGCCCGCCGATGGCGTGGCGTCCCCCATTGAGGCAGTTCCCGACGACCGCGGGGAACCGGGTCCCTTTCACATCCGGGCGGCGTAAGACTTCGTAGAGCGGGCGACCGGTCTCGGACGCTACGGCGAGCGCGTTCGCGACCGATACGGCCGTAGCGGTGTTCCCACCGATCTTTGAGAACTGGGACGTCCCATCGACCTCAGCGAGGCACCGGTCGACCGCCGCCTGATCCCACGCATTGAGTCCGATCAGTCGGGGAGCGACGAGGGACCGAAACCGGGAGACTGCCTCGGGAACTCCCCCTCGCGGGAACGCGCTCACCTCGTGCGCCCCGGTACTGGCACCGCTCGGGGCTCCCGCGCGGCCCGAGGCGCCGCTGTCGAGCGAGAGGGTCGCTTCGACGGTCAGGTTGCCCCGAGAGTCCAAGATCCCCGCGAGATCCGCCGACCGGATGGCGCTCACGGCCCCTCCACGAACTCGACGAGGACCCCTCCGAACGCGGACGGGTGGGCGAAGCCGACGCGGCGACCCCGCGCCCCCGGGCGCGCGTGCTCGTCGACCACTCGCTGGCCGCCTCGCTTCAGACGCTCGAGCTCGGAGTCGACGCTCTCCACGCGGAACGCGACGTGGTGGATCCCCTCTCCGCGGCCGTCGAGGAACTTAGCGATCGGAGAGGTCGGGGACGTCGGACACAGGAGCTCGATGTCCGTCGGTCCGAACGGGACGAATCGGACCCGCACCTGCTGGGTTGGCACCTCTTCCGTATCGGCGCTCGCCGCGCCAGCGAGCGCGGTCCATGCCGAGGTACGTGCGTCAAGGTCCCGCACCGCCACTCCGAGATGGTCGAACTGCATGGGAGCTCCCCTTAGAACGCCCGGGACGGGGGCTGCTCGCCGAAAATCCCTCTCCAGACATCCGCGATCTCTCCGAGGGTGGCTCCCGCGCTGACGGCCTCGATCACGAGCGGGAGCACGTTCTGCGACACTCGGCTCGCTCGGGCGAGCGCCTCCAGCGTCGAGGCCGTCCTCGCCGCATCGCGGTTCTCACGCCAGCGTCGAACCAGCGAAGCTTGGTGGCGTTCCTCTCCCGGAGAGATGCGCTGGCCGCGGACCCCTCGACGTTCGGACGGGAACAAGGAGAACTCCGGGTTCCCCTCGACGAGGTCGTTCACCCCGACGATGATCTCTTCGTGCTCCTCCCGGGCCCGGGCGCTCCGGTACGCCTCTCGAGCGATCTCGGCCTGGAAGTATCCCCGCTCGATCGCCACGAGGCTGCCCCCCATATCGTCGACCCGGGCGAGGTACTCGCGGGCCTCGGATTCGATCGCCTCGGTTCTTTGCTCGATCTCGTAGGAGCCCGCGAGGGGATCGACGGTGTTGGGGATGCCCGACTCCTCCGCCAAGATCTGCTGCGTCCGGAGCGCGAGCCGGGCGGATGCCTCGGTCGGGAGTCCGATCGCCTCGTCGAGCGCGTTCGTGTGGAGCGACTGGGTGCCTCCGAGCACGGCGGAGAGGGCTTCCAGGGTCGTCCGCACGACGTTGAGCTCGGGCTGCTGCGCCGTCAGGCTCGAACCGGCGGTCTGGGTGTGGAAGCGGAGCTGCATCGATCGGCCGCGCTTGGCCCCGAAGCGTTCCCGGACGGTCGCGGCCCACATGCGTCGGGCCGCCCGAAACTTCGCGATCTCACCGAGGAAGTCCCGGTCGCTCGAGAAGAAGAACGATAGGCGCGGCAGGAACTCGTCGAGGTCGAGGCCTCGCGCGCGTACGGACTCGACGTAGGCGATCGCGTTCGCGATCGTGAAGGCGACTTCCTGCGGAGCGGTCGCTCCGGCCTCGCGCATGTGGTATCCCGAGACGCTGATGTAATTCCACTCAGGCATCTCACGGGTCGCAAACTCGATCAGGTCGGTCGTCAAGCGCATCGACGCCTCGGGCGGATAGATGTACGTGCCCCGCGCGATGTACTCCTTGAGGATGTCGTTCTGAACGGTCCCGCTGAGGCGCGCCCGCGGGACGCCGTTCTTCTCGGCGGTCGCGACGAGCAGGGCCAGAAGTATCGGGGCCGTGGCGTTGATGGTCATCGAGACCGTCGCTCGGTCGAGAGGGATCCCGGTGAACAGCGTGTCCATCGCCGCCCGGGAAGGGATGGGCACGCCGCACCGGCCCACCTCGCCCCGCGCTCGTTCGTGATCGGGATCGTACCCGATCTGCGTGGGGAGATCGAACGCCACCGAGAGCCCGGTTTGGCCACCGTGGAGCAGGTAGCGGAACCTACGGTTCGTTTCGCGTGCGCTTCCGAACCCCGAATACTGGCGCAATGTCCACAGGCGTCCCCGGTACATCGTGGGCTGGATCCCTCGGGTGAACGGGGTCTCGCCGGGGAAGCCGATCCGCTCGAGATAGGCGCCCTCGGGATCCGTCGGTGCCGGCGCGAGAAGGGCATCGAGCTCCGCGTCGGACGCATCGCCGAGGGTCGCCCGAGCTCGAGCCTTCCATGCGGACCGGGAGGCGCGTTGCGCGGCGGAAGAGGTCGGTGCCGGGCGAGCCATCCCGCGTCGACCGGGCGGCGATATTAGACGGTTCCCGGCCGTCGGACGAGGGGCCACAACGCGCTCAGGTCGAGCTCTCCCCATGCGACGGGAACCGGGATCCCCGCGGCCTCGAGAACGCGCGGATGGAGTTCTCCGACCTCGGCGATTCCTTCGCCGGCCAGCCGGACGCGGGCGGCACGGCCGGGGATCGTCGCCGGTATCTCCGCCGGCTCGCGCACCCCGGTGACGTCGACCGTGCGCAGAAGATAGTCGATCAGCGCGGCCGCGTCCGCGAAACCGAGCCCCTCGCCCGCCAGCGCGAATCCGATGTGGTAGCGCGTTTCCGTTCCGCTCTCCTCCTTCGTGGATCGGACCACGACCGGACCGGTCTCGCTGATCCGCTGCGGGTAGGAGTGGCGGACGTTATGGCGGAGGGACTCGAGGAGGGAGATCGCGAGGCTCGAACGGAGCGCCGCGAACTCCTGGCTGGGCGGATTGGCGAGCCGGATCGTGTCGGGGCTCCGTTCGGATCGTTCGACGGCGCCCTCGCTGACCACCACCGGAGTGTACAGGCTCATGAGACCGGCGCCCAGAAGGATGGGTGCGAACCGACGGCGGAACACGGACTCCGGTCGGCGTCGGCCGAGGGTCGAGCTAAGGGGAAGGAGCGTTCCCGAGGTGCTCAGCCCCCGGGCGATCACGAGATCCTCGGCGACGTCCACCGACCCGAGAAGGTCGATCCGCCACGGGGCGGCGGTGATGGTCCAGCCTCCCGCGGAGGCGCGAACGTCCATCCGGCACGATCGTGCAAGACGACGGACCTCCGGACCGGCGATCCTCTCGCCCGCGATACCGAGAAGGTCCGAGGTACGGAGCTCGATCTTCCGGGGGGAGAATACCGGGGCCTCGGTCTCGGGCGTCGCCGAAGAAGGCTCGATCCGAACCGGCTCCACGGACCATCCGCGGGCCGCGAACACCAAGAGGAGGAGCTGCAGCGACTCGCGCACCGCCCTCGCGCTCGTACCGGTCGACTCGAGGAGGAGCCCCCGGTCTCCGGGGCGGACCTCGCCCGATTCGCGACCGTTGAGAATCGGCGGGAGGCTCGCGACCGCGTCGCTCGCATCCCGGAGAACGAGACACGCGTTTCCGGCGCGGCCGAGCGCGCCGTAGCGCGTCGCCATCGGGTGCTCCTCGAAGAACTCGCTCGCCGAGATCGCGCGGTTCCGGTCGAGCGGAGTGAATCGTACCGATTCCATCGGCTCCAGCGCATACCGCAGAGGGAAGCGGATCCGCTCGAGCGCATAGAGACCGAGACTCGCCTTTCTTCGGTCTCGGCCCACGCTCGCGTGGATGACCTCCTGGAACCGAATCGCCTCGGCAAGGGTGCCCTCATCGATCCCCGAGCGCTTCGGAGGGTAGACGAGCACGCCGGCAATTTCGGGACGCAGCGGGTGAACGGTCGCTGCGACCTCGATGGTCGGGCCCGGGCCCGCGGCGCGGCGGATGTGGGGCAGCCCAGTTCGGGACCCCGTAATGCCCTCGAGGTAGAGGCCGAGTCCGCCTTCGGAAAGGAGATCCAACCGATCCGGGGTCGCCGAGATCTGGAGCCCGTCGCCGTCGATCCCGACCAGTTCGGCCTTCGATGCGAAGAGCAGCTCCTCCCAACGATCCGTCGGGAGGGGCTCGGGGAGCATCGCCTGGACCCGGGAGAGCGAGAGCGTGCTCTGGGGCATCTACACTCTCCCTTCGCGCAGTCGTCCGAGATCGTCCTGGAACAGCTCGCGGATGTCGTTGCACCCCAGGGCCACCATGGCGAGTCGGGTGACCCCAATCCCCCATGCGGCGACCGGAACCTCGATCCCCAACGGCCGGAGGACCTCGGGCCGGAAAAGTCCCCCGGGGAAGACCTCGATCCAGCCGAGCCGGGGGTGCTTGACGTATCCTTCCACCGACGGCTCGGTGAACGGGAAGTAGCTCGGGCGAACGCGGACCTCGCCGATGCCGATCGCTTTGGCGAGGGATTGAAAGACGCCGATGAGGTGGCGGATCGAAATGCCCTCCTGACCGACGACCCCCTCGCACTGGCCGAACTCGATGTGATGCGATGCATCCAGGGCCTCGAACCGGAAGTTCCGGTCGATCGAGTACATTCGGAAAGGCGGCTCGGGGGCTCGTGCGAGGTACCGGCCGCTCACGGCCGTGGTCTGGGAGCGGAGCACGGAGCGCGCCGCGATCCCCGGGTCGTAGCTTTGGGTCCACCCGAGGCTCAGCGGTTTTGTCGAGCCGGGAAGCGGGCGTCCTTCGTGGACCGCGGCGACGCGGTCGGCCACCGGACCCTCGGGCAGCCGCCCTTCGATCCCGGTCAGGTGGAGGACATCGTGGATCGATCGGGAGGGGTGGTCCTGAGGCATGAAGAGCACGTCCGCGTTCCAGAACTCGGTTTCCACCAGTGGCCCTTCCGCCTGTTCAAAGCCGAGACCGATCAGAATCTCTTCGAACTCCTCGAGCCACGATGGATACGGGTGGGGACGGGCCCCGAAGACGAACGGGACCTCGGCGCGCACGTCGTACGGTCGGAACGAGCCGGTCTTCCACGCTCCGGACGCGAGCATCTCGCCGCGGAGGGGGCCGATTCGCTCGCCGGCCTCCTCGATCGGCCAGGTAGCCCCCACCTCCGAAGGGGCCCAGCGGCGGCGCGTGGTATGATCGGTGCGAACAAGACCGCGGCGCTCGAGCGCGCGGACGCTGGCCGCATCGTGCGCTATGGTTCCCTGGGCGATGCGGCGAAGGGTGGCCTCCTGGGGGAGCTCGCCCTCGCCCGGGGGAGCGTCCGGACGCAATCGCAGCGGCATCCCGGCCTCCAAGTATCCCAGCCGGCGAAGGTTCCCGATTGCCGCCGAGCGCTCCTCCTCGGGCAGGGCCTCTTCTAGCCCGATGCCCTGCGAACGAAGGGCGTCCAACAAGCGACGCTCCGGCAGACCCTGACTGAGGGCGGATTCTCCCCGAGGGGTCGGCCGAAGGGTCGCTTCATGGATCTCCTCCACCACGGCCAAGCGCTTGGAACGCAGCCGTTGGAGGCTCCCGCGAACTTCCTCGGGAGAGAGGCCGGCGGCCGCGGACACCTCCTCTTCCGCGATCGGTCCCGACCGGGATCGGAGCACCTTCAGGACGGCGGTCTCTAGAGGGGAGAGATCTACGGTGTTCGGCGTCGGGAACTCGTCCGTCGTGTCGGGCACGCCCGAGGGAGCGGAGGCCGCGCTTTAGTTTTTGGGAACCGCGGTCGGCGGCGCCTATATCCGGATCGGTTGGGTGTACCCCGCCGGGAGATGGAAGGGGTGATCCCCGCCGAAGGGATCGGGACGCGGTCCCGCGCGCTCGCCTCGTTTCGCGCTGAGGTAGGCGTCGATCGCCTCGGCGGCCAGGCTCGCGGAGCCCATCGCGTACACCACGGAGCGGCCGCCGGCGGCGAAGATCCCCGGGACGTCGGTGGCGAATCCGGGCTTCGTCCCTTCGGGCCATCCTTGCGGCGTTATCTTCAGGTGGAGGTTCCCGTCGAATCCTTCGAGATCCGCTCGTTGCCCGACCGCGACGATCAGCGTATCGCACGGGATCGTCTCCTCGGAGTTCGGCACCGGGATCGGTGCCCGTCGGCCCGCCAAGTCCGGTGGGCCGAGCTCCATCCGTTGCACGACGAGACCTTCCACGTGTCCGTTCCCGACGAGGCGGACGGGAGCCCGGAGGAACCGGAAGTGGATCCCTTCCTGTTCCGCACCGTGAAGCTCTTCCGGGTCGGCTGGCATCTCCTCCCTCGTTCGGCGGTAGACGAGGGTAACGTCGCCCCCCCGGCTCAGGCGCACACAGCTACGTATCGCGTCCATCGCGACGTCCCCTCCCCCGACGGCGACGATCTTCTGGCCGACGGAAACCGTCTCGCCGAGGTTGAGCCGCTTGAGGAGGTCGAGGGCCGGGATCACCCCGGGTAGGTCCTCACCCGGCACCCCGAGGGCCCGGTGGAGGCTCGTTCCTATGGACAGGAACACCGCGAGGTACCCCTCCTGCAACAACTGCTCCACACGG
>JAKAYT010000014.1 GCA_021826685.1 Thermoplasmata archaeon
CGTGAACCCGAACCCGAACGAATGGTACACTAGGGCGAACGTCAGGACGTAGCCGAGGATCGCTCCGCTGTTGAGCAACGGCAGGCCGGCCTGCGCGGTCCCCTTCAAGACCATGCGCATCAGGATGGCGTACCCGATCAGCGACCCGACGAGGGTCCCAATCGCCGTCCAGAGGCTCGCCGGGACCGCTAGGATCGAGGGGCTCGCAGGGAGCCAGACGAAGGCCGCCGCCACCAGGATGCCCGGGATCACTACGTCGCCGAGGCCCATGAACAGCGCCCCGCGTTCCTCGACGGGAGCCTGGCGGATCTCGGAAAGGGTGGGGGAGCCCGGATAGTCGTAGCCGGGGTCTTCCGGCATTACCATCAGGATCGGGAGCTTCATGTCGACCGCGAGGTCGGCCAGGCGGAGCATATGCTTCGTCCGATAGACCGCAATGTAATCGTAGACCGCGAGCGCCACGAGGAGGA
The DNA here is from genome assembly GCA_021826685.1 of Thermoplasmata archaeon. Taxonomy (GTDB): domain Archaea; phylum Thermoplasmatota; class Thermoplasmata; order Lutacidiplasmatales; family UBA184; genus Lutacidiplasma. The sequence goes on from JAKAYT010000014.1 coordinate 471, forward strand.
CGAAGACGGGGAGGATCGCGAACGAACCGCCGAGGATCGCGATCACGCTCGCGGCCGCGACGAACCCTGCGATATCCACGACGTACCATTGCGGCTCCATCGCGAGCCCGAGGAACAGGAGGACCGCGATCGCCGCCGCCAGGCCGATCGACGGGTAGACGACGAGGCCGAGGGCGTACGGCGCGAGCGGGTAGCCCACCGGGATCACGATGGAGAGGGTCTCGATCAGCGTGATGTAGAGCGCTCCCCCGATCGCGATCAGGAGGATCCAGCGGACGCCGCTCATCACGTCGTGCCGACGGGCGAGCAGAAGAAGGACGATCGGTACGATCACCACCGCGGCGACGAGCAGGAGGGGCGTGTACAGATTCGTGCCTTCGCTCGGAGAACTGAACCCGGCCGCGCGGAAGGGGAACGCGAGCGCTAGGGCCAGCGATTGCGCACCGACGTAAAGCGCGAGCAGCCCGAGCCAGCGCGTCGCGCGCATCGCGGGCTAAGGTTGGACCACGGCGTAAGCGTTGTTGCCGAGGACCTTCGTGATCTTCGCGTTGACGCTCGTGCCGCGCTGGTTCGCTCCGGTGACGAAGATGACGAAACCCTCCTTCTTGGCCACGCCGTCGCCCCGGCGTCCCACGTCCTCGATCGTCAGGCGATAGACTTCGCCGACGACGACGGGGGCTTTCGGCTTCTCCGGGGCGACCACGCGGCGGACCGTCACCGGTCGCTGCGCGCCGCACGCTTCGCAGACCAGGATCAGAAGCCGCCCCTCCTTCTGGAGATGCGTGTCGGGACGCTTGCACTCCGAACAGACGACGAACTTCTCGGTGTACTCCCGGATCTTCTGCTGGATCGCCTCGCTGCTGACTCGGGACTTGAGCACGCCGCGGGGGAGGTCGAGCACGCCCGGGCAACCGAGCTCCTTCGCGAGGAATCCGATCAGATGGGCGGGCTCGCGCCGTAGGACCTCTGCGATCGGACCCAGGTTGCGGATCACTGTGTTCCGGCCGTCGACCATGACGTCCGGCTCGGGAACGATGAACCTCTCCCCGCCCACCTTGACCTCGGGGAGTTTGGCCCGGGCCCGCTCGAGCAGCGCTTCGTACCCTTCCATCGGTGCCGACCAATGCCGGGCGCCGCGCAAAAGGTTGGCGCGCGGGGGCCCGCGTCTCAATCGAGGGCCGAGAGATCGATTTCGCCCCGAGCGACCGTGCGCGAACATCCCGTGAGTTCGACCGACGCGTCCCGAAGTTCGACCCCGATCTCCCCTCCGCGGGCGGAAAGTTGTCGGGCCCTCATCCGGGCGCGCCCGGTACGCTCGGACCAGTACGGCGTGAGGACCGTGTGGGCGGATCCGGTGACCGGGTCCTCGGGAACTCCAGCCCACGGATGGAAGAAGCGAGAGACGAAGTCGACCGGAGGCCGGCCAGCGGCGGTAACGATGATCCCCTCGACCGGTCCGTCCGTGACGCTCCGCGCGAGGCGTCCGAGGTCCGGGTCGAGGGCGGCGACCTCTTCCGAGCTCGAGAGCTCGACCAGGAACTTGGAGGAGCGAGGGCCACGTAGGACGTTGCGCGCTTCCCGGACTCCCAGCGCATCGAGCAGATCCCGAGGAAGGCTCGCGGGGACGGGGTCTTCGCGCGGGAACTCGAGAACGATGCCGGAGTCGGATCGACACGCGCGGAGCGCGCCGGACCGCGAGTCAAAGAGCAGCGAGGGATCCGCGAGCCCGCGCTCGTGGTAGAGCACGTGGGCGCTCGCGAGCGTGGCGTGGCCGCACAGGGGCACCTCGACCCGAGGGGTGAACCATCGGAGGGCGTAGGAGCCGTCGCGGACCCTGCGAACGAACGCCGTCTCGGAGAGACCCATCTCGGAGGAGATCGCGAGGTGGGATCTCTCCGGCAGTGGTTCGTCGAGGAGGCACACCGCGGCGGGATTTCCTCGGAGACCGGGTCCGACGAAGGCATCGACCCAGTAGGCCGGGAGCGTCCGGCTCATGGGTCGGCCTTCGGGAGGGCGGCCGCCGGCGGCCCGTCCCGAACCGATCGAAGGTACGCCAGCGCCGGCAAGAGTGACCCGCCTTCAATGACGAAGGTCGCGGCGGCTCGCGTCGGAGGGTCCTCCGGACGGAATGCGATCCCGACGCGGCTCTCGCGGAACATGGCGATGTCGATCTCGGAATTGCCGACGCTTGCGGTCTCCTCCCGCGTCACAGAGAGCTGGCGCTGCACGGCGGCGAGGACCCGATCCTTCTGCTTGATGGGCACCCGGACGATACCCTCGTCGGTCAGTCGTCCGTCCGGCCGGACGCGGATCCCGTTCGCGAGAACGTAATCGATCCCCAGCTCTCGGCCGACGCGACGGGCCGCCACGTCCAGACCCCCCGAGATGATCGCCGTTCGGATCCCGTCCGACCTCAACCCTGCCACCAGTTCTCGCGCTCCCGGCATCAACGGGACCTTCCCGAGGATCCGCTCGAGGTCGTCGATCGAAATGTCCGGGTTCACGCTCTGCCAGAGCTGAACGTCCGCACGAACGAACTCGACGTCGTCGATCTCGTCGCGCAGGAACCGTTCGACCGCCTTCGCGTTGGACAGACCGTAGTGCTGGTGCACGGCAGCCCAAGAGCTCGCGACGTCGATGAGCGTCCCGTCCATGTCGAAAGCGACCAGCTTAATCATGTGCCGACCGCGTCACGGCGTCCGCCGCGTCGAGCACGTCGTCCGGGACGGGCGTTGCCCACGCTCGGAGGTTCGCGTCGACCTGCTCGGGCCGGCTTGCGCCGAACAGGGGGAGCGCTCCCTGCCGTCGGACCCAGTGGAGCGCCACGGCGGCGAGGGTCACCTCTGCCTTTTCGGCGATCGTAACGAGGTCGCGAACCTGGGCGAGGGTCGACTCCGCGTGCTCGGCGTCCATGCGTCGGGATCCCCGCCGGTTCGCGGCCGGTATGGATTCCGAAGTGAGAAAGCGGCCCGTCAGAAGGCCGTGGGCGAGCGGGGTGTACGCCTCGAGGATTACGCCGGCCCGGGCGCAATGGTCCCGCAGCTCGTCCCCGTCGTCGCGGTCGATCAAGTTGTACCGGATCTGGTTCACCGCGATCTTGCGGGGGCCGAGAGCGGATTGCGCCTCGTCCAACTGGGGCACGGTAAAGTTCGAGACCCCGATCGCCCCGATCCTCCCGTCATCCGCGAGCTCCGCGAGCACGCCCATGGTGTCGGCGATCGGAACCCGATCGTCCGGGGCATGGACGAGGTAGAGGTCCACCATCGGCCGGTCGAGGCGCTCGAGAGTTCCCTGGATCGCCGCGCGGACCTGCGCGGGTCGTAGGTGCTCCCACGACACCTTGCTCGCGACGAACGGCTCCGGCGAGATCCCCGCGTGGCGGGCGAGCACTCCCCCGAGGATCCGCTCGGAGCGGCCCGCACCATAAACCTCCGCGGTATCGAGCCATCGGATCCCGGCCTCGATCGCGTGGGACGCCGTAGACTCTTCCCGGAGCTCGTCCTGCCTCGTCCACCGACCGAGGTTCCAGAGCCCCAATCCAATCTCGGGATGGGGCTTGGACGTGCCCGAGATGGGCACCGAGTCGATGGCGATCGACGGGGCGGGCGTCTTCGGGGGCGATCTCGTCCGACTGCGGGGGGACTTCGTCATGGGTTCGCCTTCGCGGAACCGTCTCGGCTCAAGTGCGCATCGATGCGTCGAATGCGACCCGCCAGCTCCTCGACCTTCGCCTCGTGTTCCCGCACCACGGCGGGGGGGGCTCGGGCGCGAAACCCGGGATCCGAAAGGCGCTCGCGGCTGCGCTCGAGGAGTGCGATCAGCTTCTCCCGCTCGAGTTCCAGCGCCTCGTTCGTTTCGGCGGAGCCTTCGGGCCGCTGGACGCTGACCTCTCCGAAGGGGGCTACCCGGCTCGATGCGTTCTCGGGCCCTTGCGCTCCCGGGGCCAGGATCGTGAGGGGGTGGACCCGGGCGAGCCGCTCGATCGTCCCTTGGTGGAATTGAAAGAGCGCGGTCCGGCTCGGCGTCGTGGCTCGGACCCAGGCCGGAGGGACCTTCTCGGCGGCGATGCTCTCCTCCGATCGAAGGTTTCGGAGGAGTCGCACGGCCTCCAGCACGGTCTCCATCTCCGACTCCGCGTTCGGATCGGGCGACAGCTCCGCGCCCGGCCAAGGCGCGAGCGCCAATAGTTCCCCATCGTGCGGGTAGGCGTGCCAGAGCTCCTCCGTGACGTGAGGCACGAACGGATGCAGGAGGCGTAGGGCGCGCTCCGTCACGAAGAGGAGCGTCGTCCGGGCCGCTCGTTGGGAAGGGGTACCGGCCCGGCCGGAGAGCCGCTCCTTGACGATCTCCACGTAGCGGTCCGCAACGTCGTGCCAAAGGAACTGATAGAGCGCACCGGCCGCCCGGGAGATCTGGAAGGAATCGAGGGAGCTCTCGACCTCTTCGCGCGTGCGAGCGTAGCGAGAAAGAATCCACCGGTCCTCGAGGGCCGAGTCCGGCGCGGGAACCGGGGGCGTGGTCGGTGCCGGGGTGTCCGGCGGGGTGTGGAGGAGGGTGAACCGGCCGACGTTCCACAGCTTGGTGAGAAAGTTACGTGCTCCGTCCAACGGGGCCCGTCCGAACGGACCATCCTCCTCGACCGGGTTCGGGAAGGCTAGCGAAAATCGCAGCGTGTCGGCCCCCCGCTCCCGAATGACATCGAGCGGATCCGGCGAGTTGCCGAGGTGCTTCGACATCCGCCGGCCCTGGGCGTCGCGCAGCATGCCCGTGAACACGACGTCCGGGAACGGCGGCCGGTCGGTGAACTTGAGACCGGCCATGATCATCCGGGCGACCCAGAAGAACATGATGTCGCGGCCGGTGACCAGCACCTTCGTCGGGTAGTAGTGGGCAAGGTCGCCGGTCGCCTCGGGCCATCCTAGGGCGAGAAACGGCCACATCCAGCTCGTGAACCACGTGTCGAGCACGTCTGGGTCCTGGGCGAGTTCGGTCCGATGGCACGAGGGGCACTCCTTCGGTTCGTCGACGGATGCGAACTCGTTCCGGCACGAGCGGCACGTGTAGACGGGTATCCGATGACCCCAGAGGATCTGGCGGGAGATGCACCAATCTTGGATCGACTCCATCCACCGGAAGTACGTGAGGTTCCACCGCTCCGGATGGATGCGGATACGGCCCTCGCGCACGGCCGCGATGGCGGGAGCGGCGAGCGGCTCCATCCGCACAAACCACTGGGTCGAAAGGCGAGGCTCGACGATCGCCTCGGACCTCTCCGATCGGGCGACCGAGTGGCGGAACTTCTCGCGTCGGACGAGAAGGGCCAGCCGCTCGAGTTCCTCGGCGGCGCGCTCCCGAGCCACGTCCCGGTCCAGTCCTTGCCACTCCGCGGGGACGGCGGATCCCTGGAGCCGGGCCCGCGCATCGAAGATCTCGGGCGGCATCGCGAGATCCGGATGGCGCCGGAAGACCTCGTAGTCGACGAGATCGTGCCGCGGTGTCACCTTGAGAGCACCGGTGCCGAACGTCGGATCGATGGCCTCGTCGGTGATGACGGGGACGACTCGGTCCGTGAACGGCACGCGCACGCGCCGTCCCACCGCCGTGGAGTGGCGCGTATCGGAGGGATGGACCGCGATCGCGACATCCCCGAGGATCGTCTCCGGGCGGGCCGTCGCCACCTCCATTCCCCCGGGGCTTCCGTCGGCCCAAGGATACCGAACGTAGTACAGCGTTCCCTCCTCCTCCGAGTGGATTACCTCGAGATCGGAGATCGCGGTCTCGAGGCGAGGATCCCAGTTGATCATCCGCTCACCGCGGTAGATCAACCCCTCCCGATAGAGCCGAACGAACGCCTCGCGGGTCGCGCGGGCGGCGAGCGCGTCCTGGGTGTAGCGGAAGCGGGACCAGTCGATCGAGAATCCCGCCGCTTCGAACTGAGCACGGATCCGAGCCTCGTGCTCCTCACGCCACTTCTCGAGGTGACCGAGCGCCTCGCCCCGCGGCAGCGTCTCGAACCGTATCCCCTGCCGCGAAAGTCGACGGCGCACCTCGACCTGCGTTGCGAGCCCTGCGTGGTCGACGCCCGGGACCCACAATGTCGCTCGGCCCTGCATGCGGGCCCGGCGCACCAGCACGTCCATCACGGTCCCGCCCAGCATGTGGCCGATGGTGAGGACCCCGGTCACATTGGGCGGGGGAAGGGCAAGAGCGAACGTCGGCTCGCGAGGGCGGTCGGGGGCGCGGAAGGCGGCGAGACGGGCCCACTCCTCCTGCCAGCGATGCTCGATCGGTCCCGGCTCGAAGCGAGCGGCCAACGGCGGAGAGCCTCCTATCGCAGACTCCTGCGAGGCCGACATCGGACCCAGCCCACCCTGGCACGGTCAAAGAAGTTTGCGCGGCGGGGAATCACCCCGAACGGGCCCGCGTTTGGGGAAACAGCAGGACATCCTTGATCGACGTGGCGCCGAGGAGCGCCATTACGAGACGGTCGATACCGATACCGATGCCCGTCGCCGGGGGCATTCCGTAACGCATCGCCGCGACGAAGTCGGCGTCGTACGCGTAGGTGTCCTCGCCCCGCGCGCTGAGTTGCTCGCGAAACCGACGTTCCTGCTCGTCCGGGTCATTGAGCTCGGTATAGGCGTTCCCGAGCTCGAAGGAGCGGCAGAAGACCTCGAATCGCTCCACGCGCCCTGCTTTGGACCGGTGGCGTTTCGCGAGCGGCGTCGTGCTGGCGGGGTGATCGATTACGAAGGAGACGTGATCGATCGTGGGCTCGACATAGTGCTCGAACAGCTTGTCGAGGAAGATCCCGGGGGGAGAGTCGTCCGGAACGGTAGCTCCGATCGCCCGGGCGCGGAGCCGGAGTTCGTCCACGCTCAGGTCCGCGACGCGGGAGATCCCGCTGGCCCGCTCGAGGCTCTCCACGAAATCGAGGGTTGGGAACGGGGGGAGGAACCGGTCCGTCGCGGCGCGAACCTGCGGCACGTCGGGCAGAAGCTCCTGCGTTCGCGCGGCGAGGCGCTCGAAGAGATCCTCCAGGAGCCGCCGCAGATCGTGGTAGTCCGCGTAGGCCCAGTACGCTTCGAGCATCGTGAACTCGGGAGAGTGGGTCGCGTCGAGGTCTTCGTTACGGAAGCAGCGGCCGATCTCGTAGACCCGTTCGAGCCCTCCGACCAGGAGGCGCTTGAGCGAGAGCTCGATCGCGATGCGCAGCTGCAGCTCTTCGTCCAGGTAGCGAGAACGGGTCACGAAGGGGGCTGCGGCGGCCCCGCTCGCCACCGGTAGGAGGATCGGCGTCTCGACCTCCAGGAATCCGGCCGCGTCGAACGCGCGTCGGACCTCCTGCACGATCTCGGAGCGCAGGCGGAACCGCCGTCGCACGTCCTCGGAGGCGAGCAGGTCGAGGTAGCGCCGTCGGATCCGTTGCTCCTCGTCCTTGAGACCGTGGTACTTCTCCGGGGGCGGCGAGATCGCTTTGGCGAGCAGGACGAGCGACCGCGCGACGAGGGAGTTCTCCCCCCGGCGAGTCCGAGCGGCGTACCCGATCGCTCCGATGATATCCCCGGGATCGAGGTCGCTCAGCCAGGCCGCATAGGCATCCTCTCCGAGAACGTCGCTTCGCAGGACGAGTTGGAGTGTCCCGGATTGGTCGACGAGATCGGCGAACGAGGCCTTTCCGTGCGTTCGCACGCTCCTGAGGCGCCCGGCGACGCGGTACTCGGCTTGGACCGATTCCTCTCCCACCGCGAGCCGGCTCGCCGCGGCGGCGACCTCTCGCGTGGGAACACGACCCGGGAAGGAATGGGGGTATGGTTCGATGCGCCGGGAGCGCAGCCGCTCGATCTTCGAGCGTCGCTCGGCCTCGAGAGAGGACTCCTCCGACGGCATCGGCCCCGCGCACCCGGAGTGGGCGGGGGACAAAGAGGCTTCGTTCAGCCGGCGAGGCCCTCGAGCGACAGGCGCTCCACGCTCCCGGGGCGGACGAGCGCGAGATGCTCGGGAACGGCCGCCTCGGCCCCCGCGGGGCGAGCGGGCTCGTGCAGCAAGAGGAACGTACCGTAGAAGAACTCGGCCGTCGCGTCCCCGCCCCCGATCCCGTAGCTGACGTAGTCGGAGAAGTAGATGTGCAGGTAGCCCGAGCGACGTTCTCGGATCGCCGCGAGGAAAGCGGTGAGGTCCGCGGAGCCCTTGCGTTGCAACTCCTCGATAAGGTCGCGCAGCAGCGGGCGGAGCGACAGTCCGGCGAGGCCATCGTATGCGAGGTAGACGGCCGGCCTCGGGTCGAGGGAAACGACGTCGAGCCGGAGCACTCCCTCTACCGGTTTCGTGCGCATGCGGTCGACCTAACCGGTCCGCGTTATGAGGTCTTCGATGCGCGGTCGCACGAACTCGCCAACCCTTCTAAGTCCGGGTGGCGTGGCCCGAGGAATGACCGAGCCGCCCCGCACCGATGCCTTCGTACCCGGGCCCCATCTGCATCGCCCTCCGACCGGCACGGGACCGTTGAACGGCCTCTCGTTCGCGGCGAAGGACACGTTCGATGTGGCCGCCGCCCGCAAGTCATCCGGCAACCCGGACTGGCGGCGGACCCACCCGCCCGCCGCTCGGTCGAGCCCGGTGATCGAACAGCTGCTCGCAGCCGGCGCGCGACTCGAAGGGAAGACCGTGCTCGACGAGCTGGCCTTCGGCGTTCAGGGGGAAAACGAATTCTACGGCACGCCCCTCAATCCACGTGCGCCCGACCGCACCCCGGGGGGGTCCTCGAGCGGATCGGCGTCGGCGGTCGCTCGGGCGCTGGTCGACTTTGCCCTCGGGACCGACACCGGCGGGTCGACGAGGGTTCCGGCCAGTTACTGCGGTATCTTCGGGATGCGGCCCACGACGGGACGGATCTCGCTCGGCGGGGTGACCCCCCTCGCGCCGAGCTTTGACACGGTCGGTTGGTTCGCGCGCGACGGGTCCCTCCTCGCGCGCGTAGGTTCGGTGCTCCTCGGAGAACCGACGGGGGTAGCCCCCTATCGCTTCCTCTGGGCCGCCGACGCCTTCGAGATCGCCGGTCCGAGGGTGACCCAGGAGCTACGGAGCCGGGCCCACGAGCTCTTCGGCCCGATGGAGGAGATCCGGATCTATCCCGACCTTCCAGCCCGGGCGTATCAGACCTACCGGACCATCTCCGCCTTCGAAGCCTGGCAGGTCCACGGCCCCTGGATCACGGAGGCGCAACCGCGGTTCGCCTCGGTGATCGCCGGGCGATTCCACGACGCCTCGATGGTGACACGGGCCGCCGCCGAGGCAGCCTACGGCGACCGAAAGCAGTTCCAATCGGTCGTGCGCGCGGCCATCTCGGCGGGAACCGCGATCGTCGTTCCGGCCGCACCGGGGCCGGCCCCCCGGCTTCGGGAGGACCCGCCGACGGATCCGGTCGCATCGCGTGAACGGATCATCTCGCTGGAGGCGATCGCGACGCTGGGCGGTCTACCGGAGCTTGCGATACCCCTAGGGAGCGTCGACGACGCGCCGGTCGGGCTCGGACTCATCGGGGCCGAGGGCGCGGACTCCTCGCTGCTCGCCCTCGCGGCGAGCGGGGCGGTCGCCCGCGCCGTGCGGTAGGTCGAAGGGGTCGCTCAGTCCATGCCGCCGCCCTTGGGGGACGACGGGCCGGACTTCTTCGACGCAATGACGTCGTCGATGCGCAGGACCATGCTCGCGACCTCGACGGCGCTCGAGAGTGCCTGGCGTTTCACCCGGGCCGGCTCGACCACGTGGAGCTTCCACATGTCCGCGGCCTTTCCGTTCTCGAGGTTCACGCCGACGTTCTTGTTGGCCTTCGCGCCTTCGTGGGCGCTGCGGAGCTCGATGAGGGTGTCAATCGAGTCGTAGCCGCCGTTCTCGGCAAGGGCCCATGGAACGACCTCGAGCGCCTGGGCAAAAGCCTCCACGGCGAGCTGCTCGCGCCCGCCCACCGTCGGGGCGAACTTTCGAAGCCGGACCGCGAGATCGATCTCGGTCGCCCCACCGCCGGGGCAGACGACCCCGTCCTCGAGGACGCTCGCGACGACCTTGAGCGCATCGTGGAGCGAGCGCTCGACCTCCTGCGTGACGTGCTCGGTGCCGCCACGGATGAGGATCGATACCGAGCGCGGGTTCTTGCAGCCGGTGACGAACGTCATCCGGTCCTCGCCGACCTTGCGTTCGTCCACGAGGGCTGCGTTGCCGAGGTCGGCGCTCGTGAGCTCGGCGATGCCGGTCACGATCTTGCCGCCGGTCGCGCGGGAGAGCTTCTGGAGGTCGGATTCCTTGACCTGCTTGACCGCGTAGATCCCTTCCTTCGCGAGGTAGTGGAGGACGACGTCGTCGATCCCCTTCTGGCTGACCACGACGTTCGCGCCGGCGGCCCTGATCTGACTGACGATCCGGCGGAAGGTCTTGTCCTCCTCGTCGAGGAAGCTCTGGATCTGGGTCGGGTTCTTGATGTTGATCTTGCTCTCGATCTCGGTCTTCTTGATCTCGAGGGCGGAGTTCAGTAGCGCGATCTTAGCGTTGGAGATCGAGGCCGGCATCCTCGGGTGCCCGCGCTCCTTGTCGAGGAGGATTCCCTCGATCAGCTCGGTGTCCGCGATCGTGCCGCCGTGTCGCTTCTCGATCTTGATCTGGTCGACGTCCGCGACCACGCGATCGCCCCGGGTCTCGACAATCTTCTGGACAGCCTTGACGGCGACCTCGGCGAGGTGTTCGCGCGAGCCGAAGACGCCCTTCGAGCCCATCGCGGTACGCGCGCAGTCCGTCAAGATTCCGACGTCGTCCGTCTTGACCGGTATCCCGATCTCCTTCTCGATGATGCGCTGGGCTTCGGTGTTCGCGACGTCGAAGCCCTTCGTAATCACGGTGGGGTGGATGTTCTGTTCGAGCAGGTACTCCGAGCGCTTGAGCAGTTCGCCGGCGAGAACGACCGCGGTCGTCGTCCCGTCGCCGCACTGCTGGTCCTGGGTCTTCGCGACCTCGACCAGCATCTTCGCGGCCGGGTGTTCGACATCGACTTCCTTGAGGATCGTCACGCCGTCGTTCGTGATCGTGATATCGCCCATCGAATCGACGAGCATCTTGTCCATGCCCCGCGGTCCGAGCGTGGTCCGGACGGCATCCGCGACGGCCCGCGCCGCCGCGATGTTGTTCTGAGTCGCATTGCGGCCGCGGTCGCGTTCGGTTCCTTCCTTCAGGATGAGAATAGGCGTTCCCTGTAGCATGGTGACACCAGTGTTTGGCAAAATGCTCTTGTATATAAAAGCATCTTGCCGGGAAAGTTCGGGTCGTACTCCCGATCCGCCGTCGGGATCGAACTATGGTTGGAGGACGCGCGCTCGGGGGCCCGATTTAGCGCCCTGACGCGCCCTATGGCTCCGGTCACCTACGGGGCGCCGACCGCCCGGATCAGTACCTCGGAAGCGAAGGATCGATTTCCCGAGTCCAGGCGTCGATCCCTCCGCGCAAGCTACGGACGTTGCGGAAGCCGAGGTTGAGGAGCAGATCGGCCGCGTCGCGGCTGCGTTCACCGGACTTGCAATAGAGGACCAGCGAACGCGCGGACGTCAGCTCGTCTAGGCACTCGGCGAGCTCCCCCTGGGGGATGAGTCGAGCGCCGTCGATCCGAGCGATCGCCCACTCTCCCGGCTCACGCACGTCGATGAGCATCGGGGCTTCGGGGCCGCGCAACTCGGTCGCGAGCGTTGACGGCGTGATCTCGGGTCTCCCCGCCGGCTCGTTTCCCGACGCGACCGTGCCGCAGAAGGCCGGGTAGTCGATCAGTTCGTGCTGGGTGGCGTGAGGGCCGCAGATCACGCAGTTCGGGTCCTTGCGCACCTCCAACTCCCGAACCCGCATCGCCAGCGCGTCGTAGAGCATCAGCCGGCCGACCAACGTCTCTCCGAGGCCCAAGATGAGCTTCACCGTCTCCGTCGCCTGGACGAGTCCGATGAGTCCCGGCAGAACGCCCAGGACACCCGCCTCCCCGCACGAAGGGACCATTCCGGGTGGAGGAGGTTCCGAATACAGGCACCGGTAGCAGGGTCCGGAACGCGCGTCGAAGACGCTGGCCTGCCCCTCGAACCGGTAGATCGAGCCGTAGACGTTCGGCTTGCCGAGCAGTACACAGGCGTCGCTGACGAGATAGCGGGTCGCGAAATTGTCGGTGCCGTCGACGACGACATCGTACGGGCGAAGGATCTCCATCGCATTTTCCCTCGACAAGGACGCCTCGTGAACCGCCACCCGCACGTGGGGGTTCGCCGCACGAATCCGCCGACGGGCCGCCTCGACCTTGCGCTCGCCGACGTCCTCCGTGCTGTAGAGGATTTGCCGCTGGAGGTTCGAGATGTCGACGCGATCGAAATCCACGAGGCCGATCTCGCCCACCCCGGCAGCGGCGAGGTAGAGCGCTATCGGGGAGCCGAGCCCGCCGGCGCCGACGATCAGCACCTTCGCGCGTTGCAGCCGGCGTTGGCCCTCGATCCCCACTTCGCGCAGGAGCACATGACGGCTGTAGCGCGCGAGGTCTTCGCGGCTCAATGCGTTGCCGTCCTCCGCGCGGGTACCGGCCTCGGGGAGGGGGCGGGCCGCCGGTCGGCTGACTCTCGCTTTGTCCGACGCCGGCCCCATCTCTCCTCCAATCGCTCGCGCGGGATTTTAGCTATCGGTCGATGAGGGCCGTCGGGCGGCGACGCGATGTCACGGCCATTTCGTCGCTCTGCGGGCCGAAAGGTCCGGTAGGAGGGGGGCGACGGATCCGGGCCCCTCTCGAAACCGAGCAGGGTAAAATCGAGTTGTCAAAGGACCGGGGAGAGGCCCGTCGGCGCGGCGGGCAGGGACGAGCCCGGGGGCGTCGGGAAAGAAGGAGACCGAACGATGGTCGTCTCTTCCGGCTCGGGGTGCTCGGGTTCGTCTATCCCCGGACGGGATCGGACGGGGCAACGCGGGCGAGCGCAAAGTACGCTTCCGGCGGCAAGTCCTCGGGACGGGCCGTCGACCAGGTCGGAGGCCAGCGGGCCCCGCTCGCCCACCGCTCTGCCGCGGGGTGGGATCCGGCGATCCGCGGGAGGAGGTTCCCGAGCTGCTTTCGCCGGGAGGAGAAGAGTCCTCGGACGAGCTCCTCGAACCGCGGAACGGAGGGGACCGGTAGGTCACCCTCGCGAGCGCGGAAGACCAGGAGCCGGCCCTCGACCTCGGGCACGGGGCGGAACGAGCGCGACGGGACGCTCTGGAAGAGCTCCGGGGTCCCGTAGAGCGCGGCGACGATCGACAGGCGTCCGTACTTCTTGGAACCGGGGGTCGCGGCGATCCGTTCGGCGACCTCACGTTGGACCATCACGACGATCCGGGGAACGCGCGCCGCCCAGAGCGCGAGCAGCATGGGGGTCGCGGTCGAGAAGGGGAGGTTGCCTACGACGGTCGCTCCGACCGGAAATCGGTACGTGAGCGCGTCCGCCTCGACGACGCGCACTTCGTCCCCGAACGTCGCGCGAAGATGCCCGGCCAAACGGGTGTCGTGCTCGACGACCGTGAGAGGGCGGGCGCCCCGGCGCAGCAGCGCTTCGGTCAGCACGCCGAGGCCCCCTCCGATCTCCACGATTGGCCCCGTCCGGCCGTCGACCGCGAGCGCGGCCTCCGCATCCGCGACGAACGGGTCCGCCAGGAACGACTGACCCCAGCGCCGCGAGGGCCGAAGTTCGAGGCGTTCCAGCACCTCCTCGATCGCTCGAGGGTCGCTCGGCGCCCGAGAGGCGGGGTCGGGCGCGCCCCTACGCCGCGACGAAGAGCCGGTACTTGTCGTCAATCCCCGTCAGCTCCCGTTCGATCCGCGCGACAATGAGCTTCTCGGGCGACTTCAGGTGGACCCGCGACTCGAGGTCCGCGAAGCTCGCGAACGGTCGGGCGCGGCGCTCGGCGACGATTGCCTCCATCGTCTTCTTCCCGACCCCGGGGAGAAGCTCGAGCAAATGAAAACGCCGCGAAACCGCCCCGGCCTCGTTGAAGAACTTCAGGTAGCGCGGCGCGTCCTCGCGGACGACGACCTCGAGGGCCGGCCCGAGCTCGGTGCGCGCGGCGCTCGTGAGCTCGTCGGCGGACAGGCGGCGACGCACGTGGTCGATCGGCGGGGCCTTTCCATCGATGGGGACCAGCGCGATCCGGGAGCCCGGGGCGAATCGAGCGCCCGGCGCTACTACGGCCTCGAGGAACTTGAGCTCGGAAATCCCGAGCCCGATCACCACGGGTTCCCGGTGAAAACCGCGGTCGGTCGACCGGCCGTTTGGCAAGTGATCCAGTACGATGGCGTACGTTTCCACGGCGACCGCCTCCGAATCATCGGTACCGGGCAACGAGTTCGAGGAGGGTGGTGATCTGGGTCTCGTCCAAGGCGAGCCGCTCCTTCGCGAACAGGAGGCGGACCTCCTCGGGATACTGAGGGAGGAGGTCGGCGATCTTGATCGCCGCGGGCACGCTCACGAACCCAAGCGTGGCGAGCTCCCCGAGCATCTTCTGCGTGTCCTCCATAGTGAGGTGCGCGAACGCTTCGGCGTGCTGCTGGGCGAGCAGCGCCTCGCGGGGGAGGGGCCGGCGGGCGGCCTCCTCGGTGAGCATCTGCTTGACCGTCGTGAGCGGGACCGGATCGGGCATCCCTACGCCGCCCCCTTCGCCCCACCGGACGGGAGCAGATGGATGGCATTGGCGACCAGCTGCTTGCGCTTGCCGCCATCGAGGAACTCCACGCGATAGGCACGGCCCACGCGGGCCACGACCGTACAGACCCGGCCCTGGTAGCGCGGGTGCGGAACGCCGTGCGGATCTGACGGCTCGATCCGAACGATGACCTTCTGCCCGATCTCGAACTGTCGCAGGAAGCGAGTGAGCGGAGGCAACCCACGCTCGCGGGCCTCCTTGGTGAACGTTCCGCGGCTGCGCGAGCGGAACCCTTTGGAGCTCTTGACCATCGGATGGAACCTCCCGACTAAACCCCGTATGTATCGTGGACCTCGAGAACGTCTAGGCTCTCGACCTTCAGCGGGATCCCCGCGATCCCGGAAAGACTCGGCTCGGTGCGCCCTCCATCCCCTTCCACCCACTCTTTGACGTATGTTCCGGCCTCGGTCCTTAGTTCGATGGTGAACCTTCCCGGCGCCCACGACGCGAGATCGGCCGCGACGATCCGCCGCGGCCGAACGCGGTCGGAACGCCGGTGAGCGACCCGAGTCGGGGTGCGCTGGGCGATGGTTCGAGCGAGTGCGAGCGATAGGGCCTCCTTAACCTTTGCTTCGGGGAGCTCGCCGAGGACGACCACGCGGTAGCTCTTCTCCGGCGCGGCTTCCTTCACCCGGACGACCTCGACCGGCTCGGCAAACCGCAGCCCGTCGACCTCGACCCGCCCTCCCGAGAGGGTAGGGATCTGGGCGGCGATCGCCACCGGATCGATCGATCGGTGGTGGGGCCGTCGGATCTCGAGGACGAACGGCCGTCCTTTGCCGAGCATCCGCGCATCGATATCCTCCCGTCCCATGCCGTGGAACCGTGTACCTTCGCCCGCCGTCGCGCGGAGCACGGGGGCCGCTACGATCTCCTCAACGCTCTCGGAGTACGTCTTCCCCGTCCCCCCGCACTTCTCGCAGCCCCGTCCGCGGCACGCGCGGCACGGCCAGCGGGTCTGGGGGAGGGTACGGTCGAGCTTGCGGTAGCGACCGTAGACGTAGAGGGGTTGGATCGTGACCTGGACCTGCCCGACCGGCAGATCCGCGAGGAACACGACATCGGGGCGTTCGCTGCCTCCCGCAGCGCCGGTCGCGGCCTCGACCTTCTTACCGAGCTCGCGGTTGAAAGCAGCACGGATGCTCTCCGCCCATGGAGTCCCGATCGTGCGCGCGAGCTCCTCCTCCCGGGCGAGGTCCTCCGGTTCCCATCGGGAGCCGCACGTGAACCGGTGGTACTCGATTCCCTCGCCGGCGCGGACGACGCGTTCGACCCACACCGGGATCCGGTCGAAGGCGCCGTGGCACAAGGAACACTCCGAACCGACACGGAAGGAGAGAGCCGGAACTCGCTCGCGCAGCCGCTCGGCGCGCTGGGGGTTGGTGAGCCCCCGCCCCAGCCGCCCGAAGAGTCGGCCGAAGCACTCGGGGCACAACGTCTCGCCGCGCGCGCGCTCGGCGATCGAAAGCGCCTCGGCCGTGAGATCGAACGGGACCAAAGGTGCGTCGCCCATCGCCGGATCCCGTCGGCCCGGCGGAGCGGAAAACGTTGTCGAGGGCCGCGCGACTCATCGCTTTACGCTCCCGAGGAGTGGCCTTCCCCAGTTCCGTGCCCGAACCCGAGACCTCCGGCGACAGCACCCGTTCCGTCACCGAGCCGGAGCTGACGCATGCGATCGAGCGTACCCTCGTGGTCCACGGCCGCATCCCGGCCTCCGAGGCGGCCCCGACCGCGCGGATGGTCCTCGGGTACTTCGGACCGGACGATACCGTGCTCGACAACACGCTCCAGGGCGAGGACCGGGACCGGTTCTACTGGTTGGAGGACGAGGGCTTGCTCACCAGCCAGGAAGAGGACGCCACCGTCTCCCAAGGACGTAGCTGGCGGATCCACTATTGGATCCTGCAGAAGGGGCGGATTCGGGAGCTTGCGAAGGAGGCCGAGCGTCGCCCCGCGTCCGGCGAGCCGGCCTCCGCGGTCTACGCCTCGATAGGCGATCGCGACTGGCGTCGCGAGGACCGACCGCCCGCGTCGCGGACCGGTTGAGGGCGCCGGGCACCTTCCGCGTCGAGAGCAGGGGCCAAGACCCTCGAGGGAGCCCCACCGGGCGGTGGGCTCTTGGACGCGAGCGTGGGCGGTGTGGTCCGGGGAATCATTCCCGCCGAGGGACGCCCGGTCGTGGCCGAGCAGTTGGCCCGGGCGGTGGCGGGGGCCGCTCCCGGCGCCGGCCTCGTTTTCGAACAGCGTGTCGGGGAAACGGACATACGGGTAACCGCCCGCGCCATCCCGATCGCCGCGGGGACGCTCCGGCCTCCCGGTTCTCGCGCGGGCCCTTCCTCGTTCACGGAAGGAACCGAGGCGGGCGATGGGCCCGGGAGCGAGCACGGGGTGCTGGTGCGGGCGCTGCACACCCTCCCAGCATCCCGAGCGGATCTCACCGACTCGGCGATCCCGGCCTTCGCAGCTCCCGCCGGACCGGATCTCCAGGTACGGCTTCAGACGTTCTGGCTCCCGAGCGGAACCGGATCGGTCGCGGCTGCCCGACGCTACATCCTATCGGACGAGCCGGGTCCTGGAGGAGAGCGGCGCCGGGAGCAGGCGACCGCCCTCGTCGTCGACGATTGGGCGGTGCGCTCGCGACGTGCGTGCCGGGCCGAGCGGTGCCGACCCGCCCGCGGGCTCCGCGACTGGCGTGCACTGCGCGCGCGCAGCCTGCCCCGCGACGCGTGGTTCGAGCTGCCCGTGCCGCTGGCCGCTCGAACGATCGACGGTCCTCGATCCCCGCAACCGCCCGCCTCGCTCGTGGACCTCCCGGCGCATCTCGCGGTCTTTGGGGCGACGGGTTCCGGAAAGACCTCCTGCCTCATCGAGATCGGGGCCGAAGCGATCCGGCGGGGGACCACCGTTGTCACCCTAGATCTTCACGGAGACCTCGCGCCGGGGATCGTCGCCCGCACTCCGGCCGCGCTTCGGGACCGGATCCTCGCGATCGACGCGACCGTGCGCCCCGTCCCGGGGCTGGACGTCCTAGGGTCGGTCCGCGGGCAGATCGACGATCGCCTCGCCGCCCACGTGGTCGCCTCGCTCAAACGCCTGAGCCCGGACGGGGAGGAAATCTACTGGGGGTTCCGCCTCGAGCGGATCTTCGATTCGTTCGTGCGCATTGCCCAGGAGGAGGGCGGGTCGCTGGTCGACCTGGCCGAACTCCTCGCCCGTCCCGAGCGTCGGGAGGTCGCGCGCTGGAACACCCGCCGACCCGAGCTCGCTCACTTCCTCGAGGAGATAGAGCCGGTCGCGCGCCGGCAGCCCGAGATCCTCTGGGCGGCGGGGGCCCGCCTCTCCAAGATCGTGCTCGTGCCGGCGCTGCGGGAGCTCCTCGCGCCCGAGGTCCCGGCCTGGTCGTGGGAGGGGGTGCGCTCGGACGGCCGTTCGCTCCTTCTCCGCCTTCCGTTCTCCGAGATCGGCCCCGAGGCCTCCAGCCTCGCCGCGAGCCTCCTGCTCGGTCGATTGTACCTCGAGATTGCACGGGAGCCCTCCCCTCCGCGGCCGGTCGTCTTCCTCCTGGACGAGGGCCACGCCCTCTCTCCTCGCCTTCTCACGGAGGTGCTCACGGAGGGCCGGAAGTTCGGGGTCCGTGCGGTGGTCGCGACGCAGTATCCCGAGCGCCTCGCAAAGGAAGCCGAGGCGGCGGTGGCGGGATCCGTGGGGACCCTGCTGTGCTTTCGGATCCCGCGCGCGAGCGCGCGGCCGACCGCACGCTGGCTGGGCCGGGATTCGGAGGCCTCCGCCGACGCCTTGGCCACCCTCCCGACCGGGGCGGCGTGGCGATTCGGCGACCAGTTCGAACCGGTCCTCGTCCCGACGCCGCCCGCGCCCGACGCGGACGTCTGGAAGCGCTGCGTCGAGATTTGCCTTCCGGGCCCGAGCGAGCGCGACGTCCCGGAGGACGGATCCGCCGGTGGGACCCGGGCCGATCAACGGATCGAATCGCTCCTCCTGGCGGGCTCCGTCCTCGAGGAGGAGCGACCGGACGGGTTCACCCCGTCCGAGTTGATCGCGCAAGCAAGGTCGAACGGGCCCCTGGGACCGGACATCTCCGTACTCGCGGTGGCGTGGACCTCCCTGCTGCGCGCCCGATGGGTCGAGCCCGCGGGCGACGGCCGATGGCGGCTGAGCGCGCGGGGGGCCGCCGAGCTCGGTCAAGGCCGGTCGACCGGCGCAACCCGAGAGACCTCGGAGCACCGAGCCCTCCTTCGGCTCGCGCGACGTCTGCTCGCGCGCCGAGGATGTCTCCTCGAGATCGTGCGGCAGGGACGATTCGACACGACGCTGCCGGACGGCCGCGTCACGCTCGTCCCGGCCGACCGGGTCGGCACCGCGCCCGTCGAGCGGGCGGCGGCGCTCGCCGAGGCCGAGCGAACGTGGGCGTGGAGGTTCTTCGGCGGCCGGGACGTGCAGGTCGAAGCCGAGGTGAGCGGGGCGCTGCGCCGCGAGCGGATCGAGCGAGGGCTCGCCAAAGCGCGCAAGAATGGCGCGTTCGCGCTGTTCCTCGTCGCCGACGCCGGACGCGCCCGGCGCGTGCGTCGCGTTCTCCGGGAGAAAGGTCTCGTGCCGGCGCTCGCCCAGGTCTGGACGCTGCGGGGCGCCGCCGCGGTGCGCGACCTATAGGGGCCGGGGCCGAGCGCGCGGCCTACGCCGGCGGGCGGGGTCGGACCGTCCCGGGCTGGAACTGCCGGGCCCCGGCCAGCACCGGGAAGTCGGTTTCCCGGATGAGCCGGGCGATGTGCTGGAAGGCGAGGACGGCGAAGGCGATCGCCGCGACGAGCGCCACGTCCCCGGCCAGCGCGCCGATCGTGTTGGAGACCCCGAACGCGAGCAAGATCACGCCGAGCGAGGCGAGGGCGTTGTAGGTCGCATGCATTCCCACGGCGACGAAGTAGTACCGACCCGAGGCCCCCGGGACCCCCCGGACGCGGGACTGAGCGTAGCCGTAGCCGAACATGGCGGTCGAGCTCGCGTGCAGCAGTACGCTCGACACGCTCCGAACGAGAATGACCGCGATCGCGGCCGGCAGTCCTCCCACCGCAAACCCGACGATGGCATAGAGCGCCGTCTCGAAGAATCCGAAACCGAGTCCGACCGAGGCCCCGAAGACCGGCCCGTCGGCGAGGATCTGGATGCGAGCGCGCTGCCCGACGACGCCGAGGGCCTTGAGCCCCTCTTCGACGAACGGCGCGATCACGAGGATCAGGAAGAACGTCCCCGCGGTCGAGTTCCCGTTGAGGAAGGAGAACGCGGGGCCGGGAATCGCCTGGGAGAGGCTCGTCCCGCCGGCGACGAGGAGGGCCTCGATCGCCGCGGCGACCAGGGTCGCGATGACGGCGCCGTAGGCGAAGGCCGAGACGATCGGCCCCCAACCGATCGTCCGGTACCGCTCGATCCCGCGGATCCAAACGAGGTAGAGGACCGCCGGCACGAGGGCGATCACGAAGATCGCGAGGAAGTCGAGGAGCTCGGTCGCGAGATCGGTCATGGACCGCTCCCGCGGGCCGGGTAGGGGTAGAACCCTTCACCGGACTTCCTACCCAAACGGCCGGCCGCCACCATCTGGCGCAAGAGAGGGCAGACCCGGTACTTCGGGTCACGGAAGCCGTCCCAGAGCACGTCGAGGATCGCGACGGCCGTGTCGATCCCCACCAGGTCCGCGAGCTCGAACGGGCCCATCGGGTGGCGGAACCCGAGACGGTAGGCGGCGTCGATGTCCTCGCGGGTCGCCACGCCCTCCTGGAGCATCCAAGCGGCCTCGTTGATCAGGACCGCGAGCGCGCGGGTCGTAACGAACCCGGGCGAGTCCTTCGAGTGGACGACGGTCTTGCCGAGCTTCTTCGCGAAGCGTTCCGCGCGCTCGACGAACTCGGATCGCGTCCGGATCCCGGGAATGAGCTCGACCAGGTCCATCTGCAGTACCGGGTTGAAGAAGTGGATCCCCACGAGCCGCGTCGGGTCCTTCAGGACCTGCGCGATCGAGGTGATAGGGAGGGATGAGGTGTTCGTCGCGAGCACGGCGTCCGCCGCGGCCGAGTCCTCGATCTCCCGGAAGAGCTGCTGCTTGATCTCGAGGTTCTCCGGCGCCGCCTCGACCACGATCGTCGCGATCGACGCTCGCCGCAGGCCGATCGCCACGTCGATCCGGCCGGCCGCCTCCTCGCGGCTCACCGAATCGAGGAGCCCTTTGCGGACCTGATGGTCCAACGCCCGCAGGGCGTTCGCCCTCCCGCGCTCGGCGAGCTCGCCCGAGACATCCTCGAGGGTCACGAAATACCCGGCGAGGGCCGCTTGGGCCGCGATCCCGCTCCCCATGATTCCCGCGCCGACGACGAACACGCGCTCCCCGACCGACTGTCGGGGATCCGACGAAGCGCTCACGCGGCCTCGCTGCTCGCGGGAGCGGTGGCCGATCGGGCCTGCTCGAGGTATTCGCACGCCCGACAGCGAACTCCGGCGGACGGTGCGCCGCACGAGATGCACCGGCCCGGCGCGCCGACCCGCTCCAGGAGGCCCCCGTCGACGAGCTCGCGGTGGGTGCGACGCAGCGCGTGGCGGGTCCCGGGCACTTCTTCCTCGAGGCGCCAGACGACCTCGCGATAGACGTTTCGGGCCGCGCGGGCGGCGTGCGGGCACTCCCCATGGTCGAACGGAAGCCCGCTCAGGAGGGCATAGAGGTAGACCTCCCGCTCGGGGATGTCGGCGAGGGGGGCGATCCGGGGCACGAGGCCGGGCTGGCGGTGGCGGTGCGGCGCCATCCGGGAGAGGCGGCTGAGGTCCCCCCGAGCGAGGTTCATGAGGATCGTCTGGGCCAGGTCATCAAGGTTGAAGCCGAGGACGAGCGCCCGCGCGTTGACCCGTTGGGCGAGGTCGTTCAGCATGCGCCGACGCCAGACCCCACAGAACGAACACGGGATCGTGGTCGGCAGGGAGGCCGCGGCCCGGTCGGTGGTCGTTCCCAGCTCGTCCTGGGCCCGCGCGATGCGATGCTCGACCCCGAGCTGGGTCGTCAGGCGCTCGGCCGCCCGGAGCGTGGGCGTCCGGTAACCGGCGATCCCCTCGTCGACGCTGATCGCCACGAGCTTCACGTTCGGCCGCCGTCCGAAGTAGCGCTGGGTCTCTACGAGCGCGACCGAAGAGTCCTTCCCGCCCGAAAGGGCGATCGCGATCGTCCCGCCGGGAAAGCGCGGGATTTGCCGGTGCAGCTCCCGTCGCACCCTTTCGTGGACGGACCTTCGGAAGTGTGTCTCGCAGAGGTGGACGCCTGCGTACGGTTGGTCGACCACGGCGGTCTCAAAGCAGAGTGCGCACTCCACGTTCCCGTCCAGCCGGCGCCGATATTTATGCCGCCGTGGCGCCGCTACCCTTACGTGGAGTGACCCGCCTGCGCGGGCGTACATGCGGTGGACCGAGCACTACCTTCCCGAGATCGTCCTCGGGACCACCTTCGGCGGGGCGGCCGCCGTCAACGTGGCCATCTACGCGGTCCGGGGGATCTCCCCCTACTCGACGATCGCATGGGACATCGCGACCCTGCTCGCGGTCTCGACCTACTTCACCGTACGCCGCTCCCGTCGCGATCCCCAGGCCTTCCTGCGGGAGATGGTGGTCATCGGCGTCGTCCTCGCCGCGGTGAGCATCTTCACGGGGATCGGGAACGGCGCCACCGACGAAGGGTACACGACCCCGCTCTACGGGAACATGATGGTCTCGCTCGTGAACCCCTACTGGCACCTTCTGACCGTGCCCTACACCGTCCACTACGGGCCGTTCATCAGCTACCGGGTGATCTCGACGAGCTACGACACCTATCTGCCGCTGATCTCGTTCCTCCAGATTCCCGGCACCGGGATCCTCGGTTACGAGCTCCTCTGTGTGGCGGCCTGGCTCGGCCTGGTCTACCTGGTCCGGAAGGACGAGTTCGCCTCGCTCACCCTCGCCAGCCCCGTCATCGCGCTCCTCGCTGCGAACGGGTTCAACGACCTTCCGGTACTGTTCCTGATGACCCTCAGCCTGCGGGGATGGAGCGGTCCGAAGGCGAAGGTCGTCGAGTACCTCACGTACGGGATGAAACAGTTCGCGAACGTCTTCTGGTTCGCCTTCTACCTTATCCAACGCCGGTGGGTAGGTGCGACCCTCGTCCTCGTGATCTCCGCGGTTTGGGTTCTGCCCTTCCTCCTTTGGCCCGGAGAAGGGAGCGGCATCTACTGCCAGGCGCTCACCCTCGGATGGGGCCCCGGCTGCGCCGGGGTGAGCAGCGGCGTTCGAGGGGTCGCCGACCTCTGGGACCACTGGAACTACTACGCGTGGCCCGTCTGGGCCTACGCGCTCTTCCGCTCCCGGATCGACCGGTGGTGGGGAACCGCGCGGCTCCGCCTCGCGCGACGACGGCCCTCCAAAGCGTCGGTGGCCGACGGGTGAGAGCGCGATCCCGCGTCGCGTCGCTTCCTCTGCGCGCATACGGTTATTAGGCCAAAGTCGGCCGGACCGCTGGCGATGGCGACCGCGGCGTTCCGGGCTCGTGCGGAACCTGTGGTCCGACGTTCCCCGAGGACGAATCCCCCCGGGGCCGCGCCCGCTCCTCCGACGGATGTCGGTCGGTTCGATCCGGAAGAAACGGTCCGGCGGTTCGAGCGATACCTACGCTCCCAGGAGCGCAGTCCCTGCACGGTGAAGCAGTACACCCACATCGCCCGGATGTTCTTCGCGTTCGTCCGGAAGCCGATCGAAGAGGTCGGCGCCCGAGATCTCGACGCCTTCCGCGAGCACCTTGCGATCCAGCGTCGCTACTCGAAGAACTCG
Organism: Thermoplasmata archaeon; assembly: GCA_021826685.1. Classification (GTDB taxonomy): domain Archaea; phylum Thermoplasmatota; class Thermoplasmata; order Lutacidiplasmatales; family UBA184; genus Lutacidiplasma. The sequence goes on from JAKAYT010000014.1 coordinate 24,051, forward strand.
CTCTACACCACGATCCGCGGACTCACCTGCATGTTCCGGAGCTTCGGGCTCGGGATCGCGGACCAGCTCGAACCGCCGCGTCGACCCGAGCGCCTCCCCCGCTACCTCAACGAGGAAGAGATGCATCGCCTGTTCGAGGCGGTCGCTCCCTCCCCGCGGGACAGCGCCATGATCCACGTGCTGGGCTACAGCGGTCTGCGCGTCGGCGAACTGTGCCACGCCGAGCTGGACGACCTCGACCTCGACCGGAACGTGCTCCACGTCCGATCCGGGAAGGGCGACAAGGATCGAGAGGTCGTTCTGGACGAGCGCGCCCGGGCGGCAATCGACCGCTATCTCGCGGATCGCGCGACCCGGGCCGAGAACGGTACGGATGCCATGGGCCGTGCGACCGCGAGACCCCCCAGCTCGCGCCTCTTCCCCGTGGGACCGGTGACGGTCGAACGGGTCGTACGCTCGGCCGCGCGCACGGCCGGTATCGAGCGCCGCGTGACCCCCCACATGCTCCGTCACTCCCTGGCGACCGCGTTGCTCGCGCGCGGCTGCGACATCCGCTACATCCAGAAGCTCCTCGGGCATGCGTCCGTCGCGACGACGCAGATCTACACGCACGTCGACACCCAGTCATTGCGGGCGGCGTATGAGCGCGCGAAGCCGGGCTATTAACCGGTCGACCTTCCGCCCGGCGTGAACTCTTCCGAGCGGTTCGATTATCTCGTGCTCGGGGGCGGCCTCGCAGGGGCGGCGACCGCCTACCATCTCGGGCGACGGGGAGAACGATCCGTGCTCCTGTACGAAGCCCGGATCCCCAACGCCGGCGCAAGCGGGCGGGCGGCGGGGATCGTGACCGATCAGCTGTGGAACGAGTGGGACGTAGAGGTCGCTCGGGCGACCGCAGAAGAATACGCCGACCTCTCGCGCACCCACCCGGAGATCAACTTCGCCCGCAATGGCTTCCTTCGCTGGACGACGAACCCCGTCGCGGCCGATGCGATCGACGTCGCGTACCGCCGGCTGCGCGGCTGGGGAGTCTCGGTGGATCGTATCGGGCCGACGGAGCTCGCGTCGGCGTTCCCGTGGGGGCGCTTCGAGGACGTGCGTGCCGGACTGCGCGGAACCGTCGACGCCGTCGTGACGCCCAGCGCCACGACCGACGCCTACCTTGCCGAAGCACGAGCCCGCGGCGCGGAGGTATGGTTCGGGGACGGCCCGGGCACGCTCCGGGCCGAGAGCGCCGGAGTCTCGTTCACCGCGGGTGCTCGTAGGGTCCGGGCGCGGACGACGATCGTGGCCGCGGGCGCGTGGTCGAAGCCCCTGTTGCGGTCCCTCGGACAGAGCCTCCCTCTCGCGCCCTACCGTGTGCAGGCGGCGACGCTCCGCCCTCCGCTCGCTCCCCCGGAAGTCTTCCCCAGCGGTCACGACCTCGATACCGACGTCTACTTCCGCCCCGAAGGACCGGGCCGGGTCCTCGCCGGCGACGGGACCGAGCGCGTCGAGGCCGACCCCGATCGTTTCGTCACCGCCGGCGACCCGCGCTTCCTTTCCCATCTCGCCGAGAGCATTCGCCTCCGGCTGCCGGGGTGGGAAGCTTCGGAGCTCGTGCGCGCGTGGGCGGGAGTGTGCACGTCGACCCCGGACCGACGTCCCCACGTGGGCGCGGTCGACCCCGATCGGGGGGTGTACGCGATCGTCGGGTTCAACGGCTTCGGCGTGATGCGGGCCGGCGGGGCGGCCCGTCGCCTGGTCGACCTGCTCATCGAAGGGCCCGGCGGCCGCGCGTCGCACCGGCTCGCGCCGGTCGACCCGCGCCGGTTCCCGCCGCGCCAGGCCAATTTCCTCCCGCGTCCCGGCTTCACGCTCGATGCGGGAGACGAACCCCGATTCTGACGCGCTCGGGGCCACTCGGGGGAGCGTCGCGGTCTGTCAGCGTGCCGGGCGAAGGCGCTCGAGCTTCTCGAGGAACTCGGGGCCTTCTCCGGTCTTCAGAGGCTGTCCATCCGGGCGGGTGAGGTCGAGACCCGCCTGGGCGCACGCCTCCTTCGGGGTCCGTCCTTCGAGCAACGCCCGGACCGCCACCTGCTCGCGCTGGGTGAGGGTCAGGGCGCGCAGCTGGAACTCCTCGAACGCCTCGAAGGCGATCGGGCACACGAGCCGGGCGAGCCGGTCGACCTCCGCGGCGAAGAGGCGGATCTCCTCTTGGGCGTGGGGGTCGAGGCGGAGCAAGAGGAAGTGGAACAGGTTGTGGAGATCGATCTTCCAGTACCACTGGGTGTAGTAGGCGACCGGCAGGAGCAGGCGCGCGGTCTCCCGGGCGACCCCGGCCTCGAGGGCCCGTTGGTAGGAGGCGTAGGCGTCCCGGGAGACCCGCTCGAGGTCGGTCCGGAAGGCGTTCACGACATCCGAGGGCAGGGGATCGCCGCGGCCCTGACGGTTCCGGGTGGATTGGTGGCGCACCTCTTCAGGGGGCGGAATCTCGTACTCGTCCTCGAGGACGGAGTAGCGGGCGCTGACCTCGTTGAGCGAAGCGGTGCGGTGGCGGACCCACTGCCGTGCGACGAAGATCGGAAGCCGAACGAGGAACTTGTACTCGACCATCTCGAACGGGGTCGTGTGCTGGTGACGCATCAGGTAGCGGATCAGTCCCCGGTCATCGCGGGCCGTTTTGGTCCCTCGGCCGTAGGAGACCCGCGCGGCTTGCACGATCGCGTCGTCGTTGCCCATGTAGTCGATGAGCGCCACAAAGCCATGGCTCAGCACCGGGTGCCGAACGCCGAGTTCGCGATCCGCCGCATCGACCCTCGGACGCGCGAGCGGGCCTTCCGGTTCCGCCACGACGCGCGGAACCCGGCCTCCTCCATAAAGGGCACGACGCGCTCGGTGGGCAACTTTTTGCCGTGGCAGGTCTCGCCTCGGCCGGAGGGCGGATGCCGCGGATCTTCGTGGCGGCCTCGTGGCCGTACGCCAATGGGCCGATCCATATCGGCCAGTTCGCGAGCACGTACCTGCCCGCCGATATTTTCGCCCGGTACCACCGTCTGAAGGGCAACGAGGTCCTGATGGTCTCGGGGTCCGACATGCACGGCACTCCCCTGCTCGTGCGGGCCGAGGAGGAGAGTACGACTCCCGAAGCGATCGCGCGCCGCTATCACGCGGTCCACCAGGCGACGTTCTCTCGAGCCGGGATCTCCTTCGACCTCTACACCGACACCCACACCGTGAACCACGAGCGTACGGTCGACGAGATGTTCCTGACCCTCCTCGAGAACGGGTACATTCGGCGCCGAACCGAGGAGGGACCGTACTGCCCTCAGCATCGACGTTTCCTGCCCGACCGCTACGCGCTGGGGACCTGTCCGCACTGCGGATTCCCGGACGCCCGAGGGGACGAGTGCGACCACTGCGGACGGCCGATCAACATCCGGCAGCTCGGCTCCCCCCGGTGCGCGCTCTGCGGGACCCCGGCGGAGTTCCGACCGTCCGAGCACTTCTACCTCGAGCTCGACAAGCTCGAGAGCGCGGTGGCCGAGTTCGTCGACGCCCGTCCCCACTGGCGGGCCGGAACTCGACGGGTCGCCGAGAACTTTCTTTCGGAGGGATTGCATCCCACCCCGATTACCCGGGACCTCGACTGGGGGGTTCCGATCCCGCTGGACGGCTACGACGGCAAGGTCTTCTACGTCTGGTTCGAGGCCCTGATCGGTTACCTCTCGGCGGCGCGGGAGTGGGCGATCCGCACCGGTCGGCCGGACGCGTGGCATCGGTACTGGGACGCATCCGAGCCCGTCCGCCAGTACTACTTCGTCGGGAAGGACAATCGGTTCCACCACACGATCGAATGGCCCGCGATGCTCCTCGGCGCGCAAGGTCTCCAGGTACCGTACGACGTTCCGGCGAACGAGTGGATGAACCTGGGCGGACAGAAGGTATCGAAGTCGCGGATGAAGGAGTTCGACGTCTTCGTCCCCTCGCTCCTCGATCGCTATCCGGTCGACGTGGTGCGGTTCTACGCCGCGCTCCTTGCGCCGCAGAACCATGACACGGACTTTGACGCGGACGAGTTCGAGCGCCTGCGCGACGAGATCCTCTCGAACCAGCTCGGCAACCTCGTCCAGCGCACGCTCGTCCTCGCCCGCGACAAGCACGGGAACCGGATCCCGCCGCCGCCACCGAGCTGGAGCTCCACGGAGGCGGATGGGGTCGGCTCCCACCTCGTGGGAGCGCACACCCGCATCGAGGAGGAGTACGAGGCGGTCCACCTGAAGGAGGCGCTGGACCTCGTGCTCGAGGAGGTGCGGGAGGCCAACCGAGCGTTCCACGAGGCGAAGCCGTGGAGCCTCGACCCGGCCGAACAGGCCAGGGTCCTCTACGAGACGATCTGGCGCCTGAAGGCGATCGCCACCTGGCTCGCGCCGACCCTCCCGACGACGTCCGAGCGCATCCTGACGATGATCGGGTCCGACGGACCGCTGGCGGACGGCCGCTGGGAGCAAGCGTTGCAGCCCCCGACCCCCGGGCAGACCCTCGGGAAGGTCGAACCCCTGTTCCCTCGCGCCTCCGCCGCTCCGGGGTCCGCTGCTGCACCTACTCCCGGTCCGACCCGCGCCCCGCCGCCGCTCGCGATCCGCGTGGGTATCGTGCGAGTGGCGGAACCCCATCCCGAGGCCGACCGCCTCCTCGTCCTGACCGTGGACCTCGGCGAACCCCACCCGCGCACCATCGTCGCGGGGATCCGGGGCGCCTACGCTCCCGAACAGCTGATCGGTCGGCGGATCGTGGTCCTCGCGAACCTCGCCCACCGTACGATCCGCCGGAAGACCAGCCAGGGGATGCTTCTCGCGAGCGAGATCGACGGTCGTCCGGTGCTGCTGTCGCCCCCGGACGGGCTTCCTGCGGGCGCTTCCATCGACGGAACCCCGGAACCCGCTCCCCAGATCTCGATCGACGACCTGGGGCGAGCTCCCTTGGTCATCGGCCAGGTCGAAGGTCCGGCCGATAAAGGGGGCTCCCGCGTCCGACTGAAGGACCGGTCGATCGCGGCCACGGGCAGCGCTCCTCCCGGCTCGCTGGTCGTGGTGCGCCTGGTCGCTCCCGACGCGGCGGCCGGGTCGATACTTACCTTCGGCCTAGCGGGACCGATCCGCCCTTCCGAGCCGGTCGCCGCCGGCGCCGTGGTCCGATGACCGACGAGGCCCGGCTCGATCTGCACGTGCACTCTCGCTATTCCCCCGACTCCCGGATGACGGTCGAGGCGATCGTCATGCGGGTGATGGAAGCGGGGCTCCGGGGGTTCGCGTTGACCGACCACAACACGCTCCAAGGTCTGGGCAAACTGGCCGAACTCCAGAAGAAGTATCCGCGCTACCTCTTCGTCCCGGGCGTCGAGATCTCGGCTCACGAGGGCCACCTGCTCGCGTACGGGCTCTCCGAGACGCCGCCTCGGGGGCGTCTCGTGGCCGAGACCGTCGATTGGGTCGAGGCTCACGGAGGCGTGGCAGTGGTGGCGCATCCGTTCCGTCGGAACCACGGCGTGGGGGAACGGGTCGCACGGGAGACGCGGATCGATGCCCTGGAAACTCGCAACGGACACAACTCGGAGATCGCCAACGACCGGGCCGAGCTGGTCGCGGCGCAGCGGCACCTCGGGACGACCGGCGGCAGCGACGCTCACGTCCCGCACGAGATCGGGCGTGCCTACACGCTGGTCCCGGAGCCGCTCTCGACCCTGGACGACCTCCTCGAGCATCTTCGCCGCCGCGCGACCCAGGCCGAAGGCCTCTCGCTCACCCCGTGGGGTCAGTTCCGGGTCGGAGTGCGATCGGCCTTCCTGCGCGTCGGCCGGGGATTCCGGCCGATCTGAGGGGGGCCCGGTCCGAGAGGTCCCTACCGCAACGACATAGAGGGGCCGTGCCGTTGGGCCCACTGGAAGCGAGGGTACGATGGGCGCAGACGGCGAGGAGAACGCGGGCCAGTGCCCGGTGGCGCACGGAGCGACGAACTTCGGGATGCGGTCGAACAGCGATTGGTGGCCGAAGAAGCTGAACCTCCGCATCCTCCGCCAGAACTCGCCCCTGTCCGATCCGATGGGACCGGACTTCCGCTACGCGGAAGAGTTCGAGCAACTCGACTTTCGGGCGCTGAAGGCCGATATCCGGGCTCGGTTGACGGACAGCCAGGACTGGTGGCCGGCGGATTTCGGCAACTACGGAGGGCTCTTCCTCCGGATGGCGTGGCACGCGGCCGGCACCTACCGCGTCGGGGACGGCCGCGGCGGCGCCGGCACCGGCCAGCAGCGCTTCGCGCCGCTCAACTCTTGGCCGGACAACATCCTCCTCGATCGGGCCCGCCGGCTCCTTTGGCCGGTGAAACAGAAGTACGGACGCAAGATCTCCTGGGCGGACCTGATCGTTCTGTCGGGCAACGTCGCGCTCGAGACGATGGGCTTCACGACCTTCGGCTTCGGCGGAGGACGCCCCGACGTCTACGAACCGGACGAGTCCGTCTATTGGGGCAAGGAGGAGACCTGGCTGGGCGACAAGCGCTACACCGGCGATCGGGACCTGGAGAACCCTCTCGCGGCGGTGCAGATGGGCCTCATCTACGTGAACCCGGAGGGCCCGAACGGCAAGCCGGATCCGCTCGCCGCCGCCCGGGACATCCGCGAGACGTTCAAGCGCATGGCCATGAACGACGAGGAGACGGTGGCGCTCATCGCCGGAGGGCACTCGTTCGGGAAAACCCACGGCGCGGGCGATCCGAGATTGGTCGGCCCCGAACCCGAGGCGGCCCCGATCGAGCAAATGGGCATCGGCTGGAAGAGCTCGTTCGGCACGGGCAAAGGCAAGGACGCGATCGGAGGCGGCCCGGAGGTCACCTGGACCACGACGCCGACCCAGTGGAGCAACAACTTCTTCGAGAACCTGTTTGGCTACGAATGGGAGCTGACCAAGAGCCCGGCCGGCGCCTACCAGTTCCGTGCGAAGGGCAACGTCGCGACGGTCCCGGACGCCTTCGACCCGTCCCAGCGCCACGCCCCCTCGATGCTCGTGACGGATCTCGCGCTCCGCTTCGATCCGATCTACGAGAAGATCTCGCGGCGCTACTACGAGCACCCGGACGAGTTTGCGAACGCCTTCGCCCGGGCCTGGTTCAAGCTCACGCACCGTGACATGGGGCCGCGCGCCCGCTATCTCGGACCGGAGGTCCCGGCCGAGGAACTGATCTGGCAGGACCCTGTCCCCGCGGTCGATCACGAGCTGATCGATGCCCGAGACATCGACGACCTGAAGGCCCAGATTCTATCCTCGGGCCTATCGATCTCTCAGCTGGTCTACACGGCCTGGGCGTCGGCGGCCACCTTCCGCGGCTCCGACAAGCGTGGCGGTGCGAACGGCGCGCGGATCCGCCTGCAACCGCAGAAGGATTGGGAGGTCAACCAGCCCGCTCAGCTGGCCCAGGTCCTGGCGAAGCTCGAAGCCATCCAGACGACGTTCAACTCCGCGCGGTCCGACCGGAAGAGGGTCTCGCTGGCCGACCTGATCGTTCTCGGAGGCGCCGCAGCGGTCGAGAAGGCCGCGAAGAATGCCGGATACGATGTGACGGTCCCCTTCACCCCGGGCCGAACCGATGCATCGCAGGAGCAGACCGACGTGGAGTCTTTCGGCTATCTCGAGCCGGTCGCGGACGGCTTCCGCAACTACCTCAAGGCCCGGTTCGCCCTCCCGGCCGAGGAGCTTCTGATCGACAAGGCGCAACTGCTGACGCTGACCGCCCCCGAGATGACGGTGCTGGTCGGGGGGATGCGGGTCCTCAACGCGAACTTCGGAGGCTCGCCCCACGGCGTGCTGACGAAGCGGCCCGAGACCCTCACCAACGACTTCTTCGTGAACCTGCTGGACATGCGGACCGAGTGGAAGCCGACGTCGGACGAGAACGTCTTCGAAGGCTATGACCGCGCGAGCGGCGAGTTGAAATGGACGGGCACCCGCGTAGACCTGGTCTTCGGCGCGAACTCCGAACTCCGCGCGATCGCCGAGGTCTACGGCGCCGCCGATGCACCGGCAAAGTTCGTGGCCGACTTCGTGGCGGCCTGGACCAAGGTGGCGAACGCGGACCGTTTCGACCTTCGACGACCCGGTGCACGCCCGGTCCCTGGCCCCAAGTCCCCCCACCGGGGCCGGCGAAGCCGTTCCGCGTGAACACCCGCGAACGGAATCCGTTCCGAAGGTAGTGCGAAGCGCGCTCCGACGGAATCGTCCGAGGCCGGTCCGCTCCTTCGCGCGTCGGGCGCTCTCGGTGCCACCGTCGGCACCCCTTAAAGGACGGA
>JAKAYT010000015.1 GCA_021826685.1 Thermoplasmata archaeon
TCCAATCCTCTAGGAGGGCCGACGTACGAGCCGCGTACGCTTGATAATGATTCCCGGGCGCCCTCGCTCGGGACCCGACCGGACCAACCCGGCCCGTCGCGTAAGATGGGAGCGGTCTCGCGGCGTCAACACGTCTACCCCCGACGCGCGAGCGCGCTGCGCGAGAGCGCGATCGGCGGTGACGAGGACGGCTCCGGAACGGCGGGCGCAGTCGAGGATCGCGCTGTCGCCTTCTCCGTAGCACGGCACGGTAGGGTACCGCCGGCCCAACATGCGCGCTACGCGCGCATACGGTACAGAGCCTTCGGCGAGATGATCTAGCTCTCGCCGAACGACCGCAGGAACCGCGAGGACAGTGCCGTCGGCCCAATGCGCGATCTCCTCGCCCAGCCGGGAGCCGCCCCGCGCGACCCACAGCAGGATGTTCGTGTCGAGGAGCGCGAACCGCACGGACCGCGGGTTACGTGCGCCGGAGGACGACGCCGAGGACTTCCCGGTCGTACTCGTTCCCTCCCCGACGACCGCGCAGGAGAAATCGTTGCGCTTTCTGGTTCGCGGTCTTCGGTATCTCCCCGATGAACTCGATGTACTTCGGGACCATGAAGAACGGAAGGCGCTCGGCGCAGAACTCGAAAAGCTCCCTGGGCGGCACGGCGGCGCCGGGCCGGAGCTGCACGAAGGCCTTCACATCTTCTTCCCCGAGAGGAGACGGCACGCCGACGACGACGGTCTCGAAGACGGCGGGATGCTGGTTCAGGACGGACTCCACGTCGTACGGTGCGAGGTTCTCGCCCCGCCGCCGGATCACGTCCTTCTTGCGATCCACGAAGTAATAGTAGCCATCGGCATCTCGCGTGACGTAGTCGCCCGTGTGGAACCAGAGGTTCCGCCAGGCCTCCACGGTTTGCTCGGCCTTGTTGAGGTATCCGGAGAACATCGAGAACGGCACCGAAGGTCGGACGACGAGTTCCCCGCGCTCGCCGTCCGGCACCGGCCGATCCTGGTCGTCCACCACCGCTGCCTCGACAAACCCGAGGGGTGTTCCCACGGAGCCCATCCGTATGGCTTCGGGCGGGTTCATCAACGTCGTGCAGCCGCACTCGGTCATTCCATAGAGCTCGATAATCGATACGCCGAAGCGTCGCTCGAACTTTGGCCAGATCTCCCGAGCGGCCCCCGCGGTCAGCGCCGTTCGCACCGGGTGCGTCCGATCCGTGGACCGGGCCGGTTGCTTATACAGAACGTTGATCATTGAAATCAGCAAGCTCACGTGGCTCGCCCCGTAGCGAGCAGCGGACTCCCAGAACCCGGACGCGGAGAACCGCTCGTCGAACGCAGCCGTCAGATCGTTCAGGAACGCCGCCAGCGCGGTCATCTCCTGGGCGTTGCAGTGGAAAAGGGGAAGGGCCGAGAACAGGACGCTCTCCGACGTCAATCGGCTACGCCGTCCGAGTTCCGCCGCCGTACGGATGTACTGCTCGTGCGGGATGATCGCCCCTTTGGGCGGCCCCGTGGTTCCGCTCGTGTACATAATCGCCGCCGGGTCCCAGGGGCGGCGGGTAACTCGAGGCAGCTCAGCGCCGGACTCGCTCAATTGTGCGAACGGCGCGGCACCCGAGGGCCGGGACGCGCCGGCGCCGGAGGGGTCCGCCACCCACACGCGAGGGATGTCGAGGGCAGGGCGAACCTCCTCGAACTGAGGCCACAGGCGTGCGTCGATGACGAGCCCTTTCGGCGCGGCGTCCGCGAGCTCGTAGCGGAGGATCTCACCCTTGAGAGCAGTGTTCAGCGGCACGAGCACGCTTCCGCGGTGGGCTAGGCCGAACCACGATACGACGAACTCCGGGGTGTTGAACAGCAGGATGGCCACCCGGTCGTTCTCGCGGATCCCGGCCCGGTCGAGTCCGTGGGCTACGCGGGCCGCCTCCTGGGCGACCTCGACGTAGGACAGGGATCGCTGGGAGAATCGGAATGCTGTGCGGTCCCCATTCTTCCGAGCTTTCGCTTCTACGAGACGGGCGAGGTCGTGGTAGTCCTCGGTAGGGTCCAGCACGATCGCGCGCACCCCCGTGGATCGATTTTAGGCTATCCGCAAACGCCCGTTGGAACCCGCTTTCCCGAACGCACATGTATCCCCTCGGCGTTCGCTCAGGTATGATGCGACGGTTCGATCCGTTCCGCGAAGGAGCGCCGATCGTCCCGGAGCTGTCCAGCGGCGCGGTCATCGCCACCGAGGATGGCAAAAAGGTCCTGATGCTGCACGAGATTGCCGAGGATCGCTGGTGCTTCCCGAAGGGACACGTCGACCCCGGCGAGTCGCTCGAGACCGCCGCTCGGCGCGAGATCCGCGAGGAGACCGGCCTCACCGACGTCCGGCTGGAGCGGGAGATTGGAGAGATCTCCTATCGGTACTACTCGTCGGAACGAGGCACGAACATCCTGAAGGTTGCGGTCTACTTCTTGGCGCGATCCGCGGAGACGCCCGTCCGCATCGAACGGATCTTCGACCGGGCGGAGTGGGTCCCAACCGATGCCGCGAGAGGACGCCTCGCGTGGGAACGCGATCGAGAGATCATGGACAGAGCGCGGCGCCAGCTCCGCAAGCCCCAACCCCCGGCCGAAAGCGCCTAAGGGATCCGGAAGCGCGCGCTCTTCGCGAGGGCGATCGACTCCGGGTAGCCCGCGTCGGCATGGCGTGCGACGCCCAATCCGGGGTCGTTGTGCAGCGCTCGACCGATCCGCCGGTCCGCCTCCGGAGTGCCGTCCGCGACGATGACAAGGCCTGCGTGGATCGAGTTCCCGATCCCGACACCTCCGCCGTGATGAACGCTCACCCACGTCGCGCCGCTCGCAACGTTGAGCAGCGCGTTGAGGATCGGCCAGTCCGCGATGGCATCCGAACCATCCCGCATCTGTTCCGTTTCGCGGTACGGGCTCGCGACACTCCCTGAGTCGTGATGGTCCCGACCGATGGCAATCGGCGCCGTCAGCTCATGGTCGTGAACCATCTGGTTGACGCGGTGACCAAAGCGCTCGCGGTCGCCGTAACCGAGGTAGCAGATCCGCGCGGGCAGTCCTTGAAAGTGCACCCGCTCGCCCGCCAAGCGGATCCATCGCAGCAGATGCTCGTCTCTCGTGAACTCGCTTAGGATCATGCGATCGATCCGCCGAATGTCCTCCGGGTCCCCGCTCAGAGCGACCCAACGGAACGGTCCGCTACCCCGCGTGAACAAGGGTCGGATGTAGTGCGGGACGTAGCCCGCAATATCGAACGCCCGCTCTACGCCGGCGTCCCGTGCCTGCGTCCGGAAATTGTTCCCGTAGTCGAACGCCTTGGCTCCCTGGGCTTGCATCGCTAGAATGGCGCGAGCTTCGTCCGCGATGGAAGCCCGAACGTCCCGAAGGTACGCCTCGCGATCTTGCTCGCGCCGCCGCGACGCGGACTCGACCGACTCGCCGCGCGGGATGTACCCATAGACAAGATCGTGAGCCGCCGTCTGATCGCTCACGATGTCGGGTCGGACCCCCCGGCGAACCAATTCGGGATAGACGTCCGACGCGTTCGCGCACAGTCCCACGCTTAGGGCGGTCCGGGATTGAGCGGCGGCGCGGACCCATTCGAGGGCCGTATCGAGATCCGGCGCTTCCCGCTCGAGGAAGCCCCGCTCGAGGCGGCGCGCGAGCGCGTGCGGGTCCACGTCGACGACCAGGGCCGAACCTCCGAGCATGGTCACGGCCATCGGTTGGGCGCCTCCCATTTCGCCCAGGCCCGAACTGAGGAACCAGCGACCCGCGAGGTCCGTGGCTCCGAACTCGATACGCGCGAGCGAGGCAAGGGTCTCGTAAGTACCCTGCAGGATGCCCTGCGTTCCGATATAGATCCAGCTTCCCGCGGTCATCTGGCCATACATCGTGAGACCCCGCGCCTCCAGATCCCAGAAGATGTCGTCCGTCGCCCAATGCGGGACGATCATAGCGTTCGAGATCAGCACGCGCGGGGCGTCGGGATGCGTAGGGAACACCCCGACAGCCTTACCCGATTGAATCAGGAGAGTCTCGTCCGATGCCAGCGTTCGAAGTGCCGCGACAATATGATCGTACGCGGCCCAGCTGCGGGCGGCCTTGCCCCGCCCGCCATAGACGATCAATTGGTCGGGGTCGCGGGCGACCTCGGGATCGAGGTTGTTCATCAGCAGCCGGAGTGCTGCCTCTTGGGGCCAGCCCCGGCATGAGATCGCCGTGCCGCGGGGGGCGCGGACGGGGCGGGCTACGCTGGGGGTGTCGACCATCGCCGTCATCGATCGCCGGGAACCTTAGAAGCTTCTCGGACCGGCCGGGTCGCCATGATGGGCCATCGTAGGAGCCGCCCCACCGTACTCGTGACCGCGACAGCTTCAAGGTCCGGCGACCGTGAGGGCGCGAGGGCGCCGCCGTAGCTCAGTAGGTAGAGCGGCTGATTTGTAATCAGCAGGTCGGGAGTTCGATCCTCTCCGGCGGCTCGACGAACGGACGAACCTATCTGCGTTCCCGCCGTCCCATGCCCGCGACCATGCCGGGGTCCACGGTGGCGATCCTCTCAATCGGTAACGAGATCCTTCTGGGTGATATTCCGAACTCGAACGCCCAGTGGCTCTGCCGCGAGCTCACCGAACGTGGAGCGGAGGTTCGGCATATCGCGATCGTCCGCGATGTTGACGCCGAGATCGCAATCGAGCTCAACCACGCCCTCACATACGCGCCGCTCCTGCTCGTCACCACCGGCGGCCTGGGACCGACGGACGACGATCGCAGTGTCGGTGCCGTGGCCCAAGCTCTGGATCTCGAGCTCGCGTTCGATCCGGTCGCGGCCTCGATGGTAGAGTCGTTCTACGCGAAGATGGGTGAGCGCGGTCTGGTCCCGATGACGGGCCTGACGCCTCCTCGAAGGAAAATGGCTCTCCTGCCCCGAGGGAGCCGCGCGCTCGAGAATCGGGTCGGTGCCGCCCCCGGCGTCCTCCTTTCCCGTGGCGCCACCCAGATTGTCCTCCTTCCCGGGGTCCCGGAGGAAATGCAGGACATCGTACAGGGAGCGCTCGCGCCGGAGCTCGACTCCTTGCTCGGGCCTGGGAGCTATCGCGAGATAGAGCGGCTAGCGCATATCGCGGACGAGTCGGTCCTCGCGCCGCTGCTCCGCGGTATCGTCGAGCGGCACCCCGAGGTGTATGTGAAGTCGCGCGCCGAGGTCTTGGGCCGCAGCCCTTCTTTCCGCATCACCCTCTCGTGCCGGGCCGAGAATCGCGAGACGGTCGAGCGCCACCTTCTCGAGACCCAGGGTGACCTGGAGCAGACCCTCGCCGCGCACCAAATCCACCTGGACGACGGTGGACGGACGCCCTCCCCGGATTGAACACTAGGCAGGGAACACCGTGGAGGCGCGCGCGGCAACCGGTCCGACCCCTAGATCGCATTCACCGCGAAGCCCACGACGAACCCGACGAGGATCCCCGCGTACACGAGCCGGTTACGCGCGAGCGAAGCCGCGCGGGTCTCCAGCGGACGGAAGGCCACCCGGAGCATCGGCAGGATCACATAGGTGATCGCTCCGATCGCCAGAGCGTCAAAGATGACCAACAGTAGGGGACTCGTCCAGAAGTATCCCACCGCGCCGCCGACCAGCGTGGGAACCCCACCGATGAGAAAGAGGCCGACCATGGTCGCAACGGTTCGGCGGGCGTTGGTACCGAGGAACGGAGAGGTGATCGGGAATCCTTCGGTGATGTTCTGCAAGAAGAATCCTAGGAAGACCACCGCGACCACGCCGACCGACCCCGCGGCCCAGTTTCCCCCGAAAACGAGCCCCTCGGTCAGGTTCTGCAGCCCGATCCCAAGGGCAATCATGATGGCGGTGGTTCGCGGCCCGCTGGTGCTATCGGGAGCCGGCTCGGTGGCGAGCGGAGAGCCTCGGGGGATGTTGTCCACAAGATACAGAACCGCGAAGGCAGCGACGAACGCGATCGCGAACGCGATCGAGTACCCCGGGTTCGCCACGTAGCTTCCGCCCGGATAGAGTATGCTGGAGGCGTCGGAGAACACGTCCGCCAGGAGGAAGATCAGGATCCCGATTGCCGCCGCGTTGAGTCCGACGGCCCACCGACCCTGCGCCCGACGGCTGAACACGATGGGGAGGGATAGGAAGATCGAGAATCCCATGGCGGCCGTCAGCAGGATAAACACGCCGAAGTCCGCCCCGACCATCGTTCGTCCAGATTGCCTACCGGGTCGGGCTTATAGTTTCTTGGCGTGAATCACACGCCCCGGCCATCACGTTGTGAATGAACTCGCACCGTCGGGGGGTGACACCGCGTAAGCTCTCCGAACGGCGAAGCCTCAGCGAAGGTTACGCCGGAGGAGACGCGAACCGCCGCATCGCCGCCTCGATGTGGGGTCCCGGGCGCATCCCGACGACCACATCGACGACCTTGCCCTCGGGGTCTAGGAGAAAAGTCACTCGCTTCGCCATTCCAAAGATCCCGAGAACGCCATAGGTCTTCGCCACCGACCTCTGGGTATCCGAGAGCAGCGGGAAAGCGAGATGGCAACGATCCGAGAACTCCTTCTGGCGATCGGTCGAGTCGACACTGATCCCTAGGACTGCCACCCGGTGCGCGCTAAGATCGGGCTCGCGGGCTTGGAACCCCTGCGCCTCGCGCGTACACCCGGGTGTCATCGCTCGAGGGTAGAAGTACAAGACCACCGGGCGACCTCGAAAACTCGAAAGCGAGACCACATGTCCGTCCTGGTCCGGCAAAGAGAAATCCGGCGCTACGTCGCCGATCCCAACCATAGTGGCCGGAGCGGCTACCCCTAGTCAAGGCTTGCCCTTGGGGTCTCCTATCCCACTGTGGAAGAATCCGAAACACGATGGGCCTCCTCAATCGTAAGCGGGGGCGTCTCTTCCCAACCGGCGAGCTCCGCGAGCCTTTCGGGAGGGGGAATAGACACCAACGCGGCATCGACCCCCGGCTGGTCTAACACCCAGCGAATTGCGGCCTGGCCCAGCGTCCTCCGACCGCGAATGGCCAGGAACCCAAACCGGAGCACCGGAGCCATCTCTTCCGCCAACGTTCGGATGGGCAGGGGCCCCCCGGGTGCCCTTTCGGGGCTAGGCCCGGAGGACGGTCCGAGCCCGGCAAGCCGCCCGCCGGCCAGAACGTTCCGAGCGAGAAAGGGGATCCCCCCGAGGACCACTTCAGGCCGCGCGCCTTGTTCGAGGAGCGAGAGCGTTCCGGAGGCGAACTTCGGTACGTCGGCCACGGACGCGAAGCGTGGCCACGCGGAGATCGGGGCACCCCATCCTTGGATCGCCCCACTCGTGACCAGCCTCTCGAGCCCTTGGGCGACGCCTGCGAGGTTCTCTCCTCCATCAGCGGCCGGGTCCCACTCAATCCAGAGCTTGAGAGCGGTTCGCCCGCTTCCACGCCGCGGGGGGAGGGTCGCCGCTAGGCTCGCTTGCCAAGCGTCGGGGTCCGACACGCCAAGAGAGGTGCGCGGCAGATCTCGGATCGAGCGGACCAGGACTAAGTACGCATCGAGATTGGCGAGGACACCACTCTCCCAGAGCGGCCGTTCGGCGACCACCCCACCCGCCCCTCTCCACGCCAGAAGGTTGATTCCTCGATCGACCGACCGGCGAAGCAAGGTCTCGAGCGAGTCCCGATTCCGGAGATCGTGCGGGCCTAGTTCCCATCCCAGGGCCGATACGGGGGCCCGCGTACCGGGCCATGTCCAGGTCCTCATCGCTCGAATCCAGAGTAACCGGCCGGGGGATTAGAGAGCCACCGACTTCCTCACGAAGCTATCGCGTTATCTCGGGTGTGGCGCTGTCCGCGCTGTGCCGTCGCCCCCTCCGAAACTCCCGCTCACCGAACGGTTCCGTCCGTCTCGACTCGACGAGCTCGCCGGGAATGCGCGGGCGCGGGCCGAGTTACGATCCTGGGCCGAGGGATGGAAGGGTACTTCCCCCCCTTCTCGCCGGGCCGCGATACTCGTCGGACCTCCGGGAGTCGGGAAGACGTCGGGAGCCATCGCGCTGGCTGGCGAGCTAGGATGGTCCCTCGTCGAGATGAATGCGTCCGATGCTCGGAACGCCGGCGCTATCGAGCGCGTGGCGGGCCGCGCCTCGCTCGCACGCTCGTTCGGCGCGGACGGACGCATGAGCGCCCACAGCCGAACGTTGATTCTCCTCGATGAGGCGGATTGCCTCAGCGGCCGTCTGGGCTCGGATGCTCGACCACCCCCCGTCCCGGTCGGGTTCCGGGAGTTCCTCCACGACCGATACGGGACGGTCGTCGCGCTCAACGAAGCGTGGGGGCTCGGAAGGGCCGGCCAGCCGCCCGCGTTCGAGGCGTGGGAGTCGATACCCAAGTTCCCGACACGCCAGCGGTGGACGACCCTCGCCGCTTCCCAGCAGGATATTCGCGACTGGCGAGGGATGGAGAAGAAGGTCGATCTTACCGATCGAGGGGGGCTCGGAGCGATCGCGCAGCTGGTGAGGGAGACGAGACAGCCAATGGTGCTCACCGTGAACGACGATCGAACGCTCTTCCGCTACTCCCCCGTCTTTCGCGCCAACGCGACCCGCATTCGATTCCAACCCGTGACCGACGCCGAGGTACGCCAGCTCTTGCGACGGATTGCCCGTCAGGAAGGGTTGGCGGTGGACAGCCGCGCGATCGAGGCGATCGTGGCGAGGGTCCACGGCGATCTGAGAGCGGCGCTCAATGACCTGGATGCGATCTGGCCGCTGCCGCCCGGTCCCGCCCAGATATCGGTGCTCGGGCCGCGGGACCGTTCGGCGGACCTGGCAGCCCTTGTCGGAGAAGCGCTCGGCATGGCCCGCTACTATCGGAACGTGGAGGTTCAGGACCGCATCGATGTGACGCCCGACGAGCTCGAGCCGTGGATCGAAGAAAACCTTCCCAGGGCCGCCGTGGATCCCCTCCATCGGTCCGCGGGATTTGACGAGCTCGCCTACGCGAACCTCTTGCTTGCCCGCGCCCGTCGGTATCGGGTCTATGGCCTGTGGAGTTCCGCTTCCGAAGTCATGACCGGCGGCGTCGGCCTCGCCGTGCGCGATACCCCCTTCCGACCGATCGAACCGGCCTTCCCTCAGTTCCTGGGAGAGATGGGACGCTCGAAGATGACCCGGGCGACGCGGGAGCAGGCTCTCGCGAAGTTGGGTCCCCTCGCCCACCTCTCGAGGCAGAAGCTCCGAGAAGGGGCCATCGACTTCTACGAAATGTCGTTCCGGCGCGCGATGTCGACCGCGACCGTCGATGCGGGATGGCGGAATCTCGGTCGAGAGATCGTCCGAGAGGCCGAGCTCTCCCCCGAGGAGGTCGCCTTCTTGGCGGCGGTGGAACCCGATTTCTCCGGTGTGGAGGCGCTCTACGCCCCGCCCGAGGTCGACGGGCGGCCTTCGCACGCCACTCCCCCGTCTCCACCGAGCCGCTCATCTCCGTCCCAGCATCGCCTCTCCGACTTCGAATGAGCGGAGCAACGATGCCCTCGAGCTCGGCGAGCGGGCGACCCAAGGCCGTGGTGTCGTGGAGCAGCGGGAAGGATTCCGCGTTCTCGCTCTACGAGGTGCGTCGTACGGGAGAACTCGACGTCGTCGGACTCCTCACAACCGTCACGGAGAGGTTTGCCCGGGTCTCGATGCACGGGGTCCGGGAGTCGGTGCTCGAAGCCCAGGCGGTCGCGGCCGGACTCCCGCTCTACCGGGTCTCCATCCCGTCCCCGTGTCCGAACGAAGTGTACGAGGCCAAGATGGCCGACATGGTCCGGCGACTGAGGCTGGATGGAGTCACCCAAGTCGTATTCGGAGACCTCTATCTCGAGGATATACGCCGTTACCGGGAACAGCATCTCGCCGGCACCGGTATCACGCCGGTATTCCCTTTGTGGGGGCGGCCCACCGAGGCGCTGGCCCGCACTATGATCCGGTCGGGGCTCCGCGCGACGTTGGTCGCCGTCGATCCCCGCAAACTCCCGGCCCGGTTCGCGGGCCGCGCCTTCGACGAGTCGCTGCTCGCGGACCTTCCCGCCGGCACCGATCCGTGCGGCGAGAACGGGGAATTTCACACGTGCGTGACCGCCGGACCGATGTTCACCGCACCGTTGCGGGTCCACCCAGGGCCGGTCGTGGAACGGGATGGGTTCGTGTTCGCGGACGTGATCCCCGATGACGATGGGGAGAAGGGCGCCTAAGCGAGCCGGGCGCTCACCGAGATCGCGACGTTGCCCTTGAGCGCCTGGGAGACGGGGCAGCCTTCGCTCGCACCCTTCGCCGCCGCCTGGAACTGCTCGGGGGTGATCCCCGGGACATGCCCGACGACCGTGAGCTCCACCGTAGTGATCTTCCAGGCCTCGCCAATCTTGTCGAACGTCGCGACGGCCGTGACGTCGAGCTTCGTAGGAGGGTGCTGCTGCCGGCCCAGAGCCGCGGACAGCGCCATCGAAAAGCACGACGCGTGCGCCGCCGCCAAGAGCTCTTCCGGGCTGGTCTGGGTTCCCTGCTGTTCGGTACGCGCGGCCCAGCTAACGTTCACCGTAGGGAGAGCGCCCGGAGCCCCGTGAACGGTTCCATGTCCCTTGATCAGATCGCCTTCCCACACTGCTTGGGCCGTGCGTCTCGCGGTCATGGGTCATCCAACCCGGCCAGTAATTTAACGTGAACCCGCCGCGAAAGCGGCGCAGGGCGGAACGCCTTTACCTGCTCGGAGCGATGGCGGCGAACGCCGGGGGCCCACGGGCCCGAGGTTCACGTACGATGGCACCACGCTACAACGCACGAGCGCTGCGCACGAGTTGGGAACGCCAGCAGAACTCCCTCGTGATCGGCCGGGAGATGCGATTCAATGTCCTGTTGACCGTGCTCAAGGCCGGAACGCGCGCGCGCGCCCGTATCCTGGACCTGGGTTGCGGCACCGGTGCGTTCAGCGAGCGGATCCTCCGGGAGCTTCCGGGGGCTCGCGTGTGGGGGGTCGACTACGACCCCGTCCTCTTGCGCATCGGCCGGGAGGGCCTTCGCGCGGACCGGCATCGCCTTACGTGGGTCGAGGCCGACCTGCGCTCCCGCACATGGACGCGGGCCTTGCCGAGAGGAAGGTGGGACGCCATCGTATCCACCACCGCGCTGCACTGGATCGAGCCCGCCCCGCTCTCCCGGCTTTATGGGACGGCCGCGCGCTTGTTGCGCCCGGGGGGGATCTTCCTCAACGGAGATACTCTTCCATTCGATCCTCCGAACGCGCGGCTTCGCCGGCTCATGCGCGCTCTGCGCCGGGAGCGCCGCGCTCGTAAGCAGGCCCCGGGAGTTCTCGACTGGGACGAGTGGTGGGCGCGTACCCGATCGATCCGGGAGCTCGCTCCGGAGTTCCGGGAACGCGACCGCCGCTACCCGAACCCCCACGGCGATGAACGCGTGAATCCGATCTCCTGGCACCTGCGGACGCTGCGCGCGAGGGGGTTCCGCGAGAGCGCGGTGGTCTGGCAGTATCTCTCAAACCGTGTCGTGATCGGGATCCGATAGCCGGCTCGGAATCGTTATCTCCGCAGGGCTTGCTCGGCCCGTCCTCGGGGCGTGCCGGTGAGCGACTTCACCTACTTTCTGATCGCGGCGGTGACGATCTTCGCTGTGGTGGACCCGATCGGTACCCTGCCGTTCTTCGCCGCCTTCACCATCGGATACGCCCCGGCCGATCGCCGAGTGGTCCTTCATCGGACGGTCCTCTTCTTCACCTCGATCCTAGTCGCCTTCGCCCTGGTGGGAAAGTTTCTCTTCGCGGCCTTCGGGTTCACGCTCTCCGCGTTCGAGATCGCCGGCGGCATACTGCTGTTCATCGTCGCGTACGACATGCTTCGAGGGGAGATCGGCCCGACGAAACTGACCGCCACCGACCGGGACGAAGCAATCCAGCGTCGAGACGAGATCTCGGTGTTCCCGCTCGCGATCCCGCTGCTCGCCGGCCCGGGGGCGATCTCCACCGTGATGATCTACGCCGGGAGCCCGAGCGCCGGCCCCCTCGGCGTCCTGGCCGCCGTCACCGGCGCCGTCTTCACCGGCGCGGCCACCTTCATCATCTTCCGCTTCGGCCAAAAGATTTTGGACGTGCTGGGCCGCGTCGGGGTCATGGCCCTCACCCGAGTGCTTGGACTCCTGCTCGCCGCCGTCGCGGTGCAGTTCGTGATCACCGGGATCTTGGGCGTCGGCTTCTAGTTCGCGTCAGGCGCTTCGGAACACGGGCACGCACGCGGGACCCTCTCGTTGGGCTCGGGGAGGAGGGCGGACGGGACTTCGCCGGCACTCGGGCGCGAACTCGATCGAGTAAGAGCGCGTTCGGCGTGCGCGGGTTGCGGTCCGCCGCCCAGACCTTCTCTCCCGCGCGAATCGCTACCGGCAGATCGTTCTCGCTCGGGGGGAAGCCGCATTCGTAGGCATCCGTGTAGGCGCAGTACGGGTTGAAGGAACGGTTGAAGTCGAGCTCATACTCGTCGGATTCGTTGAGCTCGAGGGTGAGGTAGCGCCCTGGCCCATACGTTTCCTTCCCGCTCGACGCGTCGCGGAACGGCACGAAGACCGAGGTCCCGACCCCCTCGCCGGCGTGGTAGACCCGCAGCCGGCAGTCTCGGGAGCCCACGCGAAAGAGGAGGTCGCCGATGTGCCGCATGACGGACTGACCGTCCCGATTCGTCCGAAGATACGATTCCTCCGGCACCTCGCGACGCTCGAGTCGCGCCGCGACTCGGAAGCGCCGGTTCGGAGGGAAGTACTTCAGCGGGTGGAAAGGGATACGCTCGGCGACGAACGGCGACTCGGGATGGCGGGCCATGAACTCGTCCTTCATCGCGCGCTCCTTGACGAGCTCGCGTAGCCACCCTCGTTCGTCCGTCATCGGCGCTCCGACCCGGCGCGGGGCTTAAGAGTTCTGCCGCGGCCCTCCTCGGAGGACCCGCGCACGGGACTCACATGTAGCCAAACTGACGCTTCGCGAAATCGCTCATCCGCTCGGGGGTCCACGGGGGATCCCAGACCATCTCGACGGTCGCCGAGTGGACGTGGGGGACCTTTTCGATCGCGGCTTTGATCTCTTCGGCAAGGATCCCGGCCACCGGGCATCCCGGCGCGGTGAGGGTCATGCGGAGCGTGACGTCGTCGTCCTTCCAGTCGAAGCCGTAGATGAGCCCAAGGTCGACGATGTTCATCGGGATCTCGGGATCGTAGATCTTCTTCAACTCGGCCGTCATGAGCACTTCGCGCTCGGAGTACTGCGACGGCGCCGCGTCGGGAGGACTGGGGCTATTCGGAGGGGGGACCGCCTCGGCCATCGATGACCTAGGGGAGGGACCGATATATGGCCGTTCCGGGCCCCGTTACTCGGGGCTCAGTTCGCCCGCGAACCCTATTAGCCGGGTGCACCCGTGGAGCGGGAGATGCCGGACACCCACGCGCTGCCTCCCACTCACGGCCGCTTCGACCTGCGGCGCGTCGGGATCGAAGGGATCCGAAAGCCCATCCATGTGCTGCGCGCGGGCCGCGACATCGTCCTGAGCACGGAGTTCTCCGTCGCGGTCGACCTCCCCGCATCGCGGAAAGGCTCGGACCTGTCGCGGAACGCCGAAATCCTGGCGGAGATCACGGAGCGCACGAGCCAACACCCGGTAGGGAGCCTTGAGGCGGCCTGCTCGCAGATCGCGCGGGAGCTGCTCGTTCGGCACCCTTCTGCTTCGGAGTCCCAGGTCGTCGCGAGCGCGGAGTACTTCCTTCGGCAAGGGATCGCCCCCGGACGGGAGAGCTACGAGGACTTCCGGTTACTCGCCGAGAGCCGAGCGTCGCGCGCGAATGGCTCGGTTCGGATCGTGCGAAGCATCGGCGCCGAGGGGGTCGGCATGACGGCATGTCCGTGCGCCATGGAGAGCTGCCGGGAATTGCTTGTCCGGGAGTTCCCGGAGCTCGCAGAACCCCGGTGGAAGGACCTTCCGATGATCTCGCACAATCAGCGTAACCGGACCCGACTCGAGCTGGAGGCGCCCGAAGGCGTCGACATCGAAGCCGACGATCTGCTCGCAGCGATTGCGAGCGCTCAGTCCTCGCCCACCTTCGCCATCCTGAAGCGAGACGAAGAGGCCCAAGTCGTGCTGAACGCGCACCGGCGTCCGCGATTCGTGGAGGATGTCCTTCGGGAGCTCCTCGCGGGCCTCCCGGCTCGATTCCCGCACCTGCCGGACGAGGTCGAGGTACGTGCCGAGACGGTGAGCGAGGAGTCCATTCACAAGTACGACGTACGAGCCTCCCATCGGACGACCC
Source organism: Thermoplasmata archaeon (assembly GCA_021826685.1). Lineage (GTDB taxonomy): Archaea > Thermoplasmatota > Thermoplasmata > Lutacidiplasmatales > UBA184 > Lutacidiplasma. Next base: position 14,348 of record JAKAYT010000015.1, read on the forward strand.
TGGGAGAGCTACGACGGGCGACCGCGCTTTGAGCGGAGAAGGACGATGCGCACAGCTCTCGATGCCATTCGCCGCCGTCCCGGCCGCTCGGCGCTGACCGCCCTCGGGATTGGTCTCGCCACCGCCCTCGTGGTCGTGCTTCTCGCGGTATCCGCGGGAATCCAATCGAGCGCGACCTCGTTGGCCGCTCAGAGCGGGGTCGACCTCGTCGTCACGAGTGCCAACACCAGCCTATCCTCCGCGACGTTCCCGGTGATCAGCGGAGCGCACTCGCTCGCGTCCGGAATCCCGGCCAACGATACGAACGTCGAGACCGCGAACCCCTGGCTCGTCGAGAACATGAGCTTCGGCAACGCCTCGGTGTGGGCGAAGGCCAATCAGTCGGCGAACGGCTCTTCGATCCCTTCGACCTGGGCGATCACCACCTCCTATACGATCGGCTGGATCCCTTCCGACAACGCCGGGATCGACGTACCCCCCATCTACTCCGGACCCGGATTCACGTATCCCGGCGACCCGCACTACGCGAACGGAACCTGGGCCGGTAACGTCACGAACGAGATCGTCCTTGACCAGGGGCTCGCCGAGATCCTACACGTCAACCCGGGCCAGCTCGTCTGGGTGGGCGAAGGAACCCCCGGCGGTCCTTCCGAAGTCCAGGCATGGTACCAGTCCGCCACGCCATTCCGGGTGGTCGGGATCTCGGGACCGTTCTGGTTGATCCCGTCATCGCTGCTGGCGTTCACGTACCTTTCGCAGCTCCAATCGATGATCGGAGCCGGCACCCCGGCGAAGGATTACGCGAGCCTCGTCCTCGTGCATCTCTACGACAACTCGAACCCCGACGTGGACCGGGACCGCATCGAGGCCGCCTATCCCGGCCTCACCGTGTTTACCATCGGCGCGATCCTCGGCGCGGTCCAGGGGGTCGTGAATCTGTACCGGACCTTTGGCGACATCATCGCCGTCCTCGCGCTGGTCGTTGCCTCCCTCTTCACGACGACGGTGCTGTTGATGAGCGTCGATGACCGGTCGAACGAGATCGCCGTGCGCCGCGCGATTGGCATCCCCCGCTGGTCGGTCGGGGGGAGCGTCGTGGAGGAGTCCGTGTACTTAGGGCTGATTGGCTTGGCGATTGGACTTCCGTTGGCCTGGCTCGCCTCCTCCTTGCTGGACCTCGCGCTCGACCGATTCGTCCACGGTCTTCCCGCCGGGTTCACGTTCGTCTCCTTTCAGCCGTGGGTGATCGCCACCGGCATCGGCGTCGTTCTCGCGATCGGCCTGGTCGCATCGATCGCGCCGGCCGCGCGCGCGGTCACGCTACCGATCGCCTCGGAGATCCGCGCCCCATGAAACGTCGCCGATCCGGCGCGACGCACGCGCGCCTCCAATTGGTGCTCGCAGTGGCCGCCATGGCAGCCGCCGTTGCCCTTCCAGTCGTGCTCGTCAGTGTCGGCGGCGGGGTCTCCGCCCACGAGCTGAGGTCGGTCCAGAACTCCGGTTACGAGATCACGGTGAACGCGGCGGGGACCCACGGCATCGAGGACTCCCATGACCTCGCTTCGTCCATCGACCACTTGAGTGCCGTCGCGGCCGCTTCGCCGGTCCTCACCTTAGAGATCGATGCGTTCCTGCCCCACGGAGGAGTCTCGGCCATCGAGGCGGATGGAGTGATCCCGGATGCGTTCTCGGCCACGCTGGGTCCGCTCGAGAACGGGTTGTTTCCGTCGCCCCTACCTCTCGGAGACCCTACGGACATGGTCCACTACGACAACGGGACCTACAACGGGACCTCGACCGACTCGGTTCTGCTCGCTTACCCCTTCGCCGTCGCGAGCGGGATCGCCCTTGGCCAGTCGATCCTGCTCGGTCCAAGCTCTAACCGGACGCTCGCGGCCCCGTTCACGGTCACCGGAACCTTCAACATCAGCGCCTCCGGGTTCGGCGCCACGACGATCTTTACGGCCCTCCTGCCACTGTCCGACCTCCAAGTGATGGGAGGTCTTGCCCGGGGGAGCGGGGGCTCGAGCCTCCTGGACGCTTCCGACGAGATCCAAGTGGCTCTCGTCCGGTCCGCGACGACCGATCCCTCGGTCATTTCCCGGGTGGCCGAAGAGATCCACGATCTCGTACCGTACTACGGGGTCACGACCCAGCTCCAAGAGTCGCAGCAGCTTCAGTCGGCCAGCGCGATCCTGACCGGATTCTACCTCGCGCTCTCGTCGGTGGGGCTGACCGTCGGCCTCTTTTTCCTGGCGATCATCCTCGTGCGACGTGTCGAGCTTCAGCGGCGATCGATTGGCATCCGACGGGCGATCGGCCTGCCGCCCCGCGAGATCGCGGGCGGGATCGCGGCTCAGGCGGTCGCCCTGGCCGCATTAGGCGTTGGCATCGGAGCCTTCACCGGGTACGTCATCATCTCTCTCCTTGCGGCCTATGCCGGGGGCGCCGTGGCCGAGGCAGCCTCGCTCGCCATCTACAACCCGGAGATTCTCGGGGCGATCGGCGCGGGGGTGCTCGCGCTCGCCGCGCTCGTGAGTCTGGTCGCGAGCCGCAGCGCCCTTCGCCTCAACATCCCGGAGGCGTTGCGGTGAACGCCCCGACCATCGAGCTGGTGGGGGTCTCCAAGAGGTACGAGGGCCTCGGCGAGCCCGTCGTCGCGCTACGGAACGTGACCGGCTCGATCCCGGCGGGCGAGTACGTCTCGGTCGAGGGACCGAGCGGGTGCGGTAAGACGACCCTGCTCAACTTGCTCGGACTCCTCGACGTGCCCAGCGAGGGAGAGATCCGCTGGGATGGTCGTGCCATTGCGGCGCGTACGGAGCGCGAGCGCTCGCGCTTACGGCTCTCAAGCATCGGGTTCATCTTTCAGAGGTTCTACCTCTTGCCCACGTTGACCGCGACCGAGAACGTCGCGCTCCCGATGCGCGCAGCGGGTATGCCACGCGCGGAGCGGGACGAACGCGCCCATCGGCTTCTGCGGGAGATGGGACTTTCCCACCGGTTCGACGCGCTGCCCCACCAGCTCTCCGGCGGAGAGGAACAACGCGTCGCGATTGCACGTGCCCTAGCGAACGAGCCCGGGCTCCTCCTCGCCGACGAACCGACCGGTGAACTGGACCGAGCCGCGACCGACGTCGTTCTCCGCTTGCTGGAGGCCGCACGAGAACGGGCCCAAGCCACGCTGGTGGTCGTGACCCACAACCCGCTCGTCGCCGCGCGGGCGAGGCGGCACCTGCGCCTCGAGGACGGGATGGTCGTCCAAGACCGACAGGAGGCCTAGCCGTGGCCCGCATTGCCATCCTCCTCTCGGACCGCTGTCACCCGAAGGAATGCCAGTGGGAATGTGCGGACTACTGCCCCGTCAACCGGATGCAGCAGGAATGCATCGTCGAGGGCGCGACCGGCCAGCCGGTCATCTCCGAGACCTTGTGCATCGGATGCGGCATCTGCATCCACAAGTGCCCGTTCGATGCGATCAAGATTCTCAACACCCCCGAGGCGGACGAATCCGAGATCGTCCACCGCTACGGCTACAACGGCTTCCGGCTCTATCGGTTGCCCGCGCCCCCCACCCACGGCATCACGGGGATCCTCGGACCGAACGGGACGGGCAAGTCGACCGCGTTGCGCATCATCGCGGGGACCGAGGTTCCCAACCTGGGAGACTACGCGCATGCGGGGACCTGGGAGGCGGTCTGCGAACGGTATCGGGGGACCGGGCTTCACGCCCACTTCGAGAGGATCCGAAAGGGTCAGCTGAGAATCGCCTTCAAGCCGCAGTACGTCGATTCGCTCGCCGACACCCGGGAGACGGTCGCGGAGTACGTGCTGGGCGGGGGCGCCCGGGGAGCCGCGGTCCTCGACGAACTGGGTCTCAGACGGAGGAAGGACCGACGTCTCTCCGAGATCGCCGGCGGGGAGCTCCAGCTCGCGGCGATCGGGCGCGCGCTGGCGACGGACGCGGACCTTTACTTGTTCGACGAACCGTCCGGATATCTCGACATCGTTCACCGGCTCCAGGTCGCGCGGGTCCTCCATCGGCTCGGGATGGAGCGCAGCGTGCTCGTCGTGGAGCACGATCTGGCCCTGCTCGACTACCTCGCCGACCAGGCACATCTGCTCTACGGAGCGCCCTCGGCGTTCGGGGTCGTGACCGCTGCGATGCCGATGCGGGCGGCGATCAACACGTACTTGAACGGTTACTTGAAAACGGAGAACGTCCGGTTCCGCGAGGAGCCGGTGCGGTTCGTGGCGCACCCGCCGAAGCCGGCGAGCCGTCTCGACACGCTCGTCGCGTTCCCGGAGCTGGAGAAGCGATTCGAAAAGTTCCACCTCACGGTCGGAGCCGGTCGGCTCGCCCGCGGGGAAACGGTCGGGGTCGTCGGGCCGAACGCGACCGGCAAGACCACGTTCGTCCGGATGCTCGCCGGGGCGGAAACCCCGACCCGGGGTACCCTCCCAGGAACGGTCACCGTCAGCTACAAGCCGCAGTACCTCCGGGCGACCCAGCCCGCAAGTCTCCGCGAGAGAGCCGCGGCGCTCGCCGGCGACCCTTCCTTCGATACCGGGACGTTCGAGCGTGAGCTCGTCCCCGGGCTCCACCTCGAGGAGGTGATGGACGTCGCCCTCACGGATCTCTCGGGAGGGGAGCTCCAGCGGGCCGCGGTCGCGCTCGCACTCGCCCGCCCGGCCACGCTCTATCTCTTGGACGAGCCGTCGGCCTACCTCGACTCCGACGAGCGGATGTCGATGGCGAAGCTCATTCGCCGCCAGGTCGAGCGGCAGGCGGTCAGCGCGCTCGTCGTCGACCACGACGTCTACTTCCTCGATCTCGCATCCGACGCGTTGATGGTCTTCTCCGACGACGGCTCGGACGGCTCGCGCGGGGTCGGCGCCGGTCCGTTCCCGATGCGCGAGGGAATGAACCGGCTCCTGCGCGACGTCCAGGTCACGTTCCGTCGCGACGCGGAGACCCTCCGACCGAGGATCAACCAGGAGGGCTCAGCGCTCGACCGGGAGCAGCGGTCCGCGGGCGAGTTCTACTACGAACCGGCCGCCTGACGCGAGGTCGGGCGGGCCCGATTTGTTTAACTCGACTGCCCGGTTCTCCCGTTCGTGGCGCCCGCGGAAGCGAGTGCGGCGACGTCGCCGGTCACCTCCCATATCGACGAAACCGGAAGGTACCGGGTCGGCGCGAACCTCTCGTGGACGGTCGTCGGAGTCTATGTCGTGCTCGCGATCCTTCTCGCGGTCATTCTGCCCAAGTCTACGGTGACGGTCTGGGGCATCGTCGTCATCCTCGTCCTACTGCTCTTCTTCCTCGCCCGTTACCTCTCGACGGCCTACTGGATCGACTCGGACCACCTCACCGCCTTCCGGTTGGTCGGCGGGCGTCGGATCCGTCTCGAGGAAGTACGGCGGATCGAAGCCGCGAGCTTGCGCGAGCTCTCTCCGACCGGGTTCTTCGGATCCTGGGGATACCGCGGCCGGATGTGGAGCCCGGTGATCGGAAATTTTGACAGCGTCCAGACGAACACGAAGGGCATCATGGTGTACGCCGGCCCGACGCCCCTGTACATCACTCCCAAACACCAGGACGAATTCCTGCGCGAGCTCTCGCGTCGCGTGCGCTCGTACCGGGGACCTCTCGAAGTGGACCACGGAGCGCCCGCGGCCCCGCCGGGGCCGTCCTGAGCCGGACGCTCGTTTCGTCCTCGGGCTCGGGGTCGCCTACCGGAGGTGGATAAGGTGCGTGCAGTGCATCCCACCCCGGGCGATCGAGTCCTGAAGGTCGACCGGTTCCTTTCCCAGGAGCTCCTGCGTCAAGTGCTGGTCAAAGACGTTGCACATGAGATACGTGTGAGAGAGCGCGTTCCGGCGGAAGATGCAGTTTGTCCGGACGATGCGCGTCGTGCCGTTGGGTAGTCGTTCCATCGAGCACCCGAAGCCAAAGTCGTTCAACACCCGGACCAAGCGCCGGGTCCGTTCCTCGGTCGTGCCGCCGGGCGGGATGTTCGCGGTGATCGAGCGCGCGACCTTGCGAGCGGCCGCGGCGAGGAGCAGCTTCGCCGCGTCTTCCCCTTGGGTGGATAGAATCTCCTCGATGAGAGCGTCGAGCAGCAGATTGTACTTCTTCGGGAACAGCTCCTGGCCCTCACCGGTGAGATGGTAGCGCTTGCGGGGCCGGCCCACCCCCTCCTTGCAGAACGCCGGGACGACATACCCCCGCTGCTCGAGGCGTTCGAGATGGCCCCGGGCCGCGCTCTCGCGGATGCCGAGAGACTCCGCAATGTCGCGCGCGGTCCGGGGCTCCGAGGCAAGTTCCTCGAGGATTCGGCCCCGCGTCCCTGCGAGGACTTCGGGAACCTCTTGGGCGAACATGGGGGTGCTACGGTGCGATACGATAGGCGCGTTCTCCATTTAGTGATTTACTCACCACGCCATGCTTAAATAAACACCTTATCTCGTTCGCCCGAATCGTCCATGGCGAAGCCGGCGCAGGTTGCGCACACTCTCGAAGTCCAGGGATTGCACGCCGAGGTGGGGGGCAAAGAGATCCTGCGCGGAGTCGACCTCACGCTGCACTCCGGTGAGATCACTGCGCTGATGGGCCCGAACGGATCCGGGAAGAGCACCCTCGCGTACTCCTTGATGGGCCACCCGAAGTACAAGGTGACCCGGGGGACCGCGCTCCTGGACGGCCGGGATCTGTTGAAGATGCCCGTCGATCAGCGCTCCCGCGCCGGCCTCTTCTTGGGGTTCCAGTACCCGCAGGAGGTTTCTGGCCTCTCTCTTTCGAAGTTCCTTTGGACCTCCTACATGCAACGCCATACCGCGGAGACGGCCGACACCGCCCAGTTCGATCGCGATCTGAAGACCCATCTGGGATACCTCGGGATCGACGAGGCGATGCTCAAACGCTCGCTCAACGAGGGGTTCTCCGGAGGCGAGAAGAAACGCAACGAGGTTCTCCAGATGGCGACGCTCCAGCCGATCTTCTCCATACTGGACGAGCCCGATTCCGGCCTCGACATCGACGCCGTCCGCGCCGTGGGAGAGGCGGTCGCGAAACTCCACTCCCCCAGTTCCGGCGTCCTGCTGATCACGCACTATCAACGCATCCTAAAGTACCTGAAACCCGATCGCGTGCATGTGATGGTCGAGGGTCAGATCGCACTCTCCGGGGGCCGCGAGCTCGCCGAGCAGCTCGAAGCGAAGGGATACGACTGGGTCCGCCTGGGCGTGAGCGCGTCCAACTGAGGCCCAAGGTCCCCACGACGACCGGTCGGAAGGGATCATGGATGTCGACCGGCTGAGAGCCGAGTTCCCGATCCTGAGCCGAACCTTCCACGGCGTTCCGCTCGCCTATCTCGATTCGGCCGCCACTTCGCAGAAGCCGAGGTCCGTCATCGAGGCCGAGGCTCGCTTTTACACCGAGCGGAACTCGAACGTCCACCGCGGAGCGTACGAGCTCGCCGAAGAGGCCACGAACGCCTATGAGGAAGCCCGGTCTCGCGTCGCGCAGTTCGTTCACGCATCCGACCCGAGCGAGATCGTGTTCACGCGGGGAACGACCGAATCGATCAACCTCATTGCCAACACGCTCGTTCGGAGCCGCCTCCGCCGCGGCGACCGCGTGGTCGCGACCGAGATGGACCACCACTCCAACATCGTCCCGTGGCATTTGATGCGCACGTACCATGGCATCGATCTCGCCTTCGCGAGCGTCAACGACCAGGGCCGTCTCCTCGCATCGGCATTCGAACCGTTCTGGGACGGCCGGACGAAGGTCGTCACGTTCCCTCACGTCTCCAACGTGCTCGGGACGATCGCGCCGGTCCGCGAGATCGCCGACGCGGCTCATCGCGCCGGGGCGCTGGTCGTCGTCGACGCCGCGCAATCGGCCCCGCACTTCCCGCTCGACGTCCAAGAACTCGGAGCGGACTTCCTCGCGTTCAGCGGGCACAAGACCCTCGGCCCGACGGGGATCGGCGTGCTCTGGGGGCGAAAGGCTCTGCTCGACGAACTTCCTCCGTGGATGGGCGGGGGGGAAATGATCCGACGCGTCGGGCGCGACCAGATCACCTATCGTGATCCCCCGGCGCGCTTCGAAGCGGGCACGCCGAATATCTCCGGCGCGGTCGCCCTGACGACGGCACTCGACTTCCTCGAAAGTGTTGGATGGGCGGATCTGGCCCATCACGAGCGAGAGCTCGCACGCCAGTTCTTCGATCTCGCCCGCGATCGTCTCGGCCGTTCGATGGTCCTCTACGGTCCGCCGGGGACCGAGGGGCGCGAGGGAGTGTTCTCCTTCACGCTCCACGGAATCCATGCCCACGATATCGCCACGCTGCTGGACGCCGACGGCATCGCGGTCCGCGCCGGGCAGCACTGTGCGCAGATTCTAATGGATCGGTTCGGGGTGCCCGCGATGGTACGGGCCAGCCCATACCTCTACAACACATCCTCCGAAATCGATCGGTTGTTCGACACATTGGTCCGGATCCGGGACAAATTCGACCCCGGCCCGGCCTCGGCGACCGCCATCCGCTCCGCGCGCTAGGCCGTCGCGCGGTCGCGGGATTTTTCGCCCCGAGCTACGGCTGATTTAAATACGCTGACGTGATGGAATTGCCGAAGAGGTAAGGCATGGCGCAAAGCACGGCGGAGTTCTCTCCGCTCGATTACACTCGGTACGATTTCAAGAACCCCGAGACCTACAAGCTGCGTACCGCCAAGGGACTCACCCGAGAGATCGTCGAGCAGATCTCGGACTGGAAGAAGGAGCCCGATTGGATGCGCGAGTACCGCCTGCGCGCGTTCGAGCACTTCCTCCAGCGCCCGATGCCCGATTGGGGCCCGAACCTGGACGAGATCGACTTCGATGCCTACACCTACTACGCGGCGCCGCTCGGCGAGGACGCGCCGAAGAAGAGCTGGGACGACCTACCCGCCGACATCAAGAACACCTACGAGCGCCTCGGCATCCCGAAGGCCGAGCGAGAGTACTTCGGGGGCGTCGGAGCCCAGTACGACAGCGGTACGGTCTACCACAAGATCCGGGAGGATCTGACCGCGAAGGGGATCCTCTTCACCGACACGGACACGGCCGTCCAGGAGCACCCGGAGATCGTCCGGAAGTACTTCGGAAAGGTCGTTCCGTACAACGACAACAAGTTTGCCGCGCTGAACAGCGCCGTCTGGTCGGGGGGGAGCTTCGTGTACATCCCCCCGGGGGTCGATTGCCAGATCCCGCTCCAGGCCTATTTCCGTATCAACGCGAAGAACGTCGGTCAGTTTGAGCGGACCCTCATCATCGCGGACAAAGGGGCGAAGGTCCACTACGTCGAGGGCTGCACGGCCCCGATTTACTCGACGGACTCCCTGCATGCAGCGGTGGTCGAGGTCGTCGCGGAGCCCTACTCCAAGATCCGGTACACGACGGTTCAGAACTGGTCGAAGAACGTCTACAATCTCGTCACGAAGCGCGCGGTCGCCTGGGAGAACGCGCTGGTCGAGTGGGTCGATGGGAACATGGGGTCGAAGATCACGATGAAGTACCCGTCGGTCTACCTCAAGGGCCGGGGTTCTCGGGCCGACATCCTGAGCGTGGCGTTCGCGAGCCAGGGCCAGATCATCGACAGCGGCGCGAAGGCGGTCCACTCGGCCCCGGATACCTCGAGCAAGATCATCTCCAAGTCGATCGCGATCCGCGGCGGCCAGACGAGCTACCGCGGCCTTCTGCACGTCGCGAAGGGGGCCACCGGCGTCAAGGCGGCGGTCCGCTGCGACGCGCTGCTGCCGGACGAGGTCAGCCGCTCCGACACGTATCCGTACAACGAGATCCACGAAGAGGACGCGACGATCACCCATGAGGCGGTCGTCGGGAAGATCGGCGAGGAGCAGATCTTCTACTTGATGAGCCGCGGTCTCTCCGAGTCGGACGCGATTCACTTGATCCTAATGGGGTTCCTCGCGGAGTTCGCGAAGGAGCTCCCGGTAGATTACGCGCTCGAGCTCAACCGGTTGATCCAGCTCGAGATGACGGGCGCGGTCGGGTAGGCCGACCCGCCTTCCCCGCGCGTCGCCCCTACCGGAGCTTGGCGTCGAAACGCCAGTCGGGCGCCGCATCGGTTCCGGTCACGTCGAGCGCGGGCAACGCCCGGCTCCCGTCCGCGGTCCAGTATAGGTCGCGGCGCTCCCAGCGCGCCTGGAGCATCGGTTGTATGATGTCGCGCAAGCGGTCGACCGGCGCGCGCTCGAGCACGTAGGAAAGGAACCCCTCGGTGATCATCCGGATCGACTCCTCGCGCGAGATCCCGCGGGACTCGAGGTAGAAGATCTTCTCGGGGTCGACGGGGGCCACGCTCGTCGAATGCGTCGCCTTCACGTCGGGGCACAGGATCTCCAGGATCGGGATCGTGTCCGAGCGCGCGCCCCGGGCCAGGAGCATCGCGTGCTCGCTGATGAAGCTGATCGTCTTGCGCGCATCGCGCTCGATCCGTACGAGCCCGCGGCTCATCCCGCGGGCCTCATCGTTGAACACGCCCCGGGTGATCGACTCGCCGTGCGTATCGGTCCCCGTATGGGTAAGCCGGATCGCCGAATCGTAGGATTGATGTCCGTCTCCGTAGAAGGTCTGCAGATCATGGACCACCGAGCCGTTACCGCTCAGGACGGTGTCGTTGCGGGCCTTCGTGACCCTCCCGCCGAGCCCGAGCCAGATCCATGCGATCCGGGCGCCGTTCCCGGTCGTCGCGTGGCGACGGTAGAAGCCGATGGCATCCCGATCCGGCGCGTGCGCGTCGAGTACGACGGTCTTCGATCCGGGCCCCGCGTCGAGATCCAAACTCGAGGCGATGAACCGCTGCCCCTCCGGGCTCGCGGACGTGGAATAGACCTCCTGCGTGAGGAGGATCTCGGTCTCAGCACCCACTCGGACCCGGCGGTGGATCGAGGTCGCCTCATGGGCACGCCCGAGGATCGTGATGTCCTGGATGCGGACCGGGGAGGAGAGGCGATCGGGAATCTCGAGCTCGTACCCCCGGTTCAGCAGGGCCGCGCTGAGAGCCGTTAGTCGGTCGGTCGGCTTCTCGCTCCGAGAGAGGAACCGCTGGAGAGTTTCGCCGCGCTCGGACCAGATTTCGGACAGGGACCGAAATCCGACGCCCTGGGCGACGAGCGCGTCCGGAACGTAGGAGCGGGTGCCATGAGAGTCGTGCAGGATCTGGATGAAGTTCCTCGACGGCGCGGGGGCTGGGACGGCGGGGCCCCGCGCGACGGGATCAATGCCCGCGAGGTCTACGCCCTGGAAGTAACCATACTGCCGGTAGAGGGGATCGGGCTCAAGTGGCAGCTCTCGGAACAACCGCGCGGCCTGCCCGCGCTCACCGCGGACTTCGGGAGGATCGGCGAGCGCCGTGCCCAGCGCCTCGAGCTGGGCCGCGTCGATCCAAGAGGGAGGATGCTCGGGCGCGGCCATGGAATTTAGTCACCCGGACGTATTTATAAAGCGTGCGCGACGGTACCCGGCAGCGATCCGGATACCCGGTGGTCCACCGCCGGCCGGCGGAGGTACCTACGTCCCCGCGCGGCGGCGGGCGGCTTTTATACGGGTCGGCTACCTTCGATGGGGTTGAGGTGGCCATGGCGTGGGACATGTACCAGGAGATCATCCTCCAGCACTATCGTAGCCCCCGGAACTTCGGACCTCTCGAGGGGGCCACCATGGAGGGTGAGGAGTTCAATCCCTCGTGCGGAGACCACATCACCATCCGCCTGAAGGTCGATCCGAAGGATCACACGGTGGCGGAGGTCCGTTTCCAGGGCGACGGGTGCGCGATCAGCATGGCCGGAGCCTCGATGTTGACCGAGCGGATCGTGGGCCGCACGATCGAAGAGGTCTCGCAGATCACCCGCGACGATGTTCTCAAGATGATAGGGATCCCTCTCTCCCCGGTCCGGATCAAGTGCGCGCTTACGGCGTTCTCTGCCTTGGGAAGAGCGCTGCATCCGGCGCCCACCCCGTCCCCGCCCCCGGCGGCGTGAACGGAGACGGACCGGTGGCTCCGATCCTCGTGAGGGTTGGTCCCTCAACGGTGCTCCCATGATCTCCGTCGACCGGGATACCTGTGTCCTCTGTGGCCTATGCGTCGGCGTTTGCCCGCCCAACGCGATGGAACTCTTCCCGGATCGACTCCAGGTCCTGGCCAACTGCACCGACTGTGGGTGGTGCGTTCCCTATTGCCCGGTAGGAGCGATCTCGGGGGGCCGACCGATTCGACGCCGACGGGGACCGTCATGAGCCCCCCCGGCAGATCGACCGCCCCGCGGGTCCTCCTCGTCGACCCGTACATGGCCCGGGAGGACCCGATGGAGCGCAAGTTCATCGAGCTCTACCCGTCCTTGGGACTCCTGACGCTCGGGGCCTACCTGCGAGAGCACGGTGTCGCGGTCGAGGCGGTCGACCTCACGTTCGCCCGCAGCACCAAACCCGTCGCCGACCGCATCGCCCGGTTCAAGCCCGACATCGTCGGGGTTCACACCAAGACACTGACCCGGGAGCGTGCGATCAAGATCGCGGCCCTGGCGAGGATGGGGGGGGCGCTCGCCCTGGCCGGGGGCCCGGACGCCGCGAGCGCGACGTACGGCTACCTCGAGGCCGGTTTCGATGCCGTGGTCCCGGGCGAAGGGGAGGCCGCCCTCACCGACCTCGCTCACGCCGTGCATTCGGGCGCATGGCCGGAGAAGGTGGCGGGCGTCGCGTACCGGGAGCACGGGCGCGTAGTACGGGGCCCTCCTCGGTCCTTCCTGCGTGACTTGGACGAACTTCCTCTTCCGGCGTGGGACCTCGTCGACATGCAGGGGTACCTCGGCCGTTGGGAACGCACGACCGGCGAGCGTCGCGCAGCGGTCCTGACGTCCCGCGGGTGTCCGTTCGACTGCTCCTGGTGCTCGAAACCCACCTTTGGGCGCACCTTTCGCCAGCAATCCCCCGCGCGCGTGATCGAGGAACTCCGCGCCCTCCAGGAGCGTTACGGCGTGAACTACGTTCGGTTTTGTGACGACGTTTTTGGGATCCAGCGCTCGTGGCTCGACGACCTCCTCGCTCGAATGAAGGAGGAAGATCTGGGAATGAAGTTCGAGTGCCTCGCGCGCGTCGACCTCCTCAAGCCCGATCTGCTCGCGCGCATGCGCGCGGTCGGCCTCGAACGGGTCTATGTCGGGGTCGAGTCGGGAAGCCAGAAGATGCTCGACCTCATGAACCGAGGGACCAAGCTCGCCCAAGTCGAGCGCACGGCAGAAGCCCTCCGTCGAGAGGGGATCCGACAGTTCTGGTTCCTCATGCTGGGCTATCCGGGAGAGACCCTCGAGGACATCGACGCGACCCTCCGGCTCTTCCGTCGGTTCAGCCCCGAGGAATACTCGGTTTCGATCGCCGTGCCCGTACCGGGCACTCGATTCTTCGAGCAAGTGAAGGGATCCGCCCGAACGCCAGGCCCCCGGGCCGGTTCCGAAGGAGGGCGTACGCTGCTCTTCGATGGGATGTACCCCCAGCGCCTGTACCGCTGGGAGCAGCGGCGCTTCCGCCTGGAGGCGGCGCTCGGCCGCGCCCGCTCCAAGCTCGGCGATCGCGTGGTGGGCCGCATCGGGAAGATTGCCGACCGGTTCCACAAGAGCGTGGCGGCGCCGCTGCTCACCGGCGACGCCCCGAAAGGCTCGTGACGAGCCCGCCGCCGCGCACCGCTATATACCGTGACCCCGGTCGCCCACCGTGAGCGAGGAGCCCGCGGGAGCACTGTTCTGCCCCCTCGAGTATCGCTATGGCCGCCCGCCGATGCGCCAGCTATTTTCCCGGGAGGCACGACTACGAAGGGCGCTCCAGGTGGAGGCGGCACTTGCCATGACCCAGGGAGAGCTCGGGATCATCCCCGCCGAGTCGGCCCGCGCCATAGAGGAGGCTGCGCACTCCGGCAAGGTCACCCTCGCCCGGACCGAGGAGCTCGAGCGCGAGCTTCGCCACGACGTGATGGCGATCGCGCGGTCCCTTGCGGGGGCCGCCGGGCCGGCGGGGCGTTGGGTACATTACGGCGCGACGTCCAACGACATCACCGACACCGCTCTCGCCCTCGAGCTCGTCGACGCACTCGCGTTGTTGCGGGACGATCTGACGGCGCTCGTGCTCGCCTTCCTCGCGCAGGCAAAGGCGCATCGATCCACACCCGAGGCGGGCCGCACCCACGGTCAACTGGCCGTCCCCATCACCTTCGGTTACAAGATGGCCGTCGCTGCGGCAGAGTTTGCCCGCCATCGGCGCCGCCTGGACGAGCTGATGCCCCGCGTCGCCGTAGGGAAGATGTCCGGCGCGGTGGGGACGGGCGCCGGGTTTGGTACCGCGGCGGCCGAGGTCGAGGAGGGGGTCATGCGCCGCCTCGGCCTGAGCGCCGACGAAGCTCCCATCCAGATCGTGATGCGCGACCGAGTGGCCGAACTCGTGAACTGGATGGCGCTGGTCGCGAGCAGTGCCGAGAGGGTCAGCACGGAGTTCCGCAACCTTCAGCGGAGCGAGATCGGAGAGGTCGCGGAGCCTTTCGATGAGGTCCGGCAGGTCGGGAGTTCGACGATGGCCCAGAAGCGGAACCCGGTCGTCTCGGAGAACATCGCGAGCCTCGCGCGGGTCGTACGCGCGTTCGCCATCGTGCCGATGGAAAACATGGTCCAGTGGCACGAACGTGACCTCACGAACTCGGCGAACGAGCGGATCGTTCTCCCGCACGCGATCGTGATCACCGACGACCTCCTCGTCAAACTCGTGGGTGTGGTCTCGGCCCTCGAGGTCCGTCCGAAGCGCATGCAGGAGAACTTGAACCGCGGAGGGGGCCTTGAGATGACCGAGAGCCTGATGCTCGCGCTCACCGCTCGAGGCATGGCCCGCGCCGACGCCCACGAGCTATTGCGGACGATCACGCGAGACCCTCTCTCTCCGCCCCCGATCCAGGAGCGCGTCCGCGCGAACGCCGCGGTGCGCACGTATCTCGAGCCGGGCGAGATCGACGAGATCGTCCGACCCTCCCGCTACAGCGAAGCGGCGGCCGCCAAGACCGACCGGATCGTCGCCCGCTTGGAACCTGAGTTCGGATCATGAGCTCCGAGTGGCGGGGAACCATCGTCTGCCGGATGCCAGATGCGTCCACGGCGGGATGGCTCGCGCAAGCCCTCGGCCCCGAGGTCGCTCGAGAGGTGCCTCGGGCGCGCGCCCACGTCGAACTCCGTTCTCCCACCGAGGTCGTCGTCGAGATCGAAGCCTCCGACACGGGACCCGCGCGGGCCGCGCTGAACACCTACCTCGGTTGGATCCACCTTACCCTTGAGACGCTGGGACGCGCACGGCGAGCGTGAGCCGCCCCGAAGCCCTTATCTCACCGGTCTCGTCCGACGGGCGTGGCGATCCCGGCAAAGATCCAGAACGACCTCAAGCAGTTCCAGCGCCTTCAGCAGGACCTGTCCACGATCTCGCAGCAGCGCCTCCAGTTCGATCTTAAGCTACGCGAGATCAAACATACCCTCGAGGAGCTGAAGACGTTGCCCGAAACCACGGTTCTTTACCGGCCCGTGGGTGGGCTCCTCGTTCGTGCGAAGGACCGGAGCGAGGTCGAAAAGCTCCTCACCGAGGACGAAGAAACTCTCGCGGTCCGGCTCAAGGCCGTCGAGCGCCAGGAGAACGGGCTCAAGGAACGCTACACCTCGATGCAGCGTGAGATCACCGAAGCGCTGCAGGCGGCCGGGGTCGGCGCTCCGACCTCGGAAGGGGACCGTCCGGCCTGATCGATCGAGATCAGGCTCGGCGCTCGACCAATCGCCCAGCGATCTCGCGAAGCAAGGGCTTCGCGTTTGCACGTATCGTTCGGCTCGCTTTTAGTCGCCTCAAGGCTCGCCGCGAAAGACGCGCGATCGACCTCTCGGAGTGCTCGAGGCTTCCCGTCGTTCGGATGATGGCACGAACCGCTTCCACCTCACGTTCCGAGGCCGAGGGGTTGCCGAGCACCGACGTAATCCGTCGCCGGTCTCCCCGGCTCGCACGAGCCCACGCGTCAACGACCAGCAGGGTCCGTTTGCCCTCGGTCAGGTCGTTCGAGCTCTTCCCGGTGTCCCCGGCGTCGAAGCCCGCTCCCAGGACATCGTCGCGGAGCTGGAACGCGATGCCAATATCCCGGCCGATTCGATCCAGGTCCCGTAGCTGGCCGGGCGGGGAGCCGGCCAGCAGCGCCCCGATCTTCAGAGGAGAGACCACCGTGTAAACGGCGCTCTTCAGTTCGTGAACGCGAAAGACATCGCTCTCGCTCACGCGAGAGGGGGGAAGGGTCCCGTTCCGGATGTCGAGCAGCTGTCCGTACGCTGTCTGCCGGGTCATCTCCGCGTACTCCTGCAGGGCCGCGAGACGCGCGGGAAGCGGAACGGGGGTCCGCAGGAAGGTGTCGACGACGTAGGGCTCTTCCACGTCGCCCAACGTGATGGCGATTCCTTCCCCGACGTTCGATGGGTCGCCGGCGCCGCCCCCCCGCACGTGCAGTGCGGCGGCCTCGCGATGAACCGCGGGCCCACCTCTTCGTTCTTCGGAGTGATCGATGATGTCGTCGTGGATCAGCATCCACGTCTGGAAGTGCTCGAGCCCTGCGGCGACCTCGATCGCGGGAGAGGGGTCCCGTCCGTTCGCTGCATGGAACCCGGCCAACACCAGGAGCGCGCGAAACCGCTTTCCGCCGCGGAGAGAGAGGTCCTCGCCCAAACGGAGATACTCTCGGACCGCCGCCGGAGCCCGGGGGTAGGCTGCGCGATAATGGGCTCGAACGGCGGCTTCGATCCGAGGCCGGAACGCAGAGAGTTCGGCAAAATCCACGGGGGCCCCCTCCCTTGCGGATGGCCCGGGATATTTAAGCGGGCGACAGAGCCTCCGCACAGTCAATGGATTCGCGCGCATTCGTCGAACTCGTCCGAGATGTCCTGAGGTCGATGGGTCAAGGCCTCGAGGCCGCGCGGCCCGTCCCCGAAGGCTTCGTCCTCGAAACGCCCGACGGCTACCTCTACGTGTTCGTCTCCGATCCGAGCCGGGCGTCGCTCGACTCGGTCCGGCGCTGGTGCGATGCCGCGGATGTCCCGACGGAGCGGCTGGTGGTCTTTTCGATCCGGAGCCTCCCGCCGTACTGGGGGCCAGAGGTCGTTCGTCGGGGGGGCACGGTCGTCGCGGGAGACGATTTCGCGCGTCTGGTTGACGCTCTCGGGATCGAGACGCCGCTCATCCCCGTCGACTCCGCAAGGCAACGGGGAACGACATCCGTGCTTCCGAGCGTCCAGGATCTCGAAGCCTCCATGCGGCGCGGGAACACCTGGTACGAGGCGGGCGTCATGACCCTGGCGGCACGATTTTACCTCGAAGCCGCCCGTCTCAAACCCGAGTACCTTCCGGCCTGGTTGGGTCGAGCGCGCGCCTTGAGCTCCCTCGGCGATTGGCCGGCCGCAAAGGAGGCTTGGGAGCACGTTATCGAGCTGTCGCCCGGCTTGGTCGAGGGCCGCGTCGGTCTCGCGGGAGCCTTGGGAGGGCTCGGAGAGCACGAGCGGGAGCTCGAGGCCCTCCACGCGGTGGTGCGGGACCACCCCGAGGAGATGACCGCGCGGATCGGGCTCATGTCGGCGCTGATTGAACACGGGGACTGGCGGGGTGCTCGCTTCCAGCTGGATCGCGTTCTGGATCGAGTGCCGAACGATCCTCGCCTGCGGTTCCTCCACGGGATCGTGCTCGAGCACGTCGGGCTCGCCGAGGCCGGGCGCGACGAGGAGGAGTCCGCACGACGGCTGGGTCTGTCCGAGACCGAGGCAGACCGCCTGCGATCCATGACGCGGCCCGGACGGGTTTCTCCGACGCCGGC
>JAKAYT010000016.1 GCA_021826685.1 Thermoplasmata archaeon
GGAGATCCTGCACGGCCTTTGGAACTACACCGGAACAGGAGGGGTCGCGCCGGGCTCGATCCCGGTCGTGAACGCCATCACCGTAACGGGATCGCCGGACCTGGGCGGCGCGACGCCGTACGTGTTCGTCTTCTTCGAGGACAGAGCGTTTTCCGACCAAGGGTTTCAGTGGGCCCCCGACGTGGGAACGTGGTACCTGATGCCCGGGACGTACAACGTGACCGTGCTGCTCGCGGACTACTCGCCGGCGAACACGACGCTCGTCGTTTCCCCGTTCGTCTCCGCCCAGCTCGAACTGACGCTGTCCTACAACTCCCACATGGGGGTCTACACCCCCTTGTGGGCGTTCGACAACCCCCAACTGGCCGGGATCTCCTCGCTGGGAAGCGGCACGCTCGCGAACCCCTATCAGATCTTCAACAATCCCACGACCGGCTACGGCGGCATGGTCGCGGGCGTGCTGAGCCCGCTCTTCCAGAGCTGGAACGACTACCTTTTCGCGTCGTTCACGGGCGTCCTCCTGTCTCACACGAGCGCCTACGTCGACCTCAACGATCTCCCCGCGTTCTCCGTCTGCACCCCCGCCGTCTGTCCTTCGGGCCGGCCGAGCCTCGATATCGGGATCGAGCTCTTCCAGACGTCCCACGTGACCCTGGCGAACGATCCGGACATCCAGGGATGGCCGGCCTGGTACGAGATCTCGTTCTACACCACCGTGCCTTCGTCGCAGAATCCCGCGCCGCAAGCGGACGTGTAC
Source organism: Thermoplasmata archaeon (assembly GCA_021826685.1). Classification (GTDB taxonomy): domain Archaea; phylum Thermoplasmatota; class Thermoplasmata; order Lutacidiplasmatales; family UBA184; genus Lutacidiplasma. Next base: position 758 of record JAKAYT010000016.1, read on the forward strand.
GTGTGGAACTCGACCGGCGACCTGATCATGTCCAATACGTTTGTCGCCACGCCGACGCTCTATCCGGGCCAGACGGTGTCACCGGACGAGCTCGTCCTCTACGGCGGATCGGGGAACGTCGTCTGGGGCAACACGTTTGAGAACCCGACCGGTGTGCCGCTCCCCGGGGACACCTACGCCGGCATCGGAGAGGCCGACCATGGGGACCTGATCTACAACAACAACTTCAGCGTCGACAACCCCGTCGTCCTCCTCCCCTACAATTGGCCGAACGTCGCCGACTGCCTCCCCCAGTCGCTGGGGGGGTGCGCGAACAACGCCACGGGGAACGGCTGGTACTACAACACCGAGGGAAACGCCATCGGGAACACCTGGAACGTCACGCCCCAGCCGGCGGCCGCCGTCTCCTACACGATCAACGGCTTCCGTCTCAGCGGCAACATCCTCGGACCGAGTTTCGGCACGCAGGGGGGTAACTACTTCTGGAATTACGGGACGAGCACCGCGGTGAGCCCGAACAACCGCACGACGCTACCCTACGTCTCTCGCTTCTACTACAGCGATTGGTCGAACATCTACCCGCTCGGTTGCGGGAGCCTCCAGCCGCCGAACGGCCCCTGCGGGACCGCCCCGGCGCGGGCCGGCGCCTACGAGAACGGAATCGCGACCGGAGGGGACTACGCTCCCTACGGGCCGATCGTCACCTTCAACATGACCGGCCTACCGGCCGGGACGAACTGGACGGTGACCATCGGCGGGATCCCCTATTCGACCCACCAGGGCACCCTTTCCATCACCGAGCCCTACGGGACCTACCACTTCACCGTCCAGGCGTCCGGGTATGTCGCGTCGCGCGGCTCGGGCACGGTCGTCGCGAGCGGAGCACCGGTCGTCCACGAGACATTCACGGTCGCTCCGCCCCCGCCGTTTCCGCCGCTCTACGTCTACGCGGTGATCGCGATCGCCCTGCTGATCATCGTGATCGTGGCCGTCGTCGCCATCATGCGCCGACCCCCGCGCTCCGTCACCCCCGAGCCGGATTCGACGTCCCCGCCTCCACCGGATCCCTCCGAGCCGCCGATCCCACCGACACCCCGCGCGTAGGAAGGTCCCCCGGCACGGTCGGGGACCCCCGCCCAGTCCAATCCCGGGCGGCAACGGCGGGACGCATCGACATCTACTCCATGGCCCCCTCGAGGAGCCGAGAACATGACCGCCCAGACACAACCGAGAGCGGCCCCCACGGCCGCCCCAACGAACGCAGCGACTCTTTCGGCGAACGCAAGCGGGTCGGCGACGGCGAGCATCGGGAGTGCGAACGTGCCCGCCGCGGCGAGCGCCACCGGGACCGGGTCCCTGTCGGCGAGCGCGAGCGGTATCTTGGGCAATTCCCCCTCGCCTCCCCCCTCGACCGGTGCCCCACCCTCGCCCGCCCCCCTCCTCACCGCGAATGCGGGCGCGAGCGGAGGGGGCGGGAGCGCGGCCCTCTCCGGATCGGGTTCGACCGCTGCCTCAGGATCGCTCGGCTCCGCCGCGGGAGCTTCGGGTTCGGGAGCCGGCGCGGCGAGCGCCGGAGCCGGTGCCTCGGCGGCCGCGGGAGCCGGCATCTCTGCGACCTTGGCCCCGACGAGCGTGGTCGCGCCGATCTTGGCCGCCGTCGGTGCCATCGCGGCCGGGGCCGCGGTCGCGGCGACCGTCGGGATCGGTCCTCTTACCGCGAGCGTGCAGGCCGCGTTGGCGGCGGTGCCGACCTGGATCCACACCGGCAACCTGATCCAGCTCCTGCAGGGACCGGTACACTTCGGCGGTGGTGGGAACATCACGATCCCCTAAGGGATCCCGAACCGAGCGAACCGGTTTGTGCATGAGCGCGACCCGAGGGCAGCCGCTGCCGGCGGCAACGGCCCGCCCTCCACCCCGCTGGCCGCTCCCGCTCTCGATCGGGATCCTTGCGAGCGGGTTGGTGCTCGTGGTGCTCGAGACATCCAGCCTGTTGTTCTTCGCGGGCCTTGCCCTGGCGGGAGCGGGCGTTTACGGTATTACCCGGCGCTCGGGTCGCGCCCGCCGCTCATCTTCGACGGTCAGCGTACCCTAAGCCGATCCGTGCGCCTATCGCGACCATGGCGGCCGACACGAGTCCGACCTACCGCAAGCTGACCCGCGCCGAGGAGGCCGTGATCATTCGTCGGGGCACCGAGCCTCCGTTCTCGGGAGAGTACGAGCACCATTCCGCGCCGGGCACCTACCGGTGCAAGCGCTGCGGCGCGCCGCTCTACCGGTCGATGGACAAGTTCGACGCGCGTTGCGGCTGGCCCAGCTTCGACGACGAGGTGCCGGGCGCGGTCCGCCGCCTCCCGGACCCCGATGGGGAACGGATCGAGATCCGATGCGCGCGGTGCGACGCGCATCTGGGTCACGTCTTTCTCGGGGAGGGATTCACGCCGAAGAACACTCGGCACTGCGTGAACTCGATCTCGTTGCTCTTCGAGCCTGCCCCCCCAGCGCCCTGAGCCGGCGGATCGGTCCCGCCGGTCGTGGCTCCGGTGCCGCCTCGCCCGACCATCCCATCCGGCGGTGCGGGGGTTGGACGAAGGTTCATCCCCTGATGGCTCATCCCTGGCCCGTCGGAACGGACGGAACGAGCCCTCTCCCGCGGAGAGCGCCTCGAGCGGAGCCGGTTTCGGCAGGCGCCGGGTGCGCGTAGGAGATCATGGAAGGACTGAAGCGGCTTCCCCTCGGAGTTGCGGTCCTGGCCGTCCTCGTAGGGATCTTCGGGGCGATTGTGCTGGCGGGCGGACTGTTCGTGATCGCGGCTGCCCTGTTCCATGCGGCGACGTCCGGCTCCGCGGCCGCGTTCGGCACGGGGATTCTCTCCGGGCTCATCACGCTCGTCATTGGCGCGATCATCCTCGCGGTCGCGTTCGGGCTGTGGGGGCAGGAGCTCTGGGCGTTCGTACTCGCCCTCATCGCCGTGGGGGCAGCGGTGATCTGGTTCGTAGGGCTCCCGCTCTATCACGGTGAGGGGATCTCGTCGATCGCGAACGTACCGGCCGTCGTGTCGGTCGTGCTGTTCATCTACCTGCTCGCCGTCCACGACGCCTTCTACTGAACGGAGCCCGGAACGCTAAGGCCGACGCGGTCGGGAGGACTCCGGCCGGATCCGCGGGTCCGGTCGATGGCCTACTGGATGGGACCGAGGTCCAGCGTCCGGAAGCCCCAGATCGCCGCACCGAACCCTATGGCGGCCAAGGCACCGAGCACGCCGATGCCGAGGACGTCCGCCGTGCCGAACCGACCGGCGAACGCGTCCCGGATGGTGTCCGCCGCGTAGGTCAGCGGATTGAAGTAGAAGATCGACGCGAGCACCTTCGGCGTGGAGGAGGTGATCGGATAGTAGACCGTCGAGAGGAAGATCACGAAGAGCTGGAGAAACGACTGGATCGTGAAGTAGGCGTTCGCGGAACGCAGCCGAGTTCCGAGCGTGATCAAGAGTCCGGCGAAGAAGATGCTCCCCAGCCCGACCGTCAGGAGCACCGTGAGCACTCCGAGGGGGGAGAGGGCGGCGACTCCGATGAACGGCAGCCCGACCAGCATCATGATCCCCACGCCGACCAGCGAGAACAACAGGGTCGTCAGGACGAGACCGCCCAGGTACTCGGCCCGCAGGAACGGTCCGGAGAAGATCTGCTCGGTCATGCTCCAGCGCCGGTCCAACCAGAACAGGTTGCCCGAAACGACCCCGCCGGTGATCATCTGGAACGCGACCATCCCGGGGACGAGGAACGCCGTGTACGGGAGCCCGTCCGTCAGGGAGCTCGCGACGATCCCGCTGAACATCGTCCCGAGCACGACGATCGTGATCGCGGGTTGGCCGAACCGGATGACGACCGTGAGCGGGTCGAGGTTGGACGCGAAGTTCCGGACGACGAGGCGGAAGACCGGGGGAAGCTTCATGGGAGGCCGCCGCCCGACGCCCGCGTGAGGGCGCCGGCGATGGATGTCGGTCCCTCAGGTTCGAGGTTCTCCTCCTCCCCGGTCTCCCCGATCATCCCCAGGAACGCGCCTTCGAGGGTCGCCTCCTCGATCGCCATCCGATCGATCTCGAGCGAGTGGACCTGCGCCCAGTGGCTGACCCACGGTAGGATCTCCTCGGCGCGCTCGACCCGGAACGAGATCTGGCCGGCGAGAGGGTCGGAGTCGGCCTCCGGCGCCCGCAGCGTAGCGCCCTGTCGGGCGAGGTCCGCAGCCAGCTGCGCGCGAAGGTCCGTCGGGAGCGGAGCGGAGAAGGCGATCGAGACCTCACGGGCTCCGCCGTGCTGGTGCTTGAGCTCCTCGGCGGTACACAGGGCGAGGAGCTTGCCCTTGTGGACCACCGCGATCCGGTCGCAGAGCGTGTCGGCCTCGTGCATGATGTGGGTCGTGAACACGATCGAGAGCCCTCCCCGCGCACGCCGCCGCAGGTAGGCCAGGATCCGGCGTCGCGAGATCGCATCGAGCCCGACGGTCGGCTCATCCAGGAAGAGGATCTCCATGTCGTGCATCAGCTCCCGCGCGACCTGGAACCGTCGCCGCTCCCCGCCCGAGAGCGCCCAGGGCTTGCGCCGCCGGGCCTGCTCGAGCTCGAAGAGATCGATCATCTCCTCGGCCCGCGCCTTCGCGACCTCCCGAGGGACCCCCCAGAGGAATGCATAGAGCGTCAGGTTCCTCTCCACCGTCACGAAGTCGAGGGACTCCGACTGCAGGACGACGCCGAGGTGGGCGCGGAGCGCTCGACCCCCCGTCCGGATATCCTGCCCAAGAACGATCGCGGTCCCTTCGGTCGGGGGAAGGAGGGTGGTGAGCAGCCGGATCGTGGTGGTCTTCCCCGCTCCGTTGCGGCCGAGCAGCCCGAGGATCTCCCCCCTGAACAATCCCAGCGAGAGGTGCCGGATCGCAAACCGTCCCGGGGCGTAGGAGTAGCCGAGGTCGCGGGTTTCCAGTACGAGTTCGTTGGACGACATGCGTAGCGGTCGCCCCGGTAGAAGACCGGGAGACGGCGACGCCAAGAGGGTACGCGATTAAGGTTAGCTGACGAGGGGCGCCATCGGGTCGCGCGCGCGGGGCCGAAACGCTCAGCGCGCCGCCCGTAACCTCGGTCGCGGGAGAGCGCAACGGCGTCCGCGAGGCGATTGATTTAGTGACTAAACCTTTTATTTCGCTCCGAACTTCGGCCCCTCGGTGAAACGGTGGTCGTGCGCACGATCGGCGACTGCCCTTCGCCGTTCCAGCCATGAACCCGTCCGAACGAACCGTCCAGGTACCGTGTCCGAGCCGTTCGATTGATTGCTTTCTCGCCTTCCCCTCGGAGGCCTCCGGCCAGCACCCCGCCGTCGTCGTGATCCACGAGATCTTCGGCACGGACGACCACATCCGCGACGTGGCTCGCCGTTTTGCGGCCCTCGGCTACGTCGCGGCGGCGCCGAACCTCTTCAGCGGAGAGGTCCAGAAGGTGCTCACGCCCGAGAACATCGGCTGGGCGATGCAGGCATTCTCCAAGGCGCCCCCCGAGCTCCGGCGGGATCCTACGCTGTTCGCGTCGTTCGCGCAGTCGCAACCTCCCGAGCGCCGCCCGATCCTCCAAGCGTTCGGGATGGTCACCAGTCCCGCGGCGCAGAGTGGGTTCGCGCTCGATCTCCGAGCCGTGACCCAATATCTTCGAACCCTGCCCGAGGTCGATCCGGCCCGCATCGGCTCGGTCGGATTCTGCTGGGGCGGTGCGATGAGCGCGCGGCTCGCCACCGTGGACCCGGACCTCAAGGCCGCGGTGATCTTTTACGGGCAGAACCCCCCGACGGACGACATTCCCCGGATCCGCGCCTCGGTTCTCGGTCTCTACGGAAGCGAGGATCCCGGCATCACGTCGACCGTGCCGGACCTCGCGTCGGCGATGAAGAAGGCGGGCAAGAGCTTCGACTCTCACGTGTACGCGGGCGCGAGGCACGCATTCTTCAACGATACCCGCCCCAACTACCATGCGGCGAGCGCGAAGGATGCCTGGATCCGAGTGCAGCGGTTCTTCGCGGCCTCGCTCGGTGGCCCCTCCCCACCGGACCGGGCATAATCCTTTCCCGCCCCATCGGAGCTAGGAACGAGCCATGGAGTACAAGTGGACGGTCCTTTCGAACACGACGTTGGGCGGCCTGCTCGCCGCGATCGACGGTTCGATCCTGCTGATCTCGCTGCCCGTCGTCTTCAAGGGCCTCGGCGTTGACCCGTTCTCGGCCGCGAACTTCCCGCTGCTGATCTGGCTGCTGCTCGGCTACGGGATCGTCACGGCCACGCTCCTGGTCACGTTCGGGCGGCTCTCCGACATGTTCGGACGGGCCCGGCTGTACAATCTGGGGTTCGCGATCTTCGCCACCGGCTCCCTGCTCCTCTTTCTCGAGCCCTGGCAGGGGACCACCGGGGCGTGGGCGCTCGTCTACTTCCGCCTGATCCAAGCGGTCGGCGCGGCGTTCCTCTTCTCGAACTCCGCGGCCCTGCTCACGGACGCCTTCCCCCCGGGCGAACGCGGAAAGGCGATGGGGGTCAACCAGATCGCCTTCATCGGCGGCTCGCTCCTCGGCCTCGTGGTCGGCGGGCTCCTCGCCGGCATCCCCGACCTTCCCATCGGGCCGTGGGTCCTCCCGACGTGGAGGCTCATCTTCCTCGTCAGCGTCCCGGTCAGCCTCTTCGGGACGGCCTGGGCGTACTGGAAGCTCCGCGAGACCTCTACCCGAAGGGCCAACCAGCAGCTCGACATCGCCGGGAACGTAACGTTCGCCGTCGGTCTGACCACCCTCCTCGTCGGGATCACCTACGGCCTTCTTCCCTACGGTACCTCCTCGATGGGCTGGACCAACCCCTGGGTCATCGTGGCCCTCGGGGTCGGCGGCGCGCTGCTCGTCGCCTTCGTGTTCATCGAGTTGTACGTGCGCGATCCGATGTTCCGACTCGAGTTCATGAAGATCCGCGCGTTCGCAGCGGGCGTCAGCGCCGCCTTGCTGGGTTCGCTCGCGCGCGGCGGCCTCATGCTCGTGCTGGTCGTGTGGTTCCAGGGGATCTGGCTGCCGCTGCACGGCTACAGTTTCGCGTCGACCCCGCTCTACGCCGGGATCATGATGATGCCCATGATCGTGGGCTTCCTGGTCGCCGGCCCCCTGAGCGGCACCCTATCGGACCGCTATGGGGCGCGTCCGTTCGCCACCGGGGGCCTGATCCTAGCCGGGGCGACCTTCTTCGCGATGTCGCTGCTTCCCGTCAACTTCGTCTACTGGGAGATCGGAGTGCTGCTCTTCCTCAACGGGGCCGGGATGGGCATGTTCGCGTCGCCAAATGCCGCGGCCGTGATGAGCTCCGTCCCGGCGGAGAACCGGGGCTCGGCATCGGGCATGCTCGCGACCCTTCAGAACACCGGCCAGCAGATGAGCCTCGCCATCTTCTTCACGATCGTCATCGTCGGGCTCGCCGCGGGACTCGGCCCTACCTCGGCCTCCGTGCTGGCCGGGGTGCCGGGCATCACACCCTCGGACGCCGCGATCCTGAGCCACCTCATCGGCTCCGACCCGACCGGATCGTTGTTCGGCGCGTTCCTGGGCGAGAACCCGATGGCCCTCTTCCTCGCCGCACTCAACAGCGCCCCGCCAGCCGGCTGGACCGTGATCGCTCCCGGATCCGCGACCTTCAACGCCCTGACCGCCCCACACTTCTTCGCGACCGCGGTCGCCGGCAGCTTCGGGACGGCGATCTCGGAGGCATTCATCATCGCGGGATCGATTGTGGCGGTCGCGGCCATCGTATCCGCGTTGCGGGGCGGGCAGTACGTCTACCGGGACGAGCCCGTGCTCAAAGCCCGAGCTCCGACCCCTGTCAGTCCATCCCCGACGCCCGGTGCCAAGACGCCGGTGTCCGCGGCGGCCGACCCCCCGTCGGCCGTTGCTCCGAATCGCTAGCGCGCGACGCACCCGCGGCTCGATGAGACTCCGAGCCCCGCAGGCGATCGACGCGGGCCGGATCGGGAGGACCCCGCATCGCGAGGTTCCGAAGTGGTCCGGGCGTGGGCTTCATTCTCGCCGCGCTCGGGGACGCGGTAGCGCTCGTCCGACTCACCACGGCAGGGTTCTCCGGGGTGCGTCTGAGCGGCCCGCGCGGGGAGGGAACGATGCGGCTCTGGCTCGTCGTCTTCGGGGGCCGGCTTCGCGTTGATCTCGCGGAGCATCCTCGGCCCTCCCGGTACCCTCCCGCGCGTCTTCCCCGGGCTCGTCCTCATCGGAGCCGGGATCGGGGTGCTCGTCGTGAGCGCCGCCGGCCCCACCGCGATCTTGGACGATGCGTTTCCCCCGTGATCGCCGTAGGCCCGAGGAGAGCTTTCCCATCGGCCCGAGATCGAGGGAAGGGGAAGCATCATCCCTCGTCGCTTCTACGCCTGAGCGGTTGGGCGTGGTGCCGATGGCGGTCGAGAGGTTCCCTTTCAAGGTGCGCGAGTATCGCCTTACGCTGAACGTCGACTTCCAAGGGAAGTCGTGGACGGGATCCATCGACTTTGACCTGGAAGGGGTCGCGAATTCGATCGATCTCGATTCGCTCCGCCTGACGATCGATCGGGCCACTGTCGACGGGAAACCGGTCCCGGTGGAGAACGATCCCGAGAACGAGCGCATTCGGCTCGCCGCGCCGGTGCGGGGCCGCGCCCGCATTGGCGTCGACTTCTCCGGCGCTGTGGGCGAGCACTCGTTGATGGGGCTCTACCGCTCCCGCTACGGCGAGGGGTACATCCTGACGACCCAGTGCGAAGCGACGTCGGCCCGCGAGATCTTCCCGTGCCTGGACCGCCCGGACGTCAAGGCCCCGATCCGCCTCACCGTTCGCGCGGCGCGGGATCTCGAGGTCGTCTCAAACACCGCGCCCGAGACGGTCGTCGAAGAGGGCCCGCTCCGGCGATGGGAATTCGCCCCCACCCCGCCGATGGCCACGTACCTGTTCTATCTCGGCGTGGGAGTCTTCGAGCACCTGAACGGAAAGGCGGGAAGGATCGCCCTGTCGGTGCTGACCCCTCCGGGCCGCAGCCCCGAGGGGCATAAGGCCCTGGACGTGACGCGGATCGCGCTCGAGGAGCTCGAGAAGTACTATCGCATCCCGTACCCGCTGCCCAAACTCGACCTGATCGCCGTGCCCGAGTTTCCCGCCGGAGCGATGGAGAACTGGGGTGCGATCACCTTCCGGGACATGCAACTCCTCGTCAACGACCAGACTCCGGCCTCCGAGTTGCGCTACACGGTCGCGACGATCGTACACGAGCTCGCGCACCAATGGTTCGGGAACCTCGTGACGCCGTACTGGTGGACCGACATCTGGCTCAACGAGAGCTTCGCGACGTTCGTGGAGCACAAGGTCGTCGAGCGCCGGTTCCCCGAGCTGCAGAGCGAGTACGACTTCCTCTCGATCTGGACGCGCTGGGGATTCCTGCTCGACTCGGTGAGCCCCAACCATCCGATCGTCGTCGAGGTCCACAACACGAGCGAGATCGCGAACGCGATCGACCGTCTCACCTACGGGAAGGGTGCCTCGGTCCTCCGGATGGTCGAAGGATACCTGGGAAGCGAACGGTTCGAGTCCGGCGTCGCGGACTACCTGCAGCGCCACGCCTGGGGCAACGCGAGCAGCGACGATCTGTGGGAGGCGCTCGACCGCGCGTCGTCCGAACCGATCACCCGCATCCTGCGCCCCTGGATCGAGAAGGCGAGCCATCCGGTAGTATCGGCCGAGCTCGGGCCCGGCGGCCTGGCCCTGCGGCAGCGGCCGTACGGGTACCGACCGCCCGACTCCGACACGGTCTGGCCGATCCCCATGGTCATCGAGATCGACGGGAAGGTCCAGCGGCTCCTCTTCGATACGCCTCAGCGGACGGTGCCGTGCCCGACGGGCGCGACCGTCCACCTCAACAAGGAGGCGCTCGGATTCTATCGAACGCTCTACAGCCCCGAACTGTACGAGCGTCTGTACCGGGGATTCGCGCAACGCAGCCCCACCGACCGCTGGATCGTCCTCGAGGACCTTTGGGCGTTCCTGCTCTCGGGCGAGATCGACCTAGCGACGTTCGGACGGTTCGTGCGCGCCTTGGACGGAGCCACCGACTACCTCTGCGTCGGCTCGATCGCGGCGCACCTCGAGACGCTCCACGCTTGGAGCGGGAACCTAGAGCCGGTTCTGACGCTGAGCCGGGGCTTCCTGCGCGCCCAGTTCGACCGGATCGGCCTCGACCCGCGCCCGGGAGAGAGCTCTACCGACGGTTCCCTGCGCGCGGCGGTCGTGCACGCTCTCGTCGCCTGCGATCCGGAGTTCGCCGCCCGACTCGCTCCCGAGTTCCAGCGGTGGAAGGGACTCGATGCGAACCTCCAGCCGGCCGTTGCCGAAGCGTTTGCCTCGACCGGGGGCCGAGCCGCCTTCGAGAAGATCCAGGAAGCGCTGGCGAGCGCGCGCACCGAGACGGAGATCCGCCGCCTCGAGTTTGCGCTGGCCCAGACCAACGACGTTGGCTGCGCCGCGCAAGTGCTTGAGCTCGCTCTGTCGGGCAAGTTCAACAAGGGCCATCTCGGCGGGCTCCTCACGGCGGCATCGACGAACCCGGTGGCCCGGAACCTCACGTGGGACTGGCTCGAGCAGCACTTCCCCTTGGTCCAGGAACGCCTGCACGGGACGACCCTGCTCCAGGACATGCTGGATCTCTCGATACCGGCCCTGGGCATCTTTAATCCGGAGCGCGTGCGCGCCTACTTCCGGGAGCACCCCCTCGTCGGGGACGAGAAGGCGGTCGCGCGGTCGCTGGGGATGCTCGAGGTCGCGGAAGGGCTCGTGCAGCGCCTGACCCAAGGGCCGACCGGGGCCGCCGCGCCGAGGAACGCATCCGGCCGAAGCGAGCGGTCCGCGGACCCCGAACGCTGAGCGCTCACCGGCAGTGACGTCAGCTTTAATCGGGGGGCCCGCTCGAGGGTCGCACGCGCGGCCATTTCGGCCCGCGGACGGGAAACGGGGGAGGGCAGGATCGTGAGCGCCGCGACTCCGCTTTCCACCCCGAACCCCGTCATTCGCGCCGGCGGGCTTCGGCACACCTACGATGGGAAGAAGCTCGCGTTGGACGGAGTGAGCTTCTCCGTCGAGAAGGGGGAGGTCTTCGGGCTCCTCGGGCGCAACGGCGCGGGCAAGTCGACGCTGATCAAGGCGATGACCACACTCATCGAGCCGACCGAAGGCCGCCTCGAGATCCTCGGGATGGACGCGCGGCGGCACGGACGGAGGATCCGGGCCCGGATCGGCGTGGTGCAGCAGGGGGAGTCGTTCGAGTTCGCGACGGTCGAGACCGGGCTCGACATCTACGGCCGCCTGTGGGGAATGCAGGCGGCCGAGCGTCACCGACGCGCGGAGGAGCTGATCGAGCAGTTCGGCCTCGCGGAGTTCCGCCGGAAGCGGGCGTGGGACCTCTCGGGCGGGCAGAAGCGGCGGGTCCAGGTAGCGAGGGAGTTCCTCCACGACATGGACATCCTCTTCCTGGACGAGCCGACGGTGGGCCTAGACGTCGTGATGCGACGCTCGTTGCTCGATCTCATCCGGGCCCGGGTCCGCGCCGGCCTGACGGTCGTGTTCACGACCCATAACCTCGAGGAGGCGGACTACCTGTGCGACCGGATCGCCGTCATCGACCACGGCAAGATCCTGGCGCTCGACACCGTCGCCAATCTCAAACGACTCTACATCGGGAAGCAGACGATCGACCTCACGGTCGACGCGCCGGATGCCCCGCGCTTCTACGCCGCGCTTCGGGCCGCGTTCGGGGAGCGTGGGACCATCACGGTCGAGGACAACCAGGCCGTCCTCCTGGTCGCGGATCCCAAGGCGGCGCTCGCCCAGATCGTCGACCTCGCGCAACGCCTCTCGGTCCAGATCGAGTGGCTGACCGTGCGCCCGAACACGCTCGAGGACGTCTTCTTGCACTCGATCGACGCGGGGAGGGATACCGCTGGCCGCCCCTAACATCTTCCGGCTGATCTACCGGAACATCCGGGTCAACACCGACCCGGGGAGCCTCATCATCCTCCTCGGCCTGCCCGCGATGTACCTGATCTTTTTCGGATACGGCTTCGCCTCGCTGATCCCCTCGGGGAGCTCGACCGGGTCCTATCTGCACTTCCTTACGCCGGGGATCATGGCCTTCAACGCGGTGATGGCCGGGGCCGTGGCGGGCGGGATCCTCTGGGCCGACCGCCGCTACGGTATGCTCGCGCAGCTGCTCGTCCAACCGTTCACCCGGACCGAGTACCTCTTCGGGATCATGCTCACGTCGCTCCTGCTCGGGCTCGGGGGAGCCGCGCTGATGCTCGTGATCGCCTCCCTCCTTATTGGCGTGAGCACGCTCACCATCCTCGGGGCGCTGGCCGCCTTTGGAGCCATCGCGCTCGGCTCCGTCTTCTTCGGCTCGCTCCTGCTTTGGATCGCGGCGCTCGTCAAGTCGAACAACGCCTACAACAGCATCCAGATCCTGGTGCTCTTCTTCGTCGACTTCGCGTCGACCGTCTTCTACCAGAACACCTCGTCGCTGCCGTACCCGATCCAGATCCTGATGTGGGCGAACCCGCTCACCTACATCGCGAACACCGCCCGCGGCGGTTACTTCGGCACGCTGAGCACCAACGACGGGATCGAGATGATCCTCCTCGCGGCCGAGACCGTGATCGTGCTGGTCTTGGCCACGCGTGCGTACCTGCGCTCCGACGTGTCGATGGAGTGACGGGTCCGAGCGACGACGGAGTCGGGGCGAACGGATTCGATCCGGCGCGCTTCACGGCGGGAGAGCGACGTGGAGACCGTTGGACCGCGAGCCCGCGCTCGGAGCGGATCCGTCACGGCCCCCGCGCCGGGCGGAACGGCCGGAACTCTCGGCGGAGGAGCCCGAAGAGGACGAGATCGAGATACCGACCCTCCACGCGACGATCCTGGCGGGCCCGTCCCTCGGTCCGGAAGCCCAGCCGTCGGAGCACACGGATCGACCGGTGGTTGTCCGGGAAGGCACCGGTGTAGACCCGGTGGAGCCCGAGCTCCCGAAATCCGGCCGCGATCAGCGCCGACGCAGCCTCCGGAGCGTATCCGTTCCCCCAGTGAGGGCGGGCAATCCAGTAACCCACGTGGGCGTTCCGGTGACCGAACAGGATGTGATCAAGTCCACACCCACCGATGAGCTCCCCGCTCTCCCGAAGGAAGATCGAGAGGTTGTAGGCCGTGCCCTCCGTCCGCCCCTTCCGGCTTCGGCGGATGAACTCCCGTGCGTCGGGAATGGAATAGCGGGCCGGCAAACCTATCGGTCGGCTCACCCGGGGGTCCCGGAGCGCGCGTGCGATGGCGCTGGCATCCTTCGGTCTCGGGGGTCGGAGGAGCAAACGACGGCTGACGATCGGAAGCCGGAGGCGAGGCAGTTCGCGCGGAACGGCCATCTCTCTCGGAAAGGCTTGCGAGAGTTAAAGTCGCCCAGCCTGGGTTCCATCGTCCCGCACTCTCCACGTCGGGCTCTCCGAATCGAGCACGTCCGGTTCGAGGTAGGTTGACGGCGGAGCGGAACGGGGGAACCCCGGGCCTTGGCCCCGAGAGGTGCCGGCACGTTCTCGACTCGGTTGCCCGATCCTTTCGGTTCGGTCGAGATCGCGCTGTTCAGGGACCGGTGTGCTCGAGCTTTCCCTTCTCCTCGACCTTCCACTTGCAGTAGGTGTACAGTGCATCGTACAGAGGGAATTGGAGACGTTGGTTCTCGAGGTCATCTTTCGCCATCCTCCGGAACCCCGTGGCCGCCGCCTCGAGCCCGGCCGCCTCGACCTCCGTGCCGGACCCTCCGTCCGCGACACGCACAATCTTCGCGAGCTCGAGCAGAGCCGGGTCCGTGAGCTTGTACTTCCGGATGATGGCGTCAAAACTCACGAAATCTTTGCCGTTCTCCTCGTAATGGTAGAGCTCGGCCCCCGGGATGTCGAACGGTATGGCCCCCTGCTTCCTCGCCACCTCCATCACGTGCTCCCGCGGCACGTAGAGGAACTCGGCATCCTTATCGACGAACTTCCGGATGAGCCACGGGCAGGCGATCCGGTCCACGCGTGCTTTCTCCCGGGTGACCCACTTCATGATCCTCCCCGCGCGGCGGAGCGACTGCTCCGACTAAAGCGTAACGGCGGTTACTACCGGTAGAACGAACCCATCGACCTTTCATCTGCCCGAAGAGAACGCGGCTCTTCGCGGCGCGCACGAACCAGACGATCTTCACGGAGCGAAAGACCGTCCCGTGGCGATCCTGTCGACCGTGATGGCCCTTCGTGGGTGGTAGCTCACCCGAAAATCACGAATGAGCTGCTCGGGAGGAACTCCCGTCGTTCGGTAGGCGATCTTCTGGCAGAAGTCGTTTCCCTCTCTCCGAACTCTTCGCGAATGATCTGAACAAGATCGTCCGCGTGCGGATCGTCCTCGGCATAGACAAGCGTCTTAGGAACCTCGACCCGCCCCGGGAAGATTTCGGTAAAGAGCTCGTCTCGGAACTTTCGAACAACCGGCGCCGCTGGTCCTCGGCCACGACCTGACGGTCTAACAGGCTTCCCAGGCAAACAAGAGCGACGTCCCAGCCTCTCCCAGCGCTTTGCCCGACTCTCGCGGTCCCTCTTGTCGACGTACTGACCGACCTCTAGGGGGGCGCCGCCTTGCGTGATACGGGTCTTGATCCGATACACGTCGAACGGGATGTCCCCTCCGTCGCGACCGCCTGTTCGTGGTAGTATTCGACGACAAGATTCCGCTTGAAGAAGCCGAAGGTCTGGTGGTTTGGGGTCGCGGTCAGACCAATCAAGAATACATCGGAGCACTCAACGACCTGCCGCCGTAGCATGTAGATGGAGCGGTGACACTTCGTCGATGATCACGAAGTCAAAGAACTTGACAGGGATTGCCGGATTGCAGGTGATGGGGACTGGTTCTATCGGCAGGACCCCCGCAGGGCCGAACTGCGACCCCTCCTCAAGCACGGGGTCCATCTCCGTCTCCCCCTCGAGCATGGAGTAGAGCCGCTGGATGGTCCTGATGACAATCGGTGCCACAGAGCCGAGCTCCCCTGGAACGTAGTGGCCCCGCACGCCGGCCTGCCCGCCGGGACATGCCGGAAGGTCCGCTTGGCCCCGCAGACCGTAACCGGTAGTGCGGAAAAGGGTCTGGCTGAGTTTAGAAACACCCTCGCCGACCTCTCCTAACCCTCGGCGAGCGCAAGGCGCCCCCTTCGAACTGCTGCTGCGGGACCCCAGAGGCGCGCATGGATTCAGTGTGGCCTCGAAAGGCGTCCTAGCTGTGAACCCTCCTCGCGGAAACCTGCTCCCGGATGTCTCCGATAGACTGCTCTGAGCCTGTCTCCAGCTCAAAGACCGAGTGAGCGATACCAAAGGTCTGCTCGACCGCCTGACGGAGCTCGTCCGTCACGTCCGCAGACTCGCCCAACGTCATCTCTTCGACCCGAACATGAGCGGTCATGCACACAAAGGTCGGGCAGACCGCCCATACGTGGAGGTCGTGTACGTCCTTGACCCGGGGGACGGACTTGACCACCTCCGTAAGGTTAGTCAATGACAGTCCTCGCGGAACGCGCTCGGTGAGAACATCCCACGCCCCACGAAATATCGGAACGGACTCGACGATTAGAACAGCCGCGATGGCCAGTGCCACTGCCGAATCGACTTGGACGCTCGTCGGTGAGTAAACCAGTACGATGGCATCGATGATCAGGGCGGCGGTGATCGCGATGTCGGCTCCGAGGTGGACGAGGACACTTCGGACATTGAGGTCTCGCGCCGCTCGTGGGATCCTCCCAAGATAGATGGCCGAGACGCTCCGGAGCGCAAGTGTAGGGATGGCGGCGAATAGGATCCACGCGGGATCGAGAGTCCCGAATGATGTCGTGTCATTCGTCAGCCCGACGATCGCGGGATAAGCGAATAGTAACCCGGCAGCCAAGAGAACAAAGGCATTCAGAATCGCTGCGAAGACCTCGAAGCGATGCGAGCCGAACGTGTGTTCCGTCGTACTGCCCCGGGCTATGGCCGCCAGAGCAAGGTACGAGGCTGCAAAGGCGAACAGATCGGGGACGTCATGAACGGCATCAACCGTGACCGCGAGGCTACGGCTCATGACAGCCCCAACAGCTTCCAGCCCGAGAACGATCGCCGTGAGGAGCAACGCGACCGCGAGCCCTTGGAGGATCCGCTGGGACGCCTCCGATTCGCCGTGCGGGTGCTCGACCATGGACCTAGGTACGATTCCCGACCTTGAGAAAATACCTCTGGAGTCTATCTCACTGGGACCGAGGGGAAGGCGGTCTGGTGAGGCGCCTTCGGTCCTGGGTCCGCAGCGAGAGGGGCCACCACTCCACGGCCTTCGCCCATTGCCGAATCAGCCGAACGACCTGAGGGCCATCCTCGGCTCTCACCAACACGATCCCCCCTCCGATTCGTTATGTCCTAATCCTTCCAGCAACCCTCGGCGGCGGTAGCGACGGCCGTTCGTGTAGGTCACTTAGCCATACAGTTTCTGGACGAGTTGGTTCCTCCGAGTCCAATTCTTAGGGTCCGGGTGATCGACGACCAGCCAGCCGTCGGAGGGCATGGATCGGAGGTACGCCGTCCTCCTATTTAGCCGGAACGAGTCGAGTTGTGGGTTCTCGACCACAAAATACTCAACTAGCCTCCCTCTCTACCCCGCGTGCTCAACCCCGCCCTCGCCCGTGAAACGAAAGGATTCCGAAATGTATCCGGCTGCCCATTAAGGACACGTTCTTGACCGAACCGAAACGGTCAGCTGGGCAGCTTTAGTGCTGGCGGGAACGTAGCGCGGGCAAGAGGCTCTTAGAGGACAGCGCGCGACTGAATCCCTTCGGAGGGACGACTGATGTAGCCCCTCCGCATCATTCTGTCCTATGCCACGTGAACTTGCTCCGAGCGAGAGGGCGTTCGTCGCTTCTTCCGTCCGAAGCGCCGTTGATGGAGCGTTCGCCCATTGGGAAGGTGCCTCCTCTCTGGACTTGGACGGACGCTTTCGGGAACTCTTGAGCGCCACCATTTCGCGGGGGGACCGACGGCACTTCTCCCTTGAGATGGCAGCATTTCTGGCATCCCTGAACAACGGCCATACATGGTATCGAGACGAAGTGGCATGGTACCCGTTTCTGGGGCCGATGGGGTTCTCGGCGGCGTCCTTCGGATCGAAATGGGTAATCACCCAGGCTTGGGCACACGGACTTCGGGCCGGCCAGACTATCGAACAAGTTGGTGGAGAGCCCACCGAGGAGGTCTACCAGGGCCTCAAACGGTACATCTCCGCGTCGAGCGAGAGGGGCCGAAGACGACGCTTCTTCTCCTACCTGCACCTCTTTCCCCGACGCCTTGTCCTTGGGATCGACGGTCGGCGTTGGATCATCCGGCGGACCCATCAATCGATTGCTCCTACTGAGGGAACGACTGGGCGATGGCTTCGCCGTGGCTCGTCCGCTTACATCCGCATCCCCTCATTCGTCGATCCCGACAACGAGCGGCGAGCAGTGAATCTGGTCGCACGTTTCCACAAGGCCACTGCATTGCTAATCGACGTGCGAGGAAACACCGGGGGAACGACACCCAGACGCCTGTTGGATGCTCTGATGGACCGGCCTTGGAGAGGATGGGCGGAGTCCAGCCCGCAGCATGTTGGTCTCGTCCGGGCATACGCACACCTCTTTGAAATCCTAGAAAACCAACAGGGCTTGGGCCTGCACTTAACCCGAGAGCGGCTCGCACCCCTAGAAATCTACCGTGACTGGGACAAGACCCACGTCCTGTTCCCGGCCACCCTGAACCGACCTCAACCCAAGCCGTTCAAGGGACGCATCATCTTGCTGGTGGATGAGGCCTGCCGCTCAGCGTGCGAGGACTTTCTCCTCCCGTTCAAAGATACTGGTCGCGGAGTGCTGGTAGGAACGACCACGGACGGCAGCACGGGCCAGCCGTACATCTTGGAAATGCCCGACGGCATCAGAGCCTTCGTGGGAGCGAAGCGGTGCTACTTTCCCGATGGCCGACCGTTTGAGGGGATAGGCATCACGCCCGACCGAGAAGTCCGTCGTACTCCGGATGACCTGCTATCTGGCCGAGATCCTGCTCTGCAACTAGCAACGGACCTGGCCAGCCAGGATTTCTAGGTCCGGGTCGCGAGGGATTACGGCCTCCCGCGTCGAAAGCTACGGTTTGCCCCCCGTGGGGTGGGCCTGAAGTCCTCGTCTCGAACTCGCGGTCGAGGACGATCGCTGGGGGTCCCTCGACCCGAGGTGAAGAGATCACCGCACCCCGTCGAGTGCGCCTCGTAGCGGAGTGATTCCCCGCACGACCACGAATGACCCCCTCCCGTATCCTTCAGCCGTCGGCTCGATGTCCCCGGTCTCGTCGAGCGGGTGGAAGATCGTTTGGGCGTAGGTGAACCGGTGGAAGCCGACTCGTTTCAGGGTGCTCACGAGCTCCGCCGTTGAATAGAATGTCGCCGCCCGGTAGAAGAGACTCCTCGCCCGAGATGCTTGATACTGTCGGCCGAGCGGGCTATCCCGGTCCACATACCCCACGACGAGCGTTCCGCCCGGCCGGAGGACCCGATGAGCTTCCCGCATCGCCAGCGTGAGATTGTCCACGAAACAGATGGTCGTCACGAAGAGGACTCCGTCGAACTTTGCCTGCCCGAACGGGAGCGCCTCGGCCACGCCCCGGACAACCTCGAGTCCCCGGCGGCGTGCAATCCGTGCCATTGTCGGGGAGGGCTCGACACCGTACGCGATGCCTAGGGGTATCGCGAAGCGACCGGTTCCGACACCAATTTCGATCCACCGACCGTGCGACGGCGTCAAGGAGCGGATTGCTTGCAATTCGGATTTGTAAGCCGCGCGGTGCTTCGTGAACCACTCCTCGTAACGCGCCGGATGCGCCTCGAAGGGTTCGATCCGGGGCATGCGGCCTCACGAACGCGGGGGCCCAATAGACGAAAGCCCTTCCTTCCGATACGCTGACGAGCGCTTCCCGATTGCCGGGACCGACGGCATCGATGGAGCCTGGAGATCGGCCTTGGGGACCGGAAGTACGCCTAAGACGGATCCGGGTGCGAATCCGTGGGATGAACTTCTCGTTGTTCGATCCATCTCTGACGACCGACTGTCCTCTGCCGAAGGGGGATTCCACGTGTCGAGTTGACTTTTCGTAGGTATAGGAATGATGAGCGTTCGAAATGTCGGGGTGGCGTGCCTTCTCCGTCGCCCCCTCATGGCCCGACAGAGGTCGACGGGGGTTCGAAGGGTGAAAGAAGGGCCGGGGATCGACCGGTGCCGTTCTACCGACAAACCTTCGACTTCTCCTGTGGCCCCGCCTGCTGGGAATAGCGAACCGAACACTCCAATCGCTCGGGAGCGGGGGTATGCTGACCTGCAGGAAGCAAGGCACTCGCTCCCGTACCGCTGCGGCCAGAAGCCGCCAGAGTCCGCTGGTCAGCGGTTCAAATCTCCGGTGACTTCCATACCGGTACCATGCAACGTCGATCGCGAGGTCAATCCCCTGAACGACCACCTCCCACCGGTCGATAGTACCGATGTCCCCGGGAAGCCACTCCACACCGTCCCGGAGTTCCGTGGTGGCTCGATGCCGGTGAACCGAACGGGATCTTCCACTCGGGTCCGAATTGGTCGACGAGCACCGCCCGAGGAGTCCGCCCCCTCCGCCCACAAGAAGGAACGAGCGTCCGTCCGCTTCGGCCATGCGGACGGACACCCGCTCCGAAGGGGTTTAGGTCAGCAGCACCCGGAGGAACCGGTCCCGCATGCTGCTGCCGTTGAACCGTTCGCGGAGCTTCCAAGCCTTTGCCAGTCCGTAGGCATAGGGGGCAAAGGCGAGGACCACGAACACGAGACCCAGCATGAGGTCCCCTCCCATGTCGGTGTATCCGGCAGTGCTCCAGGACGCTCCTATGGCGTTGGGGTAACCACCGAAGCCGCCGAACGCCCAGATGAACCCCATCACGAACGCACTCCATAGGGCGGCCGGCCGTTGGAAGAGGCCGAGTATGAGGAGCAGGCCACCGACCGTCTCCCCGACGCCGACCAGCGTTCCGAAGAGTACCCAGTTTGCCGTCAGCCAAACCGGGGTGTAAAACTCTCCATTGATGACCCCCTGCATCTGTCCGGTCGCGAACAGTTGCCACTTGAGTATCCCGTCGAAGAGAAAGATCGCTCCGAACAGGATCCGCATCGCGGAGAAGGTCTTGACTGCCCCCGTTGCATTGGTCCCTGGTACCGACGGTACCTGGAACACCTTGGCCGTCTCCTGCATCCCCACTGTCTTTCCTATCTCTGCTTGTGCCGTCGTCATGTTGCCTCCGTTGACCCCTTGGGTCAATTGCGATATCGACTCCCTCCCTCATGCGGGTACTCTCCCTACCGCGCGGAGAATCAGGAGACGGGCGAGCGAACCGGGGTTACCTCGGGGCGGCTCGTCAACCGTTAAGACCGGGAGATGGATAGCCCGGCGTGCACGGGGTCCGCGGCGAAACCGAAGATCGGGACAGCAACCCCGGCTCGATGCGTCGCGTACAGCGTACGGGCGGCTCCTCCCTTGCCGTGACGCTACCGAAGGCTTGGACCGACGCGATGAAGGTACACGCTGGGACCGCACTCCGGTTCAACGACTTGGGCGAAGGGCGCCTCGAGATTTCCCTCGTGCCCTCCGAGTCCCGGACCCCCGCCGGACAGCGGCTGCTCCGGATCGATGCGACCCGTCTTCCTCCCAACCTGCTGTCGAGACTCCTGATCGGTGCCTACGTCACGGGCCAGGACCGCGTGCAGCTCACGGCTCAGGGGGGCCTCTCGGTGTCCCAACGTCAAGAAGTCGGACGGACCGCCGGTCGGATCCTCGGCATGAGCATTGTCGCCGAGTCTCCCGTGGGAGTCGAGGTCCAGAACTTCGTGGATCCTACGAAGTACCACCTGTCCCGGATCGTGGATCAGGTCGTGCGCATGCTCCGGGCGGAGCTCGAGACCTGCCGCCAGGCGCTCTCCGGGAACGGACCGAAGGGGCTCGCGGAGCTTCCGGGCATGGAGGAGGAAATCGACCGGCTGTATCTCCTCATGGTCCGGCAACTCCTGATCGCGTCCGACGACTTCCGAGTGGCGCGGGAGATCGGCGTGGAGAACCATCACTATCAGATGGGATACCGGGTCGTCGTCAAGATGTTGGAGGAGATTGGCGACCTTCTCTCGCGCATCGGGCGGGAACTGGAGGAAAGTCTCCCCCACCTTCAGACCCTGCCCCGGAATCCCGTCCGGGACCTGTGTGGACGGCTCCAGGAGTTTGACGGCCACCTCGTCGCTACGATGGAAGCGTTCACCCACCTCTCCATCACGCAGGCCAACGCCACCCTCAACGTGATCGGAGAAGATCTCCCGAACTGCTACGCCCTCAGCAACTCCCTCGCTCGTCGAGTCCGCGACGCGGCCACCGTCATCGCGGTCCAGCGGATCGTCTCGAACCTCATCCATGCGACGCAGATGCTGGTGATCGTGAACGAGATCACGATCAACCGCGCCGTCGAGCCCGAAACGGTGGCCAAGACGGGTGGTCAGGTCAGCCTGAACGAACGCCAGAAGGCATAAACCCCTCTCCGAGCGCGACCCTTTGCGGGTCCGCCGGACTCCCGTGAAGCGCCCCGTGCCTTCGGCGTCGTGGCCGGCGCGGACTGCAGGCCGAGGGAACAGCCACCCCCCTTGCATCATGGTACACTATTTCGACCGGGCCGAAAGGGTCGGCCGACTGGGTCTAGGGCCGCCCGGACCGTCGCGTGCTTAAGGCGCCCGTTGAGGTTGTGACCGAACCCTCTCCTCCGTTTCCACGAATGACGCAAGGGCGAAGCCCCTCGGGACGTGCGCCCATGGCTTGTTTTCATCACTGCGAGAGCTCCGGAGGTAAATCAGCCTCAATTCTTGGTGGAAAGACCCGCGGCTGACCCGATTCTGCCATCCGATCTTCCTCTCTCACCCGGGGCCGGAAATGGCGAAAGCCGCGGAACGGAACCTGATCGCAGGCTATCTTCCCTGACCCCGCGACGGGGAACCGGCCGGTGACCCACGGTCCGCCAGTTGAGGAGAGCGCGCCAGAGACCGCGGAACGGAGCGCCTAAGCACGGCGGGCAGCGGTAGTGTAACCGGCCCCTGCTGCGCCCATCGCGATTCTCAAGGTCGCCCCGATCTCGAGCGCAGAGTATCCTCCGTCCGCGAGGACGATGGCCAGCACGACGGAGAGTGTCCCCGCTCCAAGGCCCGCAGGGTTCGAGCCCCCGCGAATGCAATCGATTCCTTCTCCAGCGGTCCTCCTCCGGGGTCGGGATCGATTCGGGATTCGTGAGGCCCGCGAGCTCGGGGCGCACTCGGGTCCTTCCGTTCCGAGTCAGGCCGGGCCATCCGTGAGGACAATGTCCTCGTGTGACCCGGGTGCGAAGACGTGCACTTCGTTCCGGCGGGGGTCGACCGTCAACGTGTGCGCGCCCGCGGCGGTAGCGGCCCTCTCGGTTCGGTGCGCCGGGTCCAGCTGGAAGACATCGATGACTCCAAGTTCGCCGATCGCACAGTAGAGGTGCCCGAGATCGCGGTTGAGCCACAGGACATCGGGAGCACCGGAGAGAGGGACGACAGACCGGGCGGAGCTACTGGGCAGCTCGACCGTCACAAGGACCCCTTCGTCGCACGCGCAGTAGAGGAGATCTTTGTCGAGATCTTGCTCGAGCCCGTGCGGCCCCCGTGCGGCTACGGGAAGGCACCTCGGGGTGGGGGGAAACTTCCCTGCACGGACCGTCACGATGGACGGAGGGTCGGCGATGTTCACGTAAAACGAATCAGTCCGGGGATGGTAGAGCGCCCATCGAGTCCGTCCCGGCACACGAACCTGTCCGAGGGGGTTCCCGTGTTGTACGTCGATGAACGTCAGAGTCGGAGGGGCGCCGGGCCCCGTAGCAGTACCGACCCCGGCCACCATCAGGACCTTCCGGTGAGGGTCGAACGCCATCCCATTCGGACGAGCGCCAGTGGGCACCCGGAACAGTTCCTCTTCCTCTCCTCCTTCCAGTCGGAAGACACTGGCCGTATCCTCCCCTCGATTCGAGGTGAACAGGAGCCGCGATTCCGCGTCCACCCAAACTCCCGCGACCCCACGGAGACCCGAAAGTGACCCCCGGTGACGGCGGGCGGCGAGATCGACCACCTCGACCGCGTCGTTGGTGGGGTGGGCCACGTACAAGCGATCGCCCACGAAATCTACCGCAGCGTGATCGAACTCGCCGTCGGGTCCGTGCGGGGGAAGCGGAATCCTCGCGACCTCTCTCATGATCTTTTGGCTCTTCGTCTTCGGTCGACGACGCTAGTCGTGCGGGTTTCTTCCACCGTCACTCGCCGGAATCCGCCCGGCTTCGGTCTGAAAATTGGGGTGATCAAGCCTCCTGCGAAGATCCAGGCTTCCCCACCCCAGTTCTCCACGTCGTGGGTCAGGTCGGCGGCGCGAAGTCGGTTGAGCGGCGTGTCGGGGAGGATGAACAGCGCCCGCCGGACCACCTGTGCTCCCGCCGCCTTCAAGCGTCGCCAGACCGACACACGATAGCGCGACGGCTTTTCTGGAAGTCGGAACACCAACAGCAACCGTGGGTTCCGCGAAGGGTTCGTGTTGCTCACGCTTGCGCCTCATCCTCATAGTACCGCAGAAGCGCCCCGAAGAGCGGCGCCGTCCTCTCCAAGACGCGGACATCGTCGGATTCGGTCAGTAGGATTCCGTAGAGGAGGGTGTCCAGCCCTCGCGACTCTGCAAGGCGGAATTCGCCGAGGTCGATGTCTCGGACAAGATGGGCGATTTTGGTGAGGCCCCGAGTCTTCTGAGGGTACTCCCGGAGCAGGACGTCAAAGGTGACTTGGCCATTCCGGTGCCCGAAACGGACGCCCGGGAGGTCGTAGGGAGTGAGCCCTCGCGGTACGGGCTCGCCCCGCCGGATGAAAGCAAACTCGGCCTGAGGGTCAACGAACCTCCGGATGAACCACGCGGACGCGCATCGATCAACGTGAGGACGGCACTCTGTCACCCACTTCATCGGAGCATCTCGCGGTAGACTTGAACGGGTAGCTTAGGGACCGGTGTGTTCGAGCTTTCCTTTCTCCTCGACTTTCCACTTGCAGTAGGTGTACAGTGCATCGTACAGAGGGAATTGGAGACGTTGGTTCTCGAAGTCATCTTTGGCCATCATCCGGAACCCCGTGGCCGCCGCCTCGAGCCCGGCCGCCTCGACCTCCTTGCCGGACCCTCCGTCCGCGACACGCACAATCTTCGCGAGCTCGAGCAGAGCCGGGTCGGTGAGCTTGTACTTCTGGATGATGGCGTCAAAGCTCACGAAATCTTTGCCGTTCTCCTCGTAATGGTAGAGCTCGGCCCCCGGGATGTCGAACGGCGTGGCCCCCTGCTTCTTCGCCACCTCCATCACGTGCTCCCGCGGCACGTAGAGGAACTCGGCATCTCTATCGACGAACTTCCGGATGAGCCACGGGCAGGCGATCCGGTCCACGCGTGCTTTCTCCCGAGTGACCCACTTCATGGTTCTTCTCGCGCTCCGGAACAATCGCTCTGATAAAAGTGTAACGGCTGTTACATGTTCCTTCGGACTTCCGGCAGGATGATGTGGAACGACCAAGTACGAACCCAGGACTTCGAGCCCACCCCCAGGGTGGCAAACCACACGGTTTGAGCCGCCCCGAAAAGGTCGGACGGGCGAGTTTCGAGTCGGGGCCACCCACGGGGAGACAACGTGCGGGGATTGTTTCCTCAGACTCCCGGCTCCGGCGGAGTTCTTGGGCACGAGGTTTATCGTCCGGAGGCAGGCCCGTGACCCTTCGATGCCCGCGCACCGGGGTTCCCTCAAACGATCATGTTGGGAGTACGCCTTCGCCGGGCTGACCGGCTAGCTCGACGCCGCTGATGGCGCGTCGAGGGCCGGTGGGATGTTGGGCCGGGAATCGACGTCAGCGATGAGGGTGCCCGCGGGCGGGTGAGGCACTATCGAAAGTTCAACGGCACTCACGGGGCCTGCGGTATGTGCCGACTTCCACGCTACAAGGCGAGGCGGTGGCGTCGGGAGCGGGCTCAGCTTCTGGAGGGAGAGTTGGAGTTCCTTGTAGGGTGCCCTTCGGAGGGCTCCTCGTTCTGGTGCTTTAGCCACTCCGTGATGGGATCGGGAAGGATGCACTGCGCCTCGCCCCAATGCGCGAACCGCTCCGGGACCACCTCCCCGATGGAGTAGCGCGGTCCTTGAACCCGCATCAGGGCCGCCCCGAGCTGGAAATCCGGGTCGTAGAGGACATGGCCGTCGTCGGCGAACCCGCTCATCAGTTTCGAGTTAATCCCTCCCGGTTCCGCGAACAGCTTGGTAGGCAGGGTTGTGATGTGCAGGCTATGGCGATGGCCCGGGACTCTCTCCAGTCGCCCGACCATGTGACAGAAGGCGTGCTCGACAATGTCGGCCTGCTTGTCGATGCGGTCGTTATACTTCCTGCCGTAGAGCCCCGGCCCCACCGCGAGGAGGTCCAGGTCGCTGTGGGGGGACTCCGTCCTGCGTGCGGCCGAACCGAAGAGCAGAACGGCCGTTAGGCCCTCGCCGAAGGCCCGGAGGATGCGCCCAACCGCGAGATGCAAGGTCGGGTAGAAACACGCTTCCCGGAATGGAGCCAGGGCTCGCTCGACCTCGGGTTGGGCCCGGACGGTCGGATCCGCTGGGATGAAGGTGTGCCGACGCACCGGGATGAGCCAGCCCGCAGCGGCGAGCTCGGCCATGTGCTGAGAGGTCGACCGACGGGGGAAGTGTAGCCGGCTCACCGCGCGCGAAGCCGAGAAAGGTTCGGCGTCCGCTCGGAAGAGACAGTGAAACCAGGCCCACTCCTCCGTAGGGCTTCCATCAATGCCGAGCGGGCTACAAATTCTCCAGTCGGAACTGGCCTCCTCCACCCGTGGACGGAGATGGATCTCTCCCGGGCTTGTCTCAGGCTTAGTCACGGCAACTGCTAGTCAGTCGTCTCGGATAAGCCCGCTAGCCGATGGGAGGTCACGAGTCACCCTCCCCGCCGTCCTTCTACCAGCGGCAGCACTCCGGAGGTCCCAATCGACCTCGTCGGGCTCTGGTTTAGCCGTAGGGTAGAGCGGTGGCGCGCGGTGATGCCGCGTCTCCACCGCACCCCCGTCGAACCGAACGGGCGCGTTCCGCTCGCGACCTCAGCCCACTTTCTGGCCGTAGCTTGGGCAAGAACAAGTGCTGTCCTAGTACGAGTGGCCGTCCGCAGCGAAAACATGTGCCGTTGAAGCCGAAACGCCCGTCGAGGACGGGGATTACTTACCCACCCCTTTTCGCGGAACTTCTGGACCTTTCAACAACCATCGACTACTCGCCCGGGCGATTCAGCTCACGACGCGGATTCCCTCGCGGATGGCTTGGATAAGGCGGTCCTGGCTCGCCTTAGGCGCGTCCACCATGGACTCGAGCATATCCTCAAGAATGAGTCCTGTCGCCTTCTCGAGCGCTCCCCGAACGGCCATCAGCTGGAGGAGGATGTCCGTATACGGCTCATCCGCGTCCAGCATCCGAATCACCGCATCGAGATGCCCGCTCGCGCGGGCCATCCGATCCCGTACTGCGGGGCGCAAGTGGTAGCCCATGCTAGTATCCTCATCCCCGGAGGGGGATTTAGGCCTTTTCCCTCGCTGCCCCTTGAGCGGGACAGACGGTCCTGTACATTATGCCTGTACTACCGAAGGCTTCGCGCGATCGCGATCCCCGGCGCGATAGAATCGCCGGGAAGTAATTTATAGTCCGGCCTAGTCCCCCCGGGGGGGATAGGTGCCATGCCGGTAGCTCCAACCCGCGGACCGGAGCCAACGTCGGAGTCCAGGGACCCGACCACCGATTTGCGGAACGCAGGCCCCCTCGCGACAGATTCGCTCGAGGTCGATCGGGCCGCGATTCAACTCGAGTGTAACCGGCTCTCTTACTCGTACCCGTCGATCAAGGGCTCGTCCGCCAAACCCGTCTTCCAAGGCGTGGACGTCAAGGTTTACAAGAACGAGCTCGTGGCCATCGTCGGACCTACGGGCGCGGGGAAGTCGACTCTGCTCCGATGCCTTGGGGGGTTCATCCAGCCGACCGAGGGTCATGTGTATCTTCATGGACACGAAGTCCTCCGCCCCTCCTCCAAGATTGTCCTGATTCACCAGTCGATAGCCACTTTCCCGTGGATGACGGCGCTGGACAACGTGAAACTGGCGCTGACCTGCAAGAAGGTCGATGAGGCGGAGGCTGAACGGACGGCGGGCGAGATGCTCGACCTGGTCGGTCTAGGCGACAACAAGAGCAGTTACCCGAAGGAGTTGAGCGGAGGAATGCGACAGAAGGTCGCGATTGCTCGCGCCCTCGCCGCATCCCCCTCCATTCTCTTGATGGACGAGCCCTTTGTCCATCTAGACGAGATCTCAGCGGGGGAGCTGCGTCGGGAGATCCACTCCCTGGTCTTCAACCCCGAGAGCACGCTCGACGGGGTAGTCCTCGTTTCGCACAACTTGACCGAGGTGGTCGAGCTCGCGGATCGAGTTTATGTGATGAGCGGCTCGCCGGCGACCGTGGTCGACGAGTTCCGCATCGATCTCCCGCGCCCGCGAGCCCTGCGAGATTCCTCCTTCCTACTCGATGTGGACCACCTGATAGGCGACCTGAGCACCCCGAAGACGACGCCATAAGGGACTTCGGCCATGGAGTCGGTTCTCGTCGTTCTGGCCACTCTCGCAACGCTGGGTCGGGTATGGCTCCTCATCGGGCTCTCGATTGTTACTGGATGGGGGTTGGCGTTCCTCTCGATCCGCAGCCGCGCCTTCGAAACGGCTTACGTGCCGTTGGTAAACGCGTTCGAGTCGATCCCGGTGATTGCATTTCTTCCCATCGTGCTCGTGGTGTTCGTCACCCGCCTTGGCGGTCCCGTCGGGAGCGAGCTCGCCGCTGACTTTCTGGTGTTTGACGCCGTGGCTTGGAACATCTGGATCGGAGCCTACCAGAGCTTCAAGACCGTCCCCGAGCACCTCGCAGAAGTAGCCGAGAACTACAACTTCGGTGTCGTACGAACCCTCTGGAACCTGTTCATTCCCCATTCCATTCCCCGCATCACGTCCAATCTATTCTCTAGCTTCGCCGATGCCCTGTTCTACATCTCGGTGAGCGAGGTCTTCACCGTCGGGCTGCACACCTACTCAACCTTCGGCATCGGCACCCTGATTGTCCAGTTCACCCGGTCCGGGGACACATCGGACCTGGCTCTCGCTCTGATTGCCATCGGAGTAGCCGTCGTTCTCACGACGCTGCTCCTTACTCGCCTCTCTCGGAAGGCGGTGGCTCGCTACGGTCTCGACACTCGGGGAGAGATCACGACCCGGCCCGGGCCCGCGAACGCCCGATCGCGCTGGCTCCGTGCGTTCGGAGGCCCGAGGCGGAGGATTTCGGCCCGCCTCACCCGAACGGCCGCTGAGCGTGACGGTCGAGTAGGTGGATCGACCCCTTCGAGGTCGGGCCCGCTGGTGAAGTGGGTCGCTATCGCGATTCTACTGGGCTTGGTCGCCTATCTCCTGTACGGCGCTACCCAGTTGATCCTCTCCGTACCGAGGACGGAGTGGAACTCGCTATTCTCTCAGACCCCCTTCCTACTCCTTTCGATGGGCGCCGATTACCTCCGGGTGTTCGCCGTCGCGGGAGCCGCGTTGGTCGTGTCGATTACGCTCGGGTACTATCTCGCGACCCACTCTCGGGCGAGTGCGGTCGTCGCCCCCGTGGTCCAGACCGTGGCCGCCTTTCCGGCCCCGACGTACTTTCCCATTTTCGTGGGAGCCACCATCGGGTTTCTTGTCACTGCCTTTCCGTTCGGGTACGTCGAACTGTACGTATTCATCCTCGGTTTCCTGAGTTGCTTTTACTACGTCTTCTTCGACTTTTGGATCGGGGTGCAGGCCATCCCTTCGGAGTTTTGGGAAGTGATGGAGAACCACGAACTGGGGTTCCGTCAGCGGATGCGACGAGTCATCCTGCCGGCGACGTTCCCGTACTTGGTCACGGGCCTCTCGAGCACGATCAACAGCGCCTGGGCGGGAATCGCCATCGGTGAGTTCTGGCCCGATATAGTGGGGAACCGGACCCTTGTGGTAAAGATAGGGATGATGAAGTTCATTGGCGAGAATCTCGCGGCCGGGAACGTTGCGTCGGCCGCGTGGGTATCCCTGCTCTTTGCCGTAGTGGTCCTGATCTACGGTCTCCTATTCACGCGGAACCTCATGGACCTTGCCCGTCGTCGATTCGTGGTCGAAGAGGGCGTCTACGCCGGGTGAAGTCCGTACGTTTTCAGCCAAGAAGCGGATCGCGCGCGGGCTGCGAGCCTCCGGCACGTCATCCCATGAGGAACCCCCCCGATTCATTCGGCACAACGATTTTTCCGGTCAACGACTTCGGGGGAGGGGGGATAGTCTACTCTGATGGTACAGCGGGCGCGGTGGCCGCGGCGAGCTCCTGTTGGAACTCTTCCTGCTTGGACGATACCTCAAGGCTCAGCTGCTTCGTTTCCGGGATCAGCACAAACGTTACGATCACTCCCGCCAGCGCGATCAGGGCGAGGAAGAGCATCATGCCGGACGGGCTCCAAATCGCGACGAGGGCCGCAAAGAACAGCGTGCCGATGGCGGCCCCGGTCTTTCCCGCTCCCGCCGCGACCCCATGGCCGGTCGTTCGATACTGGGTTGGGAACACCTCTGTCGGCACGACAAACGTGGTGGTGTTGGGGCCCATGTTCCCGAACAGGAACGTGAGGCCGTAGATCGCGACGAACGGCGCGCCGAGTGCCACCAGGGACGGGACGAATCCCAGAACCGCGAAGGCGAGGGCCATGAACCCGAAGCCGACGAGCTGGAGCGTGCGACGACCCACCCGATCGATCAGCGCTACCGCGATCCAGTATCCCGGGATGGTGAAGATCACGGTGATGAGGGCCGTGTATTCCTCGGCGGTCGTCAAGTGTTGGATCGCGGTGAGATGCGGCGCGTAGGCCAGGCTCAGCGAACTGATGAGCGTGGGAGTGTAGATGCTCGTTCCGTAGAACGAGATATCGAACAGGAACCATGCGAACGCAGTCCCTAGAACGAGGGGCCAGTACTTGCTGAGGAACGTGGCGCCGTTGCGCTGGGTCTTCCCGACCGAGGCACCTCCCGACGCCACGGTGACCCCGGTGACCGCACGAACCGTCTTCGCGGTCTTCGCGGTCTGGCCCTCGACGAACAGGGTGTACCGGGGGGTCTCGGGGAGCCGGCGGCGGAAGTAGTAGACTGCGGCGGCGGGGACCGCCCCCGCCATCAGAAGAATCCTCCAGATGAGGTCGGGCGAGTTGGGGATCCACAAGAGGAGTCCCACTCCGAGCGCGACCCCCGCGAGAAGACCGAACCCCTGCATCGCGAAGACCGTGCCCACGAGCTTTCCCCGGTCTCGAACGTTGGAATACTCGCTCATGATCGTGGAGCTCATGGGGTAGTCTCCACCGACCCCGACACCCACGATGAGGCGGAACGCGACGAGGGAGGCGAAGCTCCACGCCAATCCCGAGGCGAGCGCTCCGATTACGAGGACGAGCATCTCAATTCCGTAGACGGTCTTTCGTCCGAACCGGTCGCCGAGGTTGCCGAAAACCATCGGTCCAATGACGGCTCCGAAGATTGCGGCCGCACTGATCAGAGCGATACCGGAGATGACTCCCGCGGAACCGCCGAACGGCAGGGAGAACAACGAACCCGGGATGGCGAAGGGCTTGTAGAAGACGAACAGCGCGGCGATGAGTCCGATGACGAACAGATCGTA
>JAKAYT010000017.1 GCA_021826685.1 Thermoplasmata archaeon
AATCGATCCAGGTGCCGACCTCGGCCGACCGGTCGGCTCGTTCGATGTCCAAGTAACGGCACATCCCCACGACGCGGTCCTCGGTTAGGGAGCGGATCACGAAGGGGAGGACTTCGCCGCGTTCCTGCTGCGCCAGCAGCATCTCCACGAGCGCGGTCATCTCCGCCTCGTTGCGACCCGGGCCGATCCGTAACCACTGCCAGACTTGGGGGTCCCGACCCGCTTGGGCGAGTCCGGCGATGTGACGGCGCTCTAGCGGAACGAGC
This sequence comes from Thermoplasmata archaeon, assembly GCA_021826685.1. Taxonomy (GTDB): domain Archaea; phylum Thermoplasmatota; class Thermoplasmata; order Lutacidiplasmatales; family UBA184; genus Lutacidiplasma. Next base: position 267 of record JAKAYT010000017.1, read on the forward strand.
TCGATCCACCGACCTCGAAGAACAACCGCATCCCGTAGGCGGAGCGGCGGGGGAGACTCTACCGGTCGGCTCAGCGGCAGACCTGCGTCGTTCGAAACGCGCGCCGCGGTCGCCGAGCCGGTGGGCGAAGGGCTCCACGGGCGAGCGAGCCGCGCGTCGAGCTTGGCTCGCACCTTCGACCACTCGGAACGAAGGATACCGAACTGCACGCTCGTGCGGAACCACCCGTCCGCGAGCAGTACGTTCTCTCGCAGCGCAGCCTCGCGAGTGGCTCCGAGGTCCAAGATGGCGTTCTGTGACCGCTCGTTGCGCAGGTCGGTCTGAAGACTGACCCGATGCGCCAGACCCTCCTCGAAGGCATGGGTGAACAGGACCCGCTTACAATCCGAGTTGACCGGCGTTCGCCAGTACGCAGAGTCGAGCCAAGTGCCGCCCACCTCCACGGACTCGTTCGCGGCGTCGATGTGGTGGTATCCCGTAGCGCCCACCAGCAAGCCGCTCGTTTCGAGCCGTATCGCGAACATGACCGATTGGCCGGCCGCGACAGCCGAGACATATCCATGTACGTAGGCGCGAGCATCTTCGAGCGTCGTCCCGGGCCGATGCCGTAGGTAGCGCTGCACCTCGGGCGAAGCGGCGGCGCGCAGGAGTTCCGGTGCGTCGTCGACGGATAAGGGCCGAAGGTCCACGTAACGTCCCTTCAGCCGCAGGCCGGGTGCGAACTTGTCGGAACGCATCGCGACGCTGTGAATCCGCACCGGATAACTTCGACGGGGGTATTCGCACCGCTCCGTTGCGCTTGTTTACGTCAAGAAATGGAGCACGGCTTAAATAAAGCCCCGCGGTCGGACGTACGTCATTGGATGAGCGGTAGGAGGGAAGAAAAATGGATGCCGGCGTAACGACGTTCCTCGTCTTCGCGCTCGTTGCCGTTGCCTTCGCCGTCGGATCGATCACGATGAACCGCACGCTCGGTGCGAAGCGTCGCCGTTCCTACCTCCAGCTCACGACGTACGAGTGCGGGGAAGAGGCAGAGGGAGAGGCCCAGATCGACTTCCCCACCCAGCACTACACCTTCGCGATCGTCTTTGTCGCCGTCGACGTGCTGGGGTTCATCCTGGCCCTGTGGGCCCTCACGTTCCGCGGGCTCAACTCCGGCATCTTCCCGGTCCTGATCGCGTTCGGCTTCGCCGCGCTCGCGATCGTCGGGATCTACTACGCGCTCAGCGGCGAGCGCCGGTGGGTCGTATGAGCGCCTCGAGCGTGACCGCGGCTTCCGGGGCCGTGAAGACGCCCGGCACGGAACTGCCGGTTGTCACGCAGCCGGGCGTACCGTTCATCGAGATCGAGACCCTCCGTGCAAAGGAGTTCCTCCCGGCCGCGAAGGAGGCGCTCTCGGCGATGATCGCCGAACGCGGCCGGGAGGATCTCACGCAGCCGGTCTTCAACTGGGCGGGGCGCAACTCGCTCTTCCCACTCCACTGGGGGCTCGCGTGTTGCGCGATCGAGTTTGCCGCGGCGTTCGGCGCTCGGTGGGATGCGGAGAGGTTCGGCGTCGTTCCGCGGTCTTCCCCCCGCCAATGCGACCTCATGATCGTGAACGGCACGGTCACTTGGAAGGTGGCGCACAAGCTGATTGCGCTCTACGAGCAGATGCCCGAGCCCAAGTGGGTCATTGCGATGGGCAACTGCGCTACGGGTGGGGGGCCGTTCCGAACGGCGTACTCGGTGGTCCCGGGCGTCGACAAACTCGTTCCGGTCGACCTGTATATCGCGGGATGCCCGCCCCGACCCGAGGCGATGCTGGACGGGATCCTGAAACTCGAAGAACTGATCCGGGAACGCAAGGAGTAGCACGGGGATCCGGACGTTCGTCCAGAGCATATGGAGGCAGAGTTCCCCGCCCTGGTCAGCGCCCGGCTCGGAGATCGTGTGGCCGCTGTCGAAGTGTTCCCGGGCACGCTCGGGCGAGTCCGTTTCCGAGCCGATGCCGCTCTCGACGTCTTTCGCTCGATGCGCGACGACCTCGCGTTCGACCATCTCTCCATGATCGGCGGGATTGATTGGGTCGATCACCGCGAGGTCTTCTACGTGCTGTGGTCGGATGCGCGGCGTGCCTACGTGATCCTCTCGACCGACCTACCCGCTGAGAACCCGCACATCGAGTCGGCGACGTGCATTTGGCCGGCCGCGAACTGGCACGAGCGCGAGACGTGGGAAATGGTCGACATCCACTTCGACCATCACCCAGACCTTCGGCACCTATTGATGCCGGACGGGTACGTTTTCCACCCGCTCCTGCGATCGTTCAAGCTCCACGAGCCCGAGGAGCTGGAGGTCAAGACGCGCAATGTCTGAGATGTGGATCAACATGGGGCCGCAGCACCCCATGACGCACGGGCTGTGGAACCTCCGGGTGCACGTCGATGGCGAGATGGTTCTCGACGTCGATCCAGAGATGGGTTACCTCCATCGGGGCATCGAGAAGATCAGCGAGGATCGCCACTACAACGAAGTGGTGACGCTGATGGATCGATGCTGCTACGTCGCCGGCCTCGCTTGGGAACACCTCTACATCCTCTCGGCCGAGCAGGCGCTCGGAATCCGGCCACCCGAGCGCGCGGAGTGGATTCGGATGATGAGCGAGGAGTTCCAGCGGCTCGGTTCCCACCTCATGTGGTACGCGGCGTTCGTCCAGGACATCGGCCTGATGGCCCCGTTCCTCTACGGCATGCGAGACCGGGACCTCGTCCTCGACCTCTTCCAGAGCTACACCGGCGCCCGGATGACGTACGAGTACATGCGGGTCGGTGGCGTGCGCAACGACCTTCCGAACGGGTTCACCGATCAAGCCCGCAAGGTCTGCGATTGGCTGATCGACCGTTTCGAAGAATACGATCGGCTCTGCCTCGCGTCGGCCATTTTTCACAAGCGCTGCGACGGCCTCGGCAAGATGTCCCGGGCCGACTGCGTGGCCTACGGAGTCACGGGTCCGATGCTGCGTTCGGCGGGGTCGAAGCGCGATCTCCGCAAGGACCGACCATACTCTGCCTACGACCGCGTCGAGTTCGACGCCGCGACGGCCGACGGCGCCGACGTGACGGCGCGCTACTTGGTCCGGATGGAGGAGATGCGCCAGTCGGTGCGGATCATTCGGCAGGCTCTCGATTGGCTCGACAAGAACCCGGGGCCAGTGATGGCCGCGCGGGTCCCCCGATGGCTGGGGGCTCCATACGCCCCGATTGGGAACGAGGGGTATCTGCTCAAGCGCAACTATCCGAAGGGGCTCGGCCTCTCGGCGATCGAGGAACCTCACGGAGAGGCGCAAGCCTACATCGTGAACGACGGGGGGGAGCACCCCTACCGCGTGAAGTTCCGCTCTCCGGTCTTCGCGAACATCAGCGCGGCGAAGAAGTACCTCGTGGGTTACCGCATCGCCGACATTCCTCCGATCATGGGGAGCGTGGACGTCTGCGTCGGGGAGTGTGACCGGTAGGACGGGATCATGTCGGTCACTCTGCTCTCGGTCGCAACCGCGATCTCCCAGGCGATCCTCGGCGCGATCGGCAGCGTGTTGCCCCAGCCCGCGAGCGGGGCGGTAACGAACGTCAACACCGTCGACGGTTTGGCCGCGCTGATCTTCGCCGCCATCCTGCTCCTCGCGAGCATGCTCAACACGATCGTGCTCATCTGGTGGGAGCGAAAGCTGCTCGGTCGCTTCATGGACCGACGCGGCGCCATGCACGTCGGCTACGCCGGGCTGTTGCAGAACTTCGCCGACGGCATCAAGCTGTTCCGAAAGGACACTGTCAAGCCTCGAGAGGCCGATACGCTCGGCTTCTGGAGCGGGCCGACCGCCTACATGGTGACGTCACTGATCATTTTCGCGATCCTGCCCGTTTCGACCGGTTGGAACTCGGGATCGCTTCCCCTGAGCCTTCTCCTCGCGCTCGCCGTGTTCAGCTTCGCGCCGCTGTTCATCTTTGTCTCGGCCTGGTCGAGCAACAACAAGTACTCCTTGATCGGCGGGATGCGGTCCGCCGCCCAGATGATCGCCTATGAGGTCCCGATCCTCCTGGCGGTCGTCGCGGTCGTGCTGGTCTCGGGCAGCTTCGACCTCCAGACGATCGTACTCGAGCAGACGAACTACTGGTTCTGGGTGCCGCTGTTCCTCGCACTGGTGGTCTTCGTCGCAGGAATGCTCGCCGAGATGGAGCGAATCCCGTTCGACCTACCCGAAGCAGAGGCCGAACTCGTCGAGGGATGGAACACCGAGTACGGGGGTATGATGTTCGCGTTCTTCATGCTTACCGACTACCTGCGCGCGCTCTTGGGGTCCTTCCTCATCGTCCTGCTCTTCCTCGGCGGCTGGACGATGCCCGGATGGGTACCCGCGGCGGCGACGAGCTTCCCGCTCGCGGGGATCTTCTGGTTCATGCTGAAGGTGTACATCGTCTTCACGGTCTTCGTTTGGATCCGGGCTTCGCTCCCACGCGTGCGGACCGACCAGCTGCTGCGCGTCGGCTGGAACCGCATGGTCCCGCTCGCGCTCCTGAGCGTGGTCCTCGCAGCCCTCCTCGTCACCGTGAAGTGTCTGCCCGTCCTCGGTTGCATACCTACCTTGGGGGGCTAAGGAGGAGGGTTTACGGTCTTGGCAGCCGAAGGCGTCCGCAAAGAGCCGAAGTCCGCCGATAACCCGATCCTCTGGGTGGCCCGTCCCATGGCCACCGCCGCACGGCAATTCGGTAAGAGCCTGATCCGGCCCTCCACGATCGTCTACCCGTTCGAACGGCTTGAGGACCCCCAGTTCCGCGAAGAGGTAGCGGTCGCCGCCGGCAAGCCGATCGGGGTCGGCGCGGTCTGGGACAACTACCGCGGGGTCCACGCGCTGAACATCGCGACCTGCATCTCGTGCAATCTGTGCGCGTTCAGTTGCCCGGACCTGTGCATCGATATGGTCACCGTGCCGGGTGGGGACCCGAAGCACCCGAAGAAGTGCCCGGAGATCGACTACGGGAAGTGCAGCTACTGCGGCTTCTGCTCGGACGCGTGCCCCGAGGGCTGCCTCACGATGACGACCCGGTACGAGCTCTCGACGGCCAAGCGCTCCGAGATGGTCTACTCCCCCGCGAAGCTCTACGAGGTCTTTCAGCGCAAGCTCCCCATGAATCCCGTCCGGATCGAACTACCCGAGAATGAGGATGCCATCCTCTTGGATCCCCCGTTGTGCATTGGCTGCAATGCGTGCTCTCGCGATTGCCCTACGCAGTGCATCACGATGATCGACATCCCGAAGGTCGCGCCCAAGCCGGGGGAGAAGCCGGCGAAGCGCATCTGGAAGGAACCGGTCATCAACGACTCCGACTGCGTTCGGTGCGGCACGTGTATCAGCGTCTGTCCGAAGGAGTGCCTGTTCTGGGGGAGTAGGACGTGAGCCTCGAGGAACTCGCGTTCCTCGTGCTCGCGCTCGTCGCGGTGGCGACGGCGCTGCTCGCCCTCTTCGTCCGCGAACTCGTACACACGATCCTGTGGATCGGCGTCTTCTTCGTCGACCTCTCGGCGATCTACTTCTTGATCGACGCCCCCTTCCTCGGCGTGCTCCAGCTCGGCGTCTATGCGGGGGCGGTGACGATCCTCCTCCTCTTCGGGATCATGGTCACGCGCAAGCGGATCTTCTCCCGCGAAGCGATCACCGGTATCGGCGCCCTTCCGGCCGCGCTTGCGGTCGCGACGTTCGTGTTTCTCGCACTGGTCGTCGGGGAGTTCCCCGGCGGCGAGCAGGCGATCACATCCTACAACGTGACCGATCTCAGCCAGGCGCTGTTCAGCCAATTCGGCGTCTACCTTCTGCTGCTCGGCCTCGTGATGCTCGGGGCTCTCGCCGGCGCGATCTATCTTGTTCGGGAGGGACGCGAATGACGACCCTATCGATCGACGGCTTCATCGGCCTCTCGATCGCTCTGCTCGCGATCTCGATCTTCGGGATCCTCACGCGCCGGAACTTCATCCTGCTCCTGATCTCGGTCGAGATCGGGATGAACGCCGCCATCCTCAACTTCCTCTTCTTCGCGGCCTTCCCGAACCGCAGTCCGTTCTTCGATGGGCTTCAGGGACAGTCGATTGCGATCGTCCTCGTTGGCCTCGCGGCGACCGAGGTCGCGGTAGGGCTCGCGATCGTGCTCGCACTGAACCGATTGAAAGGAACCATCAACGTCGCCGAGGCGTCGAGCCTCCGGGAATAGGAGGAGGAACCGTTTGGATTTCTGGACCGAACTGGATCAGTGGGCACTTCTCGTCCCGCTGTTCCCCGCGTTGGCCTTCGTGATCATCGGTTCGCTCGGCGAGCGGCTGAAGCGGTTCGAGCACGGCGGCTGGGTCGCGGTCGTCTTCGCGGGCGTCTCGATGGTCCTCGGCTTCCTCATCGCGATCGGCGAGATGCTCGGCCCGGGCACCTACGTCGACGTCCACACCACGTGGTTCACAATCCCCTCGAGCACCGGGTTCCCGAAGGGGTTCTCTCTCGTCATGGGAACGCTGGTCGATCCGATCTCGGCGTTGATGCTCATCGTCGTGACCCTCGTCGGCTTCGTCGTCATGCTGTACTCGATCGGGTACATGCACCGGGACACCGGGCTCCCGCGCTACTACGCGATCCTCTCCCTGTTCCTGACTGCGATGCTCGGCGTGGTCCTCGCGGACAACCTCCTGATGTTCTTCCTCTTCTGGGAGCTGGTGGGTGTCTGTTCCTACTTCCTCATTGGCTTCTACTACGCGAAGCCGAGCGCCGCGAGCGCGGCGAAGCAGGCGTTCATCGTCACCCGCGTCGGCGATGTCCTCTTCCTCGCGGGGATTTTCATTTACTTCTCGATCTACGCGGCGGTGGACCCCAACTGGGCCGCGAGCGGCTTCCTGTTCACGAACGGCAACTCGGCATTTCTGAACCTCGGTGTGGGCGTCAACTCGAATCTGCTGACGCTCGCCGGGCTCTTCCTGCTCGCCGGGGCCGCCGGCAAGAGCGCTCAGTTCCCCCTAGATTCTTGGTTGCCGGATGCGATGGAGGGCCCGACGACCGTCAGTGCCCTCATTCACGCCGCGACGATGGTCGCCGCCGGCGTCTATCTCCTGGTCATCGGCAGCCTCTTCCTCGGTTTCACTTCGATCGATGACTTCGCGATCGTCGCCATCGGCGGTTTCACGACCATCTGGGCCGCATCGATGGCCTGCACCCATACGGACATCAAACGCGTGATCGCCTATTCGACGGTCAGTCAGTTAGGATACATGGTCCTCGCCGTGGGAGCCGGCTTCGCGATGGTGGGCCTGTTCCATCTGTACACTCAGGCGATGTTCAAGGCCCTGCTCTTCCTCGCCGCGGGGTCGGTGATCCACGCCGTCACGACGCAGGATCTGTTCAAGATGGGGGGCCTGCGCAAGAAGATGCGTTACACCGCCTTCGCGTTCCTCGCCGGCGCGTTCGCGTTATCGGGGATACCCCCGTTCGCGGGGTACTGGAGCAAGGACGACATCCTCTCCTCCCTCTACGGCCAGCTGGCGATACACCCGGAGTACTGGCCGTTCTACCTGATGGCCCTCGCGACCGTCTTCCTGACGAGCTACTACATCTTCCGCGCCTACTTCCTCGCCTTCGAGGGACCGACGTCCCGCGAGCCGGGGCTGGCCGATCACGCCCACGAGTCTCCGTGGGTGATGCGCGTCCCGATGCTGATCCTCTCGGGGATGGCCATCGTCGGGGGGATGTTCGTCTTTATCCCCGGGTTCGCGAGCCTGTTCGATCCGGCGCTCACGAGCGCCGCGTTCCCGGTGACCCTCCCGCTCAACATACCCCCGAGCTACCCGCTGATCGACATCGAGCTATCGGCGATTTCCGTGGTCCTCGCCGTGCTCGGGATCCTCGTCGCGTGGCGACTTTGGGGGAACGGACGGATCGCGCCTCTGCCGAAATCCCAACCGGCCCGGGCCATGCACCACCTTCTCGCGGAGCGCTACTACATGAAGCGAGCCTACGATTGGATTGCCGCGACCGGCGCCTACAGTGTCGCGCGCGGCGCGGACTTCGTCGACCGGTTCGTAATCGATGGGACCGTGCGGGGCTTCGAGCGCACCTTTGCCGGCCTCTCGCAGCGCATGCGAAAGATCCAAACCGGGGTCGTCTCGGACTATGCGGCCTACGTCATCGCGGGCCTGATCGCGCTGTTCGTGATCGTGCTGTTCGTCGCCCCTTGGCTAGTCTCGAAACTGGGAGGAGGTTAGGCCAATGAGCGTACCGCTGATCAGCATCACGCTCGCATCGCTCGCCGTAGGAACGGTCGCGACGTTCCTGGCCGGCCGCTACGCGCGCTGGGTCGCGCTCGGAACGTCGCTCCTTTTCCTTCTCGAGATCGGACTGATGTTCTGGGGCTATTCGTGGCCGGGGCTGCTGAATGGGATCCCCCAGTTCGCCTTCTACGAGTCCCACGCGTGGATCTCGATCGGTTGGCTGAACATCAACTACACCGTCGGGGTCGACGGGATCTCGCTGGTGATGATCCTCCTGACGGGGATCCTCCAGATCGCGACCGTGATCTACACGTGGAACGAGCGGAACCGGCCCGGGGCATGGTTCGGCCTCGTGCTGCTCACGTGCCTCGGATGCTTCGGAGTGTTCGTCGCGCTCGACATCCTGTTCTTCTTCCTATTCTGGGAGGCCGTCCTCGTGCCGATGTTCTTCATCATCGGCTACTGGGGTGGCCCGAACCGACGCTACGCTGCGATCAAATTTTTCGTGTACACCCACGTCGCGAGCATCGTGATGCTCGTGGGGCTCTTGGCCCTCGCTTTCTACTCTCACGCCGCTTCGCTCGACTTCGCCGCGGTGTACGCGGCGGAGCCGGCGCTGACGGGCGTCGTTCCGGCGTTCCTGTTCCTGGCGCTTTTCTTCGGTTTCGGCGTCAAGTTCCCGATCGTTCCGTTCCATACGTGGCTGCCCGACGCGCATGTCGAGGCCCCGACCGGCGGATCTGTGCTGCTCGCGGGACTGCTGCTCAAACTCGGAGCGTACGGGCTGATCCGGTGGGGCGTGGAGGTGATCCCGAACGGCTTCCACACGGACACGCCGCTGCTGCTCATCATCGCGTTCATCTCGATCATCTGGGGCTCGGTCCTCTCGCTCAGCCAGCGGGATCTGAAGCGGATGGTCGCCTACTCGTCGATCAATCACATGGGCATTGTCCTGCTCGCGATCGCGCTCAACAGCGAGCTCGGGCTCGTGGCCGCGCTGTTCCTGATGTTCGCCCACGGTATCGTAAGCGCCCTCCTCTTCATGACCGCGGGGAGCACGCACGACATCTACGGGACGCGCGACATCCCCAGCCTCGGAGGGACCGCGAGCGCCACGCCCCGCTTAGCGACGGCGATCATGATCGGGAGCCTCGCCTCTTTGGGTCTCCCCGCGCTGATCAGCTTCCCGGCGGAGTTCACCGCGCTGCTCGCCACCTGGCAGGCGATCGCGTACTGGGTCCTGATCCCGCTGATCGTCCTCGTCGTGACCGCCGGATTCTACATCTGGATGATGCAACGCGTCCTGTTCGGCCCTCCGAAAGGAATCCCGAACCCGGTCCACGATCTCCCGACGCTCGAGGTGATCGCGATGGGGATCCTCCTCGCTTTCACGGTCCTATTCGGGGTTTTGCCCAACCTGCTCGTCCATTGGATCGTGATGTCGCCGGTCGGAGTGTGGCCGCTGTGATCCGAGGTGCTCGATGTCCCTGATCGCCACGGTGCTGGACTTCCTCCCGGAGATCCTGCTGCTCGCCGGTGCGTTGCTCGTCTTCCTGATCGACGCGGTGGGGATCCGTCGGATCGAGGTCGTCGGGTCGATCGCGGTCGGCGCGATCCTCTTCGCGATGCTCTTCGTCTTCGCCGACCTTGGGTTCGCCCCGGTCGCCTTCCTCGCGACGATCCCGCCGAGCCAGATCGACATCGTCCCGGCCGTGGGATCCACGCCACTGTACTGGTTCACGAGCCTCGGGCTCTTCTTCCAGGTCTTCTTCCTGATCGCGGCGTTCCTCGTCTCCCTCGCCTCGATGAGCCGGCCCTCGCGCGAGCGCGGCGCGGCGGTGTTCTACGGCATGATACTGCTCGCGACGCTCGGCATGATGCTGGTCGCGGTCGCGAGCGATCTCATCTTCCTGCTGATCGCGATCGAGGTCGTCAGCATCCCCTCCTACCTCCTGGTCGCGTACACTCGGCGCGACGCTCGTTCGATGGAGGCGGCGATGAAGTTCTTCATCGTCGGAGCGCTGTCGACCGTCCTCTCGTTCTTTGGCGCTTCCTTCCTATACGGCGCATACGGCACGACGAACCTCTTCGTCCTTGCGTCGGGCAGCGCCGTCAGCAACGGGGCGTTCGGGGGCGGAGGCTTCCCGCTGCTGGTCGTAATCGGCTACTGCCTATTGATCGCGGGCCTCGCGTTCAAGATCACGCTGGTTCCCTTCCACGCGTGGGCGGTCGATGTCTACGACGGAGCTCCGGACGACGTCTCGGCGTTCTTAGCCGGCGGAACGAAGAAGATCGGCCTCTTCGCGTTCTTCCTCGTCTTTCTGGGACCGGTTCTCCTGGTCCGAGGAACGGTCGAGTTCCAGTGGTTCGGCGGCATCGGAGCGGTAGCCCTCGGCCCGGTTCTCCAGGTCGTGCTTAGCATCCTCGCGGTCGTGACGATGACCGTGGGCAACGTGCTCGCCCTGATGCAGAAGAGCATGAAACGGATGCTCGCCTATTCGTCGATCAGCCAGGCCGGGTACATGTTCATCGGGATCGCGATCGGTACGGCGCCGGCGCTCACCGGAGCGAGCCTCCAGGTCTTCGCGCACGTCTTCATGAAGACCGGGGCCTTCCTCGTCGTCGCCGCCGCCGCCGGGCTCGGGGTCGGGCCGCTCATCGCCGATTGGCGCGGGATGGGACAGAGGCATCCCTGGCTGAGCGTGGCGTTCGCCCTCATGCTCCTGAGCCTCGCGGGCGTCCCACTGACGATCGGTTTCTTGTCCAAGTTCGTTCTCTTCAGCGCGGCGATCGAAGCGCAGGGGTACTTCGTCTGGCTCGCGGTGGCCGGACTGCTGAACAGCGCCCTCAGCGTCTTCTACTACGGGCGGGTCCTGAAGGTAATGTACTTCGATGCGCCCGAGAGGGGATCGGTAATACCGAGTTCTACGGAGGCGGACGTTCCGTTGCCCGGCGCTCCGAACGGACGGGCGGCCGTTTCCCCCATCGGACTCGGCGCCGGTGGCATCGGGTACGCTCGCGCTACGACCATCGCCCTCATCGCGATCGTGATCGTTGCCCTGGGAGTGTATCCGGGCCCGCTTCTCCAGCCTCTCGCGGCCGCCGCTCAGCATTTCGTCAACCTCGCGTTCTAGGGGGGGCACCGATGGAACGCTACGACGTCGTGGTCGTAGGCGCAGGACCCGCGGGCTCGTGTGCGGCACGGGCGGCCGCCGCGTCCGGTGCGCGTACTCTTTTCGTGGATCGACGGCCCGAGCTCGGCCATCCGGTCCAGTGCGGCGAGTTCCTGCCGACCCCGGAAGAGCTCGAGGACCTCTTCGACGCGCCGCAGCTCATCCACCGGGGATTCGAGGTCCCGACGGAGTCGATCCTGCGCGCGACGCGCGCGATGGTCTGCGTCTCCCCCTTTGGCCACCGCTTCCGGTTCCCGCTGTCGGGATACACGGTCTCCCGTCGCGCCTTCGACAAGGCGCTTGCCTACCGCGCGGAGTCGGAGGGAGCCGAGCTGCGGCATCCGGTCGGTGTCACAGGGATTGACGGCGCGACCGTGCGTTTCGCGAACGGTACCCAGGTGGAGGCCGGGGTGATCATAGCCGCGGACGGCCCCCTCAGTACCGTCGGCCGCGCTCTCGGGTATGCTCCCCCGCGAGAGATGTTCCGGATGATCACCGCGACGGTCGATTCCGTCTTCGAGGATGAGATCGAGCTCTTCTTCGGCCGGGTCGCCCCCGGCGGCTATGCGTGGGCGTTTCCCCGTGCGGATGACCTCAACGTGGGCCTCGGAGTCGACTCCCGCTCATCGGGGCTCGGCCTCGACCGCCTTTTGGATAAGTTCGTCCGCGGGGCCGATCTAGCCCCCGCGCACGACCGCACGCGCTGGTGGGTCCCGATCGGGCCGCCCCCGGAGCGCCTGAGCGTCGGGCGGGTCCTCTTCGCAGGAGATGCCGCCAATCTGGTCATGGCGACAAACGGGGGAGGAATCCCGACCGCCATGCTCAGCGGCTGGCTTGCGGGGGAGGCGGCCGCGGCGCACGTACGGCAGGGGACCCCGCTCTCCGAGTACGATCGCGCGGTCACCGAGGCGATGGCGGTCCCGCTCGCCCGGGCGTACCGCATCCAGCGAGCCACCGAGCGGGTCGCCCACTCCAACGTCGCATTGGCGCTGGGAATGCGCTATATTGGCGCGGCCGGTCTCGACGAGGTGATGCGCCTGCGCTGGCCGGCGCGTCTCGGAAGGAACTCATGAGCAGCTCTCCGCCCGGGGACGGGGCCGAAGCGTCGTTCGAGTCGCTGGTCGCACAGTCCATCGGAAACGAACCGCTCGGCCGGCTCACCGACCTCCTGCCGGTGTTGGGCCGGGATCTCTCGGAGATCGACTGGCGTATCCAGGAGATCCTCGGCGCCCGCTACGCGACACTGTCGGAATCGGCCCAGTACGCGACCCAGATGGGCGGTAAGCGGGTTCGACCGCTCCTGATGTCCGCCTACTACCGCGCGCTGGGCGCGAACTCGACCGAGCGAATCCACGCCCTCGCCGCTGCCTTCCAGCTGATCCACACCGCGAGCCTCGTCCACGACGACGTCATCGACCACTCCGACACCCGTCGCGGCCGGCCGTCCATGCCGCGTGCCTACGGAGTTCCTTTGTCGATCGTGACCGGGGATTACCTCTTCGTGCGCGCGTTCGAACTGGCGGCGGAGTATCCCCGGTCGGTCATCCTGAGGTGCGGGGAGTCCTGCGCGGACCTCGTCGAGGGAGAGGTACTCCAGGAAGCCGGTCGCTTCGAGCTCTCCGTAGGAAAGGAACACTACTTCCGGGTCGTGGAGCGCAAGACCGCGGCGATCGTCGCCGCTGCGCTCGCCTCGTGCGCCGAACTCATGGGGCTGGACGCCGAGGGAATCGAGGCCGCGACGACCTTCGGCGCCTCGCTCGGCATCACCTTCCAGATCCGCGACGACATGCTCGACGTGTTCGGCGACCCCGATCTGATGGGCAAACCCCTTTACGCGGACTTCCGGGAGGGGAATCCCACGCTCGTCGCTCTCGAGACCTACGCCCGGCTGGATGGAAAACGCCAAGCCGAGTTCGAGCGGATGTTCCAGCTCCGCCGCAAGGGAGCGCGTCACCTGCTCCGCATGCGCGAGCTGGCCGAGGTGGCCGGTGCCGAAGCGGTCGTAGGCGAACAGGCGCTCTGGTGGGCCCAGCGCGCCGTCCGGGCCCTCGATGGTTTGCCCGAAGGCCCGTATCGTGCCTTGCTCGAGCGGATCGCTCGGACCGTGGCTGGGCGTCGCGCGTGAGGAGCCGGCGCCCCCGGGCCTCGAGGCACCGGCTCCGGGGGGCGCGACGGAGGACGCGGACCTCGACCCGGGTCGTGCGACGACCGCGGACGTTGGCCCGCCTGCCCCGGAGCCCCCCCCGGCGATCCGGCATCGAGGCATGGAGCAACCTCACGGATCTCGAGGCGGCGGCCCGCGCACGGCTCCCTATCGATGTCTGGGACTACATCTCGGGAGGCGCGGGCGAAGAGCGAACGCTCGCGGATAACGTCGAAGCGTTCCGCCACTGGGCGATCCGCCCGCATGTGCTGACCGGCGCATCGGCGATCGACCTTTCGACGACCCTGCTCGGCGCGGACGTTCCCGTTCCCTTCTTCGTCGCCCCCACGGCGTATCTCGGCGGAATCGACCCTGCGGGCGAGGCAGCGGTCGCTCGGGCGGCGGGGGCCCGGGGCATTCTCGCGGCGTTCAGCACGCTCTCTTCGCGGTCTATCGAGGAGATCGCGACGGCATCGGGAGCGGGCCCCCGCTGGTTTCAACTCTATCGGCAAGCCGCGCCGGACGTAAGCCGGCGGCTCGTCGAGCGCGCGGAAGCGGCCGGCTACCGCGCGATCGTGCTTACGGCCGACGCTCCCGTGCTCGGTGTCCGGGATCGCCAGGCACGGAAAGGCTTCGGGATCGATCCGACACCGCCCCTCGGCAATGGACCGGACGTCCACTCCCCGCCCCGGACTTTGGGGCTCGAAGCCGAAACCTTCCGTGTACCTCGCGAGAGCTCTGCGGGATTCGAGGCAATCGACGAGATCCGGTCGTGGACTAGGCTACCGGTCCTGGTCAAAGGAATCCTGACGGCCGAGGATGCCCGCCGGGCCCGCGAGCACGGCGCGTCCGGCGTCGTGGTCTCGAACCATGGGGGGCGGCAACTCGACGGGGCGATCGCTGCCCTGGACGCCCTCCCCGAGGTCGTCCGCGAGGTCGGAGACCAAGTTGAAGTGTACCTGGACGGCGGGGTCCGACGAGCGAGCGATATCCTGATCGCTCTCGCGCAGGGAGCCCGCGCTGTCGGGATCGGACGACCGATCCTTTGGGCGCTGGCGGTCGGCAGCGCCGAGGGAGTGGGACGGTACCTCGATCTGCTGACCCGCGAGCTCGTCACCGCGATGGCGATCTGCGGTCGAACGCGGATCTCCGAGGTCGACGCCACCCTGGTGGTCGCGCGGCCATGGATCCGCTCGGGGGACAGCGGCGGGCCGACCGGCTGAACGAGCGCGATCGCCCTCTTCGGGTGGAGAGAAAGCTAATTACGACCCGTCCCGGCCTCATTGGGGTCGCGAACGTCATGGCCCCGGCGACCGAAGTTTCGAACCCGCTCGAATTCGACCACTTGCCCGACACATGGAACCCGCAGGCGTTCGTGCCGCGCCGCCCTGTGGGACTCGCCCTCTTCTGCGCGGCGATGGCGTTCGTCGCGGTCGTGGCCGTCGTCGCCTCGATCTTCTACTTCATCGGGCACTACGCGCCGAGCTGGCTCCCGTTCGGCGGCGCGGTATCCGCCGCGGATGTCATTGCCGGGCTCAGCCCTCTCACCGCGGCGCTGTTGCTCGTCCTCGCCGGAACGATCCTGGGGGTCGCAACGGCGCTCTGGCGCCAAGAGCCATGGGCGCTGTACACGACCTACGTCGGGTTGATCGGAGGGATGGCCTACCTACTGGCTACGGGCACGTTCGTCGTCCTTCTCCTCGTTCTCGCCGTGGTGTTCCTCTACCTCGTCAGCGTCCGGCATTACTTCTACTGACTTCGAACCTGCACGTCGCGAGGGAGGGGGTCCTTCGGCTCGAACGTGGCCGTTATCAAGGACTACCGAGACCCCTCTCACCGTGGCACCGGCCCGAACGATCGCCGAGCAGCTCGCCTCGAAGCAACGCGAGATCAGCGTCGCGGAGTTCTTCGAGCGGAACCGCCAGATCCTGGGGTTCGATAACCCGCAGCGCGCGCTCCTGACGACGGTCAAGGAGGCCGTCGACAACAGCTTGGACGCCGCCGAAGAGGCGGGGGTCCTGCCGGAGCTGATGGTCGAGATCGCGAAGGAGGCGGATTCGCCCGATCGCCTTCGAGTAGCGGTCACCGACAACGGACCCGGCATCCTTCGCCGGGAGGTCCCGAACGTCTTCGCGCGTCTCCTCTACGGATCCCGCTTCCACTCCAACCGGCAGGCCCGCGGACAGCAGGGGATCGGCATCAGCGCCGCGGTCCTGTACGCGGCGCTCACGACGGCACGCCCGGCCCGCATCACGACAAAGGTCGAGGAGGAAGACGCCGCGCACGTGCTCGAGCTCCTCATCGATACCCAGAAGAACGCGCCGCGGGTCATCCGCGAGGATGTGCAAATCTGGGACCGACCCCACGGTACCCGGATCGAGTTGGCCCTCAAAGCGAAATACATCCGCGGTCGGCAATCGCCGCTCGAGTACCTTCGCGGAACCGCGATCGTGAACCCTCACGCGCGCATCGTCCTGGTCGAGCCCGATGGCACCCGCGTCACCTTCGAGCGGGCGGCGAGCGAAATGCCCCGCATCCCGAAGGAGACGCCCCCCCACCCCTACGGCCTCGAGCTCGGCGAGTTGGGCTACTTCCTCAAGGCGTCCAAACGGCCCACGGTCCTCGAGCTGCTCACTCGCGACTTCGAGGGCGTCAGCCCGCGGGCGGCCAAGGACGTGCTGGCTCGGGCCGGACTCAGTCCCGGTGCCACGCCGGGATCGATCCAGGGGCCGACCCAAGAGGCGCTGCTCGAGGCCCTGCACTCAGTGCCGCTCGTCGCTCCTTCCTCGGAGTGCCTCTCGCCCATCGGTCCGATGCTGATCAAACGGGGGTTGCGCAACGTCCTCGGCGACGTCCGTCCCGAGTTCTTCGCACCCCCCGTGAGCCGCCCTCCCAAGGTCCGCGGGGGCTTCCCGTTCCTGGTCGAGGTCGGGCTCGTCTACGGGGGTGGCCTGCCGGCCGACCAACCGATGCAGCTGCTCCGCTTCGCCAATCGCGTCCCGCTGCTCTTCCAGCAAGGCGCCTGCGCGATCACCGCGGCCGCCTCCAACCTCGACTGGCGGCGCTACGGCCTCGAGCAGAAGGGTGGAAATGGCCTGCCGGTGGGGCCGGTTCTCGTCCTGGTCCACGTAGCGTCCACGAAAATCCCGTTCACGAGCGAGGCGAAGGAGGCCCTCGCCGAGGATCCGGACCTCGACAAGGAGCTCACGCTGGCGTTCCAGGCGGCGGCCCGACATCTCAAGGTCCACATCTCCCGACGCTCGCGCCGCTCGTTCGCCCAGGAGAAGTTCGAGATCATCCAGAAGATCCTTCCCCGCCTCGCGGAAAAGACGAGTCACCTGGTCGACCAGCCCATACCCGACCTCACCCCGGTGATCACCCGCATCATGGACGTGGTCAGCCTCGAACTCCAGCTGACGAACGAGGAGGGACCGCGGCGGGCCGTGTTGGAGGTCACGAACTACACCTCCCGTCCTCGGGTCCTCGAGATCTTCCTGGAGGCCCCCACGGAGATCCTCGGAGCGAGTGCGTTCGCCCCGGTCCCCGAAGGGACGGACGTCGGGATGGGACGGGCGTGGTGGACGCTGCCGAAGCTGGGGCCGAACGAACGGGCCCAGATTGTGCTCACATTCTCGAAGGGGACGGACGTCGAAGCGAGCGACCTCGACTGGTACGTGGCGGGGGTGGACGAAGCGCACTTGCTCGGCGCGGACCCGTTGCCGGGAGACTGGGACGTCCGTCTGCCGCGCGCGCTGATCGAGGCAGCGGAGACGGCGGCTCCCACGGATCCGGATTCCGCCGAAGGGGAGGTGGACTACGATGCCGCGGAAAGCGAAGCGCACGTCGGCGACGACGACGGATGAGCCGAAGATCCGGGCCGACGCTCTTCGGCCCACGCTGGATCTCGCCCGGCAGATCTACGGGCAGCTCTCCCTCGGGGAGATTCCCCGCATGCGCCTGCCGCTCCGCACGAAACAGAACATTGCCTTCCAGATGCGGGAGGGGGTGTGGAGGCTCGGCAAGACGATGGGCACACGCAGCGCGCGCAAGCTCGACGGCGCGCTCATGCTCCTGCGCACGTTCTACCTGGTCGATTTCATCAACGAGATGGCCCGCGACAACAAGACCTCCACGCTGCGCGAGCTCTACTACATCAGCGAGGGTTGGCAGGAGGGCAAGTTCCACAGCGAAGACGAGTCGAACCTCCTCGTGGAGGACCTGGAGGTTCTGTGCGAGCGGCTGCGGGAGGACTTCCGCCTCCATCCCGAGGAGAACGGCGCCTCGGTGATCGGGGACCTGACCATCCGGGAGCGCAACCGCAAGGGGCTGGTCAAGAAGATCAACTGCCGCGACGACGTCGGTGACGGCGGCTACGCGCTCCCTTCGAACGTCGAGAAGGAGAAGATCGAGTTCGTCAGCTCCGGGGCGAAATTCATCGTGGCGATCGAGTGCGGAGGCATGGTGGACCGCCTCGCCGAAAACGGGTTCGACGAGCGCCATCGGGCGCTCCTGATCCATCTCAAGGGCCAGCCGGCCCGGTCGACCCGACGGTTCCTCAAGCGCCTGAACGAAGAGTTGCACCTGCCCGTCGTCGTCTTCACCGACGGGGATCCCTGGTCTTTCCGCATCTTCGCAAGCGTCGCCTATGGAGCGATCAAGACCGCCCACATCTCCCAGTACCTCGCGACCCCGAGCGCCGAGTTCCTCGGGGTGACCGCATCCGATATCGAGAACTACGAGCTCCCCAGCGACCGGCTCACGGACCAGGACGTCCGCGCGCTGCAGGCCGAGCTCACCGACCCGCGCTTCTCCACCGCCGACTGGCGCTCGGAGATCGACCTCATGCTCAAGAACGGTAAGAAAGCGGAACAGCAGTCGCTCGCGAAGTACGGCCTCAACTACGTGACCGACCACTACCTACCCGAGAAGCTAACCGAGATGGGCGTTCTGTAGGCGACGGCCCACCGTGACGGACACCGGGCGATGGCGCACCCTGGTCGTGCCCGCCCAGAGTTCGGAGCGCGGTGCCCTCGGTTCCTTCCTCGTGGGATTCGTGCTGGAGGCGGCGTCGGAGGTCTACCAGCTCGCCACGAACGCAGGGTCCGCGTTCGGATCGCCGGTGGGCTACTACCTGAGCCTGGCCTTCACCGTCCTCGGCTTCTACTTCTTCTGGCGCGGCACATCCACGTGGGCTCGCCTGCCGAGCCACCCGGACGCCTCGCTCGCGCGACGGCCGGCGTGGGTCGGTGGCGCGCTGCTGGTCGGTGGGATCGTGGCGGTGGCGCTCTGGAACGTCGCCGCTCGGACGGTGGGCCACGGCAACACCCCGGCTCCGTTCGCCTGGATCGTCGGCGGCGTGTTCGCATGGGCGGTCGGATCGTTCTTCCTCGCCCTTCGGGACCGCATCGCGGCACGGCACAGCAGCGGCGTCGCCCTGGCGGGATGGGTGGCGTTCGCCGGGTCGCTCGCCATCGCGGTCGTCTCCGGCCTTCTCCTCGGCCAGGTCTTCTTCGGACTCGTCGTCGACTTCTTCACGAACTGGGCCACACTCATCGCGGCGCTGGGTCCGTTCGTTGCGGCCGTTTCGCCGTTGTGCGTTCCGTTCACGCTGATCGCGGTCGTCTACGCCATCGGGCTTCGGTCTGCTTCGTCCCGGACCGAGACCCTGCGTCCCCGCCGGCCTCGCTCCCGGGGCCCTGCGGGTTCCGGTGCCGCCGGTTCTTAGGTCGAAGGTTTGACGGACGATCCGGGTCCGCGTCATGTCCGGTTGACGTGCGTATTATGCCGTGAGGGGCCGGCCGTGGATTTATGTCGCGCGCGGCGTCCCCGGCGGTCCCCCACGGACGCGCAGGTAACGTTGCCCGGTACGTCGGCCTCTTCGCCAGTATGGTCCGTTCTCGCCTGGTCACGGGCCGGCCCTTCTTCCTCGCCCACGCGACGACCTTCGGTTGCAACTCTCACTGCCAGACGTGCTCGTACTGGAAGCTCACGCCCCGCATGAAAGAGGACCTTTCCACGGCCGAAGTTTTCTCGCTACTCGACGAAGCCTACGAGGCGGGCATGCGAGGGTACTATCAATTCGGGGGGGAGCGGCTGATCCGCAAGGACGTGGGCACGGTCATCGACTATGCCCGGGCCAAGGGATTCTACACGGCGATCAATACCAATGGCTCGATGCTCGCCGCGAAGGCGGGGGCCCTCGGGAGCCTGGACGTGGCGTTCGTGTCCCTCGACTACTTCGACGCCTACCATGACGTGATCCGGGGACGGCCCGGGAACTTCGACGAGGTAATCCGGGGGATCGACCGGCTCCGGGCCCTCACCGGAGCGAAGGTGACCCTGGTGACGACCATCAGCACGCTCAATCCGACGGCGATGGAGCGCACGGCTCAGCTCGCGAAGGACCTCGGAGTGGGGATCGCCTTCAACTCGATCGAGCCGACGCTCGATTTTGGTCTGACGGACAGCGACCAGTCGCCCAACCTCAAGTTCCAACTCTCCCCCGAGCAACTCCACCAATTCTATGTCACGGCCCTGCGGCTGAAGCGAGAGGGGTACCCGCTGATGGAGACCGAGGAAGTGCTCGAGGGGTACGTGGCGGACCGACCATGGAAGTGCGAGTTCCCGAAGATGTTCGTCTACGTGACCCCGGACAAGAAGATCTATAGCTGCGACTACCGCTTCGGCTACGACCTGAAAACCGGGTCGTTCGAAGAGTACTTTTCGAGCGAGATGTTCCGATCGCACGCCCGGAGCGCCGAAGCGTGCAACCGATGCGTGCGCACCTGCGTGCGCAACTATGCGTATACCTACCAGCTGCGCCCCCGGCACCTCGTGCACCTTGCCCAGAACGCGGCCGGACTCTATCGCCCAGGGACTACGGCAGTGCCGGGATGTCGCGTGGGAGCCGGCGCGCCGAGCTGAGTCCGGCCCGCTCCTCAGAGTGAGGCGAAGTGGACCGACGCGAACCGTGCGGCCCGGTCCGTCGGGAAGTACGCAAACGCGAGGTCCCCAATGCTCACGCGCGTCCAGTCGAAACCCTGCTCCTTGAACTGCGTCGGCTCGGCGGCGGACTCCTGCGCCTCCTGGGGGGTCCGCGGCGGGAGGGACGCCCCTTCCCGGGCCAGGCGGAGGAGGTCGAGCTCGGGGTCGTAGGCGATCCACTCTCGCGGCGCGTACACGCGCAGGTGGACGAGCTTCGGCCGAAGCTGGCTCTCCGTCTCCGTCTCGGTCCTCGTGAAGACGGCGTACTCCTCCGAATCCACCGCGGCGATATGATCGAACTGGAAGGACTTCTGGCGAAACTCGAGCAGGTTCATCTGCAGGTCGCTCTCCTCGAGCATTCCCGGGCCGAGCCGAGCGCGCTACATAACGGCCGGCGGTGGTCGCGATGGCGGACCTCTCGCCGGGGGGAGCCCTAATAAACCGATGAAATTACCCCCGCTCGCTCGGGATCGGTCTGAATGAAACGTTCCTCACGGGTATGGAAGAAAGCCGGCCACATGCGATGGAAGTGGCGCAAGAAGCGGATGCGCCGACGCATGCGGGCCCAGAAGATGAGGAAGCAGTGAGCGCACGACCTAAGGGGTCTCGGTCGGGCACCGTCCGGTGGGGAAAGCGCGAGAGGGCCCTACCTGCCGAGTCGGGCGAGATCTCGGGACTCCTTGGTCTCCTTCTTCCACTGCTTGTAATGCGCACGGCATAGCGGAGCTCGGCGCCCCTGGTCGGGGAGGGTCGGGAAGGCTCTCTTCGCCTCCGATAGCGCGAGGTGACGCACGGAGTCGCCGCCGCACCCGGGGACGATGCACGGCTCGGGCGCCGCCGTTCGATGGGAAGGGCGTGTCGGATCCAGAGTCATCGGCGTGCCTTCTCCTTCAGAACGTCGGCCACCAGCTGGGGCATCTCGTACGGGAAGCGTCCTACGCGCACGCCCGCGCCCTCCAGAGCGGTCTGCTTGGATTGAGCCGTGCCTCGTCCGCGGGTGATGATGGCGCCGGCATGCCCCATGCGCTTGTCCGGCGGGGCCGCTCGACCGGCGATGTAAGCGACGACGGGTTTGGTGAAGTGATGGCGGATGTAGTCCGCGGCATCCTCTTCCGCCGTCCCGCCGATCTCGCCCACCATGACGACCAAATCGGTGTCCGGGTCCTTCTCGAACAGTTCCAGCCCATCGACGAAGGACGTCCCGACGACCGGGTCGCCCCCGAGGCCGATGCAGGTCGACTGGCCCAGACCGATCTCCCGGATGCCGTTCACGATCTCGTAGGTAAGCGTGCCGCTCCGAGAGATCACGCCGATCCGCCCGGGTCGGAAGACCACGTTCGGGATGATCCCGACCTTGCTCGGAGCGCCCGGCGCCGCGATGCCGGGGCAGTTCGGTCCGATGATCCGGGCTCCGCGCGCCCGGGCGTAATGGTACATGACCAGCATGTCGTGGAAGGGGATGTGTTCGGTCACGACCACGCTGAGGCGGATCCCGGCGTCGACGGCCTCGATCAGGGCATCTTTGGCGAACGGGGCGGGCACGAAGATGCACGAGGCGTTGGCCTGCTTCCGGTCCACCGCCTCCTGGACGCTATCGTAGACGGGAGTTTCCTCTACGGTGGTACCCCCCTTTCCCGGCGTGACGCCCGCAACGACCTTCGAGCCAAACAGTTTCATCTGACGCGTGTGGACGGTCCCTTGGTGACCGGTGATGCCCTGGACCACGATTCGCGTGTCCGCGTCGATCAAGACGGTCATGCGGTACGCCCCTGCGCGGCGGCGGCGCGAGCCGCGGCGGCGCGGACGGTGGCCTCTGCCGAGGCTTTCAGGTCCGGGATCGAGGTGATGCCGGCCGCCCGGAGGATCTCGACTCCTTCATTTTCGTTGTTGCCGCGAATGCGCGCGACCAACGGAAAGCGATCCTGGGCTGGCAGCTTCTCCATGGCATTCACGAGTCCCTTCGCCACGGTGTCGCACCGAGTAACGCCACCGAAGATGTTCAGGAATACCGCGGTCGGTTTGGCCTTCGCCATCAAAAGGAACGCCTCCGCCACCTTCGCCGGATCGTCGGTGCCTCCCAGGTCCAGGAAGACCCCGGGTCGTCCACCGAACTGCATGAGCACGTCGAGCGTGGCCATCGTCAGGCCGGCTCCGTTGGCGATCACACCGATGTTCCCATCCAGCTGGACGAATGCGATCTCCTTCTCCCGGGCGACCTCCTCGAGCGGAGTCCGGTCGTCCCGGACCTCCGCGTACTCGGGATGACGGAACGTCGCATCGTCCTCGATGACCACCTTCGCATCGAGTGCAATGACGCGGTCGCCGACGACGGCGAGCGGATTGATCTCGACCAGCTCCGCGTCCTCTCCGTTGAAGGCGGCCCACAGGGAGTCCAGGAGGGGACCGAGCGACTTCGCCGGACCGCCGGTCAATCCGAGGAAGGCAGCCGCACGCCGCTTCTCGTATTGCGCGAGTCCGGCGAACGGGTGGATGGGCTGACGCAGGATCTGCTCGTCCGGTACCGACTCGATCTCGACGCCTCCCTTCGCGCTGGTCAGGAGGATGGGCAGGCGGAGGGTGCGATCGAGGGTAAGCGAGACGTAGAGCTCGCGATCGATGGCGACCTTCCCCTCGAGCAGGATCTCCTTCACCTTCTCTCCTTTGAACTCGAGGCCCAGGATCGCGGCCGCCGCAGCGCGGACCTCCTCGGCGTTCGACGCGAATCGGACCGCACCCCCCTTCCCTCGGCCCCCGGCGAGTACCTGGGCCTTTATCACGCACGGCAACGGCACCTTTCCCTGAGACACCAGGGACGTCGCCTCCTCGGCCGAACGGGCCACATGGCCCTCGGGTAGCGCGATACCGTACTTTCGGAAAATCTCCTTCCCGCGCCATTCTGCGAGCTTAACCATAGGGATCCAGCGGCCGCAGACGCTGTGTCACTTAACGCCGACGAGGTCTCCCGCGGAGCGGGGAGCGGGCGCGGTGGGTAACGGGAGAACTCCGCGGGATGCCCGGCGTCCTCTTCGATGCGCTCCGTACTCCACGGGCGCTCGGAAGCTCCTGACCGATGGCGTCGAGCAATCGGCCCGCAAACTCGAATTTCGGGGCGCGCAACCAGAACCGCGCACCGCGCGGGGGAAGCACGAACGCCGCGATCTCGGGGCTACCCATCGTTTCGGAGCCGTTCGCCACCACCCAGTCGAGGTCGGCCTCCGTACGGGCCTCGCGCGCCGCTCGCTCGAGCGTCGCGGGGTCGGTGGTCGCTTCCAGCTTGAACGAGACCAATACGGTCGGGCGCGGAGCCCACGCGCGTAGTTGGGGCAGGAACTTCGCGGCTCGTTTCAGTCGCAGGGTGATCTCCGGGTGCTCTCGGGATGAGATCTTGCCCCGCTGCGCCTCGACGGTGTAGTCTGCGAGAGCAGCCGGGACGATCACGGCGGCCGCCTCCGCCAGCTCGCTCCGACGCTCGCGGGCCAGATGGAGGAGATCCCCCACGCTTCGCCATCTCCGAATTTCGACGAACGAGGGGATGGTCACGGCATGGTGACCCATCCAGAGTTGGACGTCGGCGCCGCGAAAGTAGCCTTGAGTGGCCAGAGCGACGGCCGTGGCCCCGCTGCTCTCGTTCGAGATCGATCGAACGTCATCGATGGGTTCGCGTGCCGCGCCTCCGATCACGATCAACCGACGCCCCTTCCACGGGCCACGGCCGAGTCGGTGAAGTACCGATGCGGCGACGTCCTCGGGCGTCGCGAGCTTTTCCTCCCCTTCCGCGGCTTGGGTTCCGATGAGGCCGACCCCCCAGCTCGCGAGCTTCGCGAGCGCCTCGGCCACCGCGGGGTTCTGGCGCATCTGGGAGTGCATCGCCGGTGCGAGCAGGATCGGAACCCCACCGCCCAGCGCGATCGAGGCGCAGCTCGTGACCGGGGTATCGTCGATCCCGTGGGCGATCTTCGCAATGGTATTCGCGGTGGCCGGCGCGATCAGATACAGATCGGCCTGCTCCGGACCGGGCCCGAAGAGGGTCACGTGCTCCACGTTCCCGGTGAGCTGGGTGATCGGAGGGTGGCCAGTGGCGAACTGAATCGCTTCGGGGGTCACGATCCGCTGAGCTTCAACACTCATCACGGCCCGGACATCGGCCCCGTGCCGAAGGAGTTCGCGGGCAATGCGGGGCACCTCGATGGCTGCGATCGACCCGGAGATTCCCAGGATGATATGGCGCCCGCTCAGGAGCTGAGTTGTCCTACCTCGAATCACTCGACTCGGATGCATGGCGCCCAGGACTGGTGGAGGATGCGCTCCGCCACTTTAGTCCGAGGGCCGGCAACGACTATAAGGGAGGCGGCACCGGCGATGATGATGTCGGCCCACAGGAAGCCGGAGCCTTCGCGACCCCCCGCAATGGAGCACTTCGAGCTTCCGGGGGTGCGAGACGAACCCAGTCCCTTCGCCTCGATGTCCCGCTCGACTCCCACTCCCCGGCCGCCTCCCAGCCCGCGACCGATCGATCGAGGGGTCATCGTCTTCGATCTCGATGGGACCCTGCTCGACGACCTCCGCTTGATCAGCGAGGTTGCGGCGGACGTTCTCTTCCGGGCCTTCCGCACTCCACCGGAGGAGGGACGCATTCACTATCTTGCGACCACCGGGCTGCCCTTCGAAGCCCAACTGGCTCAGCTCTACCCCGACGCGCCACCCCAACTACGCGAAACGACCGCCCGGATCTTCCATCAGCGCAAAGTCTCCGAGGCCTATGCGCACGCGAGCCCCTTCCTCGAAGTGCCGAGGACGCTCAAGCGCCTCTCCGTGGAGGGTTGGACAATGGTGGTTTCTACCGGCTCCGAGACCGAGATGGCCGAACTTCTCCTCGAGCGAGAAGGCCTACGCTATTGGTTCGAAGATGTGCTTGGCTCGGCCCAGGGCACGAAGCGTGAGCACCTCGCGGAGTACCGGCGTCGGTATCCCGACGTCCCGGTGTTCCTCGTCGGCGATTCTCGGTTTGACATGGAGGCCGCCCGCTCCGCACTGGGGGTCACGGCGATCGGACGCGCGACCTCGCTCGACGGCTGGGTCCTGGCTCCCGAGGATCTGAAGCGTTGGGGTGCGGCGTGGGCAGACTACTCCCTCGAACGATTGCCCGAGGTCCTCGCACGACTCACCTCGACCGCTCGAAGCGCGCCTCGGACGAAAGGCCGGCCGCGCGCGCCGCGGCGCTTCGCTCCCAAAGCCCGCCGCCCCGTATCCAAGAAGAGCCGGCGGCGTACTCCGCGTCGGTAGGGCCGGGACCGAGAGTCTCAGGGCAGGGGTCAGACCCCACGCCTCTTTGAACCCGGGTCGAGGGATCCACAGTCCCCCAGGATAGGCCAAGCTACCCCATCCCGGCCACGGGAGCCCCGACGCCGGCCCGACCTGAAAAGGCTTTTCGAAGGTGGGCCGGGAGGGCTCCCTTCCCGGGACGGCCCTTCACGGCCCCGTTCGAGGCGGGACCGGTCCGCGGGTACCGAGCGCCTCTTCGTCGTGGCGTAGCTGGGACCGTCGGTCCCGGGTTTCGGCTCGTCCCACGTAAATGAAGAATCCTCCGAACCCTGCCGAGGAGAGGCCTCCGAGGTAGCCCCCGAAGTACCACCAACCCAGTCCGAGCATGATCATCGCGACCACGAAGCCCGCACCCGCAGCGAAGAGGAGGGCTCCGCCGACGACGAAGGCGTTCTCCCTCAGCATCGGAACCTGGGGCCGCGCAGCATCTTCGGAGCGGGGGCATACAGGGAGCGACCGTTATGACCTCTGCCTCAACTGGCCCCCCGATGCCGTACGCCGCGATCGCTTCGGTGGATGTTGCCGCGCTTCGGTGGATCCGCGCCGAGGGCGGCCATCACGATTTCGAACTTCGTTCGGGCGACACCGCGGTCGCAAAGCTCTCCTTGTCCCCCGAAAGGGGCGGTCCGGCCCGTGCCGAGTCGATCGAGGGGCGCTACACCATCGACCGCGCCGGATTCCTTCGTCCTCGGCTCACGCTCCGCCGCGATGGGTCGAGTACCGTACTCGCGCGTCTGGTGAGTGGGCCCGAGGGCCTCCCTGCCCGCCACGCGATCGAGATTGGGGGTCATGCCACCTACGGACTCAGCCGCGCCGGGGTGTCCGTGCCCGCGTGGTCGATCTCGGCTGCAGACGGAACGGAATGGGCGCACCTTGAGCCGATACGGGAGGGCCGCCAGCTTCTCGGTAGCGTGTGCGATGTGGAGTCGACCATGCCCGCCGACTCGTCCTCCCTCTACGCACTCATCCTGACTTGGTGCTTCATCTCGCACGCGTGGCTCGAGGACGAGGTCGTTGGTGAGTGGACCGACCACGCCGAGGGCCGGTTTTAGCGGCGGGCTTGTCTCTTCGGCCGGGAGCCCCCAGGGCGTGAAGGATCGCCGGGAAGATCACTTCGTACCGAGGCGCGACATCCGAGTGCCTTCCGGAGTACTCCCGGTGATCTACGTGGGCGCCTTGCGCCTGGGCCACCGCTGCGAAGATCCGGGCCGAGACCTCGAGGTTCCATTCGTCCTCCTCGCCCCCGTCCACGTACACGTACCGTAGCCGTCGTAAGGCTCGGGCAAACCGAGCCCGCGCGATCATCCGAACGGGATCGCGGGCCAGCCATTTCGCCCAAATCTCGGATCGCAATGCTCCGCTGGTCAAGTCGAACGGAAGCTCGAAGCGACCCGGCTCATCGTCCACGGGAGAATAGCACGACGCGTAGGCCATGAGCTCGAGACCCGAGGCCATGGGATGGAGGGGGCCCCATCCATCCACCGGACGGGCGAATACGCGTCGAAGAAGGGCTTCGGGGCCGCCAGCTTTGCGGATCGCGCGGAACGCTCGCGGGAAGTCGGGAAGGTATCCGTACTCGAAGTACATGTCACCGGAGTCCGAGGCGGCCGCCGAAAAGACATCGGGATGGCGAAGGGCGAGGCTGAGCGCGCCGTACCCTCCACTGGAGGTCCCTAACACCCCTACCGCGCCCGTTCGGTAGCGTTCCCGCACCCACGGGACGATCTCCTCCGTAACGTAGTCCTCGTACCGCCCGGTCGCCGAGGAGTTCACGTACTGACTTCCACCAAGCGTGGTCATACAGTCCGGCGAGACCATTACAGCCTCACCGGCCAGCCCGGTCCGGATCAGGCGGTCCAGCTGACTGACCCGTGTGTCGGAGAGGTAGCGCGGCCGCTGGAAGTGGAGGAAGCCCGAGCCCGTGTACCCCGATAGCAGCACCAGAAGCGGCCGTCCTTCGGTTCGCCCGGAGGGCGGGATATAGACCTGCAGTTCCCGCTCGACCGGGTCCCCCCAGGGATTCCCTTCCAGTACCTGGCTCGGGATCGTCGGTCGTTCGATCCGACCCCGAAGCGGACGAGGGAACATGATTGGCGTTCGCGAATCCAGTGGCACGGAGATCGGCATCGAGGGACCTCCCTACTGGCATCGCCGGCCCCCTCAAAGAGAGCGCGGGGTCCGTTCGGACTTTCGGCGCGCGCCAAGCTGAAGAGCTCCTTCGGCCCCTGCGCGTTCGATGGAGCATTGGAACGAGGAAGCGTTTTCGGGAAGGGAACTGCTCCGGCCGGGAAGGTGGTGCGTGGCGTTCCTGGCCGATTGGTGCCCGTTCTGCCGCTCGTTCCGGTCGATGTTCGAGACGACGGATGGCCCCGCCGACACCTCTCTCGCGATCGCCGACGTGACGAAGGAGGACAGCCCTCTCTGGGATACGTTCCGTATCGATGTCGTCCCTACAATCGCCTTGTTCCAAGATGGAAAGCTGATCGGACAGCGCGACGGTCGCCCGATGCAGGGCCTAGAGCGTGCGGACTTGGAAGATCTCTGTCGAACCGCGGCCTCGCCCTCCAAGTCGGCCGCTTCACGTGCAGGATAGGGTTTTTCCTACCGCGGTCGTGGGTATCGGCGTGCCGAGCGCTCCCAGCGCCCCCGATCGCAAGGTCGCGCTGATCACCGGGGGAGGAACGGGCATCGGGAGGGCGATCGGCGAACTCCTGACGGAGGATGGATACGACCTCGCGATCGCCAGCCGGTCCGTCGAACATCTCGACCAGGGAGCCCGGATGCTTCGAGCCCGAGGCGCTCGGGTGCTCACGGTCCCCACCGACATCCGTGACCCCGCCCAGGTCGACCGGCTGATGGCACGGGTGCGCGACGAATACGGTCGGCTCGACGTGCTGGTGAACAACGCGGCCGGGAACTTCCCTGTCCACGCGGAGGACCTATCTCCGAACGGGTGGCGGGCCGTCGTCGGGATCGTCCTTGACGGAACGTTTTTCTGCTCGCGCGCGGCCTTCCCCCTCCTGCGCGGCGCGCGCGACTCTTCCATCATCAACATCGTTGCGGCGTATGCTTGGCTCGCCGGTCCGGGGACGGTACATTCCGCGGCGGCGAAGGCAGGCGTGCTCTCGCTGACCCGCACTCTGGCGGTCGAGTGGGCTCGGCATGGGATCCGAGTGAACGCTGTGAGCCCCGGCCCGGTTCGTACCGAAGGCACGGACCAGCAACTCTGGACCTCCGAGGATCTGGTCCAGCGGATCGAGCACGGAGTG
>JAKAYT010000018.1 GCA_021826685.1 Thermoplasmata archaeon
GACGACTGCGCGGCCTGGTCGCGACGAGCTCGCTCGAGCTCGGCATCGACATCGGCAAGGTCGATCACGTGGTCCAGTTGGGCTCTCCGCACCAGGTAGGTCGTCTCGTCCAACGGATCGGCCGCAGCGGCCACCGCCAGGAGCAAACGATCCATGGGACGGTGATCGGTTTCGACGACGACGACCTCGAGGAGGCGGCGGTGCTCGCCCGACGGGCCATGGCCGGCGAGGTCGAACCGACCCGTTGGCGCACGCGCAATCGCCTCGCGATCGCGCAGCAGATCATCGCGAGCCTGCGGGCCCAGGGAACGGTGGATCGGCGGGAGCTCGTCGCGCAACTGAGCCATGCGGCTCCGGCCGCCGGCCTCTCCGAGGTCGAGTGGGGCGAGCTCCTCGACTACCTCGAGGGGCTCGGCCTCGCGCGGTCGGTCGGTCCCCAGCTCGGCCCGGGGCGGGGGACCCTTCAGCGGTTCTACGCCACGCTTTCGTTGATCCCGGACGAACGGACCTATCGCCTCCGGGACATCGCGAGCCGCCGGCCCATCGGAACTCTAGATGAGCGGTTCGTGCTGACCCAGATCCTCTCCCAGCCCGAGGAGATCTTCTTGCTCCACGGGCGGACCTGGAAGGTCGTGGAGCACCGCGAGGACGAGCTCTTGGTCGAGGCGGTGAACGAAATCGGACAGGAGCCGCGCTGGGCCGGCGAGGACATCCCGGTCCCGTTCGAGGTCGCCCAAGAGATCGGTCGCTTGCGTCGAGAAGGGACGTTCGAGGGGTATCCGCTCTCCTCCGAGGGGCGGAGGCGGCTGGCCGAGCGGAGAGACGCGGCCCGGGCCGCGAGCGCGATCGCGGACGATGCGACGGTCACCGTCGCCCTCCGGGGGAGGGTGGCGATCTACGGAGCCTGCTTCGGGACCCGGACCAACGAGACCCTCGCGCTGGCCGTCGCGGCCCGGCTCACCGACCGGCTGGGGGGCCGAGTGGAGATCGCCTCGGTCGAGCCGACCGCGATCGTGCTCGAGCTGCCGGTGGCGCTGGACGGCCCGGCGCTCGCCGACGCGTTCGCGGTCCCTCCCGAAGAACTCGCGCCGCTGGTGGAGCAACTGGTCCCGAACGGCCTCGACTACCGGTGGGTCTTTCTGACGGTCGCGCGAAAGTTTGGACAGATCCCCCCGAGTGCCGATCCCCGCGACCTACGGTCCCTCGAGCCGCTCCTCGACGCGAGTCGGGAAACACCGCTCGGCGAAGAGACCCTCGAAAAGACGCTGCACGACCGCCACGACATCGATCATGCCGTCGTGGTGCTCGAGCGAATACGGTCCGGAGCGCTCCGGGTCGAGCCGGTCCCGATCGGACCGATCGAGGAGGCCGCGCTCGAGCGGCTTCGCTGGCGAGTCCAGAGCGACACCCCGCCCCCGACCCTGTTGAAGGCGTTGCGCGAACGGCTGGGTCGAGAGCCGATCACGCTCGTCTGCTTGCGCTGCGGTTTCACGCGCACCACGACCCCGGACCGCTACCGCGCGGAGGGGGGAAGCGTATGCCGTCTGTGCCGGGGCGCCCTGAGCGCCGCCATCAACCCTCGGCGGACGGAGGAGATCGACCGATTGGTGCGCTACGCGAAGCGTAAGTGGAGGTCCCGCGAGCCGGCCACGACGGCGGCGGGCCGCCCGCGGCGACGTCCGGTCGCGCCTCCTCGTCCGGGGATGGAGACGCTCATCCGCGCGGCGTACACCTCGGCGGAGCTGGTCGCCCACTACGGTGAACAGGCCCTGTGGGCCCTGGCGGCCCGAGGCGTCGGCCCCGAGACCGCACGGCGGTTGCTCTCCCGCCTCTATCGGAGTGACGACGAGTTCATCGCGGAGCTCGTCCGTGCGGAGCGCAACTACGCCCGCACCCGCGCATTCTGGGACTAGACCGGTCTATCGAGGTTACGGGCGACTTCCTCCACGATCGCCCGGGGGGCGTCGGTGCGGATCGCGGCCGCGCGAGGGTGGCCCCGCGCCGCGCGCGCCCCACGAGCGCGCAGCGCGGCGAGGAGAGCGTCCACCGAGGAAGGTTCCGTCCGACCCACCCTTCTCGCGAGCCCGTTCGGCTCGTAGTAGAACGGACGGTCGACCTCGCTCTCCTCGATGAGGCGCGCGAGGAAGGCCGCCGTCTCTTTAGGACGCGCCGCGACGGGCGGCGGTCGAAGCCGGCGCACCCACTCCGGATCGCCGAGCGGCCCGAGCCACATCGGACCGAACGGGCCGTTACCGGCGATCCAAGGACCCTCCCACGTCGCGGGATCGATCGTGCCCACCGGCGAGGTTCGGCCGAACTCCGAGCGGTCGATCGCGATGTACGTCCGCACGTGGTGGCCCTGCACGTAGGAGAGAAGCGGGTGGATTCCGAAGCCCCGCGCGCGGGCCTCTCGATCGAGGAACGCGAGGAGGATCCGCAGGCCCGACTCGGGAGCCAGGCGACCCCGGACCGGCCGGGCGCCGTAGATCCGCGGGCACGCACCGGCGGTCACGCCCGCGAGGACCATCATGTCGGTCGCCGTGACGGCCGCGATCGCGCCGTCCGTGAGGGCCTGGAATAGCGCCGGCAGGAAGGGGATCGGGGAGCCGTAGGGGTCGAGATCGACGTAGTCGAACGGTGCCCCGGGAGGGACGGAGGTCGCATCGCCCGCGACGATCGTCACGCGATCCGGATCGACGGAGGCGGCGTTGCGGCGGAGCACGACGAGCGCCTCGGGATCGCGCTCGGTGATGACCAATGAGCCGATCGCCTCGGTCTCGTGGACGAGACGCAGTCCTCGGACGCCGGTCGCTCCGAGCATCTCCCAGGCATCCCAGGCGGGGCATCCCCGTCGCTCGGCGACGCGGGCGAAGGCGACGTTCAGATCGCGGTCCAGCGCCATCGCGGGATTGTAGAAGATCGCACGACGGCGGGCCGGGCCCCGGCTCGAACCGGTGGGCGGCAGCCAGAGCTCGGTATCCCCCTCGCCGTAACGCTCGACCGAGGGCGACGGCGAGGCCGCGCGCGCGGCCGGTTCAGTGGGCACGGCCGGTCAGGAGGTAGACGACCTTGAACGCGAGCAGGTTCTTGTTCACCGGAGTGACCTCGAGCAACCGAAGCTCGTCGCGCCGCCGAATGTCTTGCAGGAGCGGGTTGCGCGACTTCTTGTGGAGGGTCATGACGATCGACTTGCTCGAGTCCAACGTTTCTACGATCGCCTTCGTGAAGACGTCGCTGTCGACCTCCATCTTGCCGACCTCATCGATGACGACGACGTCGGCACCGGCGCGCGCCTCGGCGAGCGCGCGGGTGCCGAGGTCCTCGAGCGCGTGCACGTTGACCCCGTAGCGACCCGAGCGCACGCGGGACTTCACGGACTCGTGCGCGAAGATCTCCTCTTCCTTGGTCAGCCAGTCGACCACGCGGAACCCGGTGCGTCGTCCCTTCTCCACGATGGGTTCCGTGATGATGCCGCCGACCGTGATCCCCTCCTGCTCGAGGAGCTGGATGATGCGCAGGAGCGTCTGGGTCTTTCCAGAGCCCGGGAGGCCGGTGATGCCGATCTTGACGGGCGCGGTCGCGCGACGAGGCACTGCCAATATCTCCGCCGGCTTACGGCAAGAATCGATATCAAGTCAACGTAACCCGAGGCCCGAGCGAGAGTTCCACACGGAGAGATGAACGACACGAGGGCGCGCGTGTACCCGCCGCGCGAGGACACCTACCTGCTCGCACCGTTCGCCCAGGGGACGCGCGGGCTCCGGGTCCTCGATGTAGGAACGGGAAACGGCCTTCTCGCGCTCACGGCCGCGCGTTCCGGCGCCGCGGTTGTGGCCACCGATCTCAACCGGGCCGCTCTCGGGGCCCTCGCGCGGATCGCACGTCGGGATCGCCTTCCCATCGAGGCCGTGCGCACCGACCTGGTTCGCGGTCTCGGACGTTTCGATCGGATCCTTTCGAACCCGCCGTACCTCCCCACCCCTCCGGTCGCTTCCGACCCGGACCCGATGGACCGTCTCGCGCTCGACGGAGGCCCCGACGGCTGCCGTGTTACGGGGAGGCTCTTCTCGGATCTGGCCGACCACCTGGCGCCCGGCGCATCGGCCTTCGTGATCGTCTCCAGCCTCCAGGACCCGGGCGTGCTCGAGGGGATCCTGCTCGATTGGAGAGAGAACGGAGGAGAGGTCGATATCGTCGCGCGGCGCGACCTCGAAGGAGAGCGGCTCAGCGTACTGCGCGCCTATCGTAGGACCTAGCTCCGGCGCTCGGCGTGGGTGAGCACCGCGTCCAAGAACCGGGCGCCATCGCCGAGCCCGTCGGTCCGGCCGTCTCGTGTCCAGTCGGGCCGCTGGAGTCGGAAGAAGGCGCGCTCCGGGTGGGGCATCATCCCGAAGACGTTCCCGTTGGGATTGCAGATCCCGGCGACGTTCCCGGCCGAGCCGTTCGGGTTCCAAGGGTATCCCCCGGGAGTCCCGTCCGGCGTGACCCACCGGAACACGACCTGGCCGTTGGCCTCCAGTTCGCGCAGCTTCTCGCCCGGGGGCCCGGCCAGGACCAGCTTGCCCTCGGCGTGGGCCGAGGGGGCGTAGAGCGTCGTGCCTTTCGGCCACGTCGTAAGCGGGGGGAACTCGCCGCCGTCCCACGCGATATAGGTCGGTCGGCACTCGAAGCGGTTGGAGTCGTTCGTCATGAGTGCCGCTTCGGGCGAACCCAATCGGCCGTGACCTCGACCCGGCAGGAGACCCAGCTCGGTCAGTACCTGGAAGCCGTTGCAGATGCCTCCGAGCGTCCTTCCGTCCCGGACGAACGCTTCGAGTTCCGGGCCGATCGCGGACCGAATGCGCGCGGCGAAGATCGCTCCGGCGCGCACGTAATCCCCGGCGGAGAACCCCCCGGGAACGAACGCTGCGGCGTAGTCCAAGAGCCGCCGCCGTCGGTCGCGCGGCACTTCGAAGCCCATGAGCTGCTTGAGGTGCACGATCTCGGGGTTCGCGCCGAGCTCCCGGAGCGCGGTGGCCAGCTCCTCGTCGCAGTTCGTCCCTTCGATCGAGAGGATCGCGATCGGGAGGGACCTGCGACGGGTCACGAACCCTCCAGTCGAGGACTCGGTTTAACGATTGGCCGGGGCCGGGAACGCCGGGTCGCCCAACGGTGGAAGGAGCCGATGAACCACCAGACGCTCCCCGCGGCGAACGGCGCGGTTCCCGGGCGGCAGGATCGCGAACGCGTTGACGCCCGAGAGGCTCGTGATGGCGTGGGAGTCGTGGAAGGTGGGATGTCCCCGATGTCCCTCCACGCGAATCGGAACCACGGTCGCCAGCCCGGGGGTCAGCCGATCCGCATCCGACGCGAGACGGATCGATTGATCGACCCAGCCGGGGCCGGGTAGGCGAGCCATGCGGCGCAGCGCCGGCAGGAGCAGCCAGAAGCCGTTGGCGAGGCAGCTCGTGGGATGCCCGGGCATGCCGACGAAGAGGGTCCGGCGCGATCGCGCGGCGAGCGTCGGCTTGCCCGGTCGGACCGCTATCCCGTGGAACAGCAGTTTGCCGAGACGGGGGAAAATCCGGGGAAGGTAGTCGTGCTCCCCGACCGAGCTGCCCCCGGTTGCGATCACGACGTCGCTCGAACGGGCAGCGCGACGCAGCGTTTCCTCGATCTGGTCCGGATCGTCGACCACGGGTCGCATCGGTCGCGGGATCCCGCCGGCCGCACGAACGATCGCGCTGAGCGTCGCGTTGTTGCTCTCGTAGATGTGGTTGGGGCGGGGACGCGCTCCGGGGGACAGGAGCTCGTTACCGTTCGGCACGATCGCAACGATCGGAGCGCGATAGACCCGGATCCGGGGCCTGCCGGCGGCTGCCAGGCTCCCCAGGGCCGAAGGTAGGAGAGGTTCCTCCTTGCGCGCGAGCAGCGCTCCCTGAGCGAAGTCATGGCCGATAGGAGCGATGTACTGCCCCGGGCGGACGGGGTGATCGATCCGAAGGCGGGAGCCGTGTCGTCGGACGCGCTCGAAGATCTCGAGAGTGTCCGTGCCCCGAGGGATTTCGCCTCCGGTAGCGATTGCGACCGCGGACCCCCGGGGTACGGAGCGGCGGAAGCATTCGTCGGCGAACACCTCGCCGACGATCGGCATCGTGACCGGCCGGGCGGGGGAGGCGGCCCGGGTGTTCGAGCTCGCGAACGCGTAGCCGTCCCAGGTCGCGCGGTCCACCGGCGGAACCGGCGCCGGCGCCCGTACGGTCTCCGCCGCGATCCGCCCGACGGCGTCGGCGAGCGGGATCGACTCCTCGCCTTCGACCGGGACCGCGGCGCGCAAGAGGCGTCGGCGGGCCTGCTCCACCGATACGAGGTGTCCGAACGGGCGCATCTCCATGGTGATCACCGTGCGGGAGAGGGTCCCGCGACGATCGTGGGGACGGACCGGCCCTCGATCCATCGTGCGGCCGCTCGCGTGCCCGCCTCGAGCGCGCCGGCCAACGGAAGGCCATCGAACCATCCCGCATAGAAGCCGGCGCGAAAGGCGTCCCCACTGCCGACGAAGCCCCGAACGTTCCGATGTCTCGCCGCGGGCACCTCCAACGTCCCGGAGCGGGAATAGGCCCGAACGCCCCTTCGACCCCGCGTCTCGATCACGAGCGGCACAACGTCGAGGAGGTCCCGGACGCGTCGGAGTCGCAGCAGCTCTACCGCGCGTGCGATCTCGTGCCGGTTCCCGAACAAAATCTCCGACACCTCGAGGAGGCGTCGCAGCGTCCCGCGGTCCCATAGGTAGTGGATCTCCTGCGCGGGGTCGGCGGCGACCCGGGCCCCGCGGCGACGAGCTTCCTCTGCGAGGGCGATCTGCCAGCGGGGCCGACCGGTCGTCACGTGGACCCACGAGTAGCCGGCGACCGCGCGCGTGCGAGCGTCGTTTCCGTTCTGCAGCTCGTCGGCCATGCATCCCTGCTCGATCAGCGTTCGCTGTTCGTGACGGTCATCGACCGTGATGTAGCAGGTCGGGGTCAGCTCGGTGCGGACCATCTCGATCCCTTCCGTGTCGATGCGCGAAGCGCGCAGCACCCGCAGGAACTCTCGGGGGAAGTCCCCTCCGATGCGGGCGCGCAACCCGGTCCGGACCCCGTAGCCCGCGGCGACCCGCGCGATGTTCGCCGCGGTACCTCCGAGAACGCGGCGCTCCGACAGGATCGGTACGGTACGGTCCGGTCCGGGAAACCGGCGAACGTAGAGGAAATGGTCGACGTTGATGTGCCCGGAAACGAGGAGATCGCCCCGATCGGCCGAGGCTGGGCCCGTCACGCCCCCGTCGAGCCCGCCGGCGACAATACCCTTGCTCCGGGCGGCGTTAAGCGTTCCCGGCCCTCCCGGGCCGTTCGATGCTCGTCGAAGGAGCGGTCCTCGACGCCGAAGGCGCGCGTCCCAGCTACGTGCGGATCGAGCACGGAATGGTGGTCGAAACCGGGGTCATCGGCACGGACTCCACGCGGGGAAAGGAGCGCAAGATCCACGGGATCGTCACTCCATCGCCGGTGAATGGCCATACGCACCTGGGCGACGCGGTTTCGACGCGCGAGCCCCCGAACGTCTCGTTTTCCGAGCTCGTCGCGCCTCCCTCGGGTTACAAGTTCCGCATACTCGCGGAAGCGAAGCCCGGAGCGAAGCGGCGCGCGATGCGCGCGGCCCTGGACCGAATGCGCCACGAGGGGATCGCCGGTACCATCGATTTTCGGGAGGAGGGTGAGCCCGGGGT
The DNA here is from genome assembly GCA_021826685.1 of Thermoplasmata archaeon. Classification (GTDB taxonomy): domain Archaea; phylum Thermoplasmatota; class Thermoplasmata; order Lutacidiplasmatales; family UBA184; genus Lutacidiplasma. The sequence goes on from JAKAYT010000018.1 coordinate 7,748, forward strand.
TCGGGAGCTCCGACGCGCGGCCGAAGGGACCGGAGTTCGTGCGGTGATCCTCGGTCGGCCGGTCGGTCGGCCGCGCGAGAGCGCGGAGGTCGAACGGATCCTCGAGGTGGCCGACGGGATCGGCCTCAGTTCGTCCCGCGAGGAGTCGGCCGAGGTGCGGCACGAGGTCGCCGCGGTGTGCCGTGCGAAGCGCAAGTTCTACGCCCTGCACGCGAGCGAAGAGGTTCGCGAGCCTCCCGACGCCTATCTGGATCCTCGGCCCGATCTGGTGGTCCATCTCACCTGCGCGGAACCCTCCGATCTCGAGCAGGTCCGCGACGCCGGCACGAGCATCGCCGTCTGCCCGCGGTCGAATGCGCTCTTCGGGCGCCGCCCGCTGCTTGGCGCGATGGAAAGGGTCGGCAATCGGGTCCTGATCGGTACCGATAACGCGATGCTCCAGTCGCCCTCCATCTGGCGGGAGCTCGAGTTCGCCTACGTGACGAGCCGCATGTTCCACGAGCCGGCGAGCGCGATGTTCCTGGCTCGCGCGGCGCTGGTCGAGCCGTGGCGCTGGCTGGGGCAGGAGGAACGGGGCCATCTCGTGGCCGGCGGGCCGGCAGCCCCCCTCGTCTTTCGCCTACCGCCGGACGATCCGGCCTACCAGGTCGTGACGCGGGCGTCGGAACACCTAATGGTCCCAGCGGCTAGGCACGCCGCACCGATCGCGGACGCGGAGAGCGTGGGAGAGAGCGACGCATGAAGAGTGACGAACTGTACGCGCTCCTGCGCCGCCGAGGGATCCTGTGGCCCACGGCGGAACTCTACGGGGGGGCGCAGGGGCTCTACGATTACGGCCCTCTCGGCACGGCCCTCAAGCGCCGCATCGAAGAGGCGTGGACCGCATGGTTCGTCGGGCTCTCGGAGGACTACTACCGGATCGAGGGCGCCGAGATCCTGCCCGAGGCGGTCGTCCGGGCCTCGGGTCACCTCGAAAACTTCACCGATCCCGAGGTCACCTGCGAGTCGTGCCATACGGCCTTCCGGGCCGACACCATACTCGAGAAGGTTCGACCCGAAGGGGTCGACGGCCTGACGCCGGCCCAGATCGGCGAGCTGGTCGCCTCTCACGCGATCTCCTGCCCGAAGTGCGGCAAATCCACCCTCAGCGTGCCGCGAGCGTTCAACATGATGTTCGGGCTCGACTTCGGGGTCACCGGTCGGGAGCGGGCGTACCTCCGGCCCGAGACCGCCCAATCGAGCTACCTCGCCTTCCCACGCATGTGGGAGGTGGGGCGCAAGGCTCTCCCTCTCGGCGTCGCGCTCGTCGGGCGGGCGTACCGCAATGAGATCGCCCCGCGCCAGCTCCTCTTCCGGATGCGGGCGTTCACGCAGGCGGAGCTCCAGATCTTTTTCGACCCGGCGCACTTTCCGGTCCCGATCTCCGAAGTCCTGAGCGAGCCGCTTCCGATGCTCCGGGTCGCCCGCCGCCTGCGGGGAGAGGAGTCGCCGGAGTGGATCCGGGTCGCCGACCTGCGTTCCGAAGCGCTGCCGGACTTCTACCTCTACCACCTCGTCCACACCTACCGCTTCTACCGCGACGTTCTGCAGATCCCGAAAGAGCGCATCCGCCTCTTCGAGAAGTCCGACACCGAGCGCGCCTTCTATAACCGGATCCAGTACGACGTCGAGGTCCATCTGGAGAGCCTGGCCGGCTACAAGGAGCTCGGAGCGGTCCATTATCGAGGGGATTACGACCTGACCCGACACGGCCAGGGTTCGGGCAAGGATCTCTCGGTCCTCACGACCGACGGGCGTCGCCTCGTTCCTCACGTGCTCGAGCTCACGTTCGGCGTCGATCGGAACCTGTGGGCCCAGGCCGACGTCCACATGATCAAGGAGGGGGAGCGGACGCTGTGGAAGCTTCCGCCGGCGCTGGCTCCTGTGCAGGTCGGAGTGTTCCCGCTCCTGAAACGGGAGCATGGGGACTACGCGCGCTCCCTCGCCCGGGAGCTCCTCGCGAGCGGGATCGTCGCGGAGTACGACGAGGCCGGCGGGATCGGAAAGCGCTACGCGCGCATGGACGAAGCCGGAGTTCCGTTCTGCGTGACGATCGATGGCGAGACCGTCTCTCAGGACTCCCCGCAGCGCGACACCGTCACTCTGCGCGATCGGGACTCGCGTTCGCAGGACCGGGTGCCGCGTTCGGATCTCGCGAACCGAATCTCCCACGCGACGAGGTTCCCTCGACCGGGCGCGCCCTTCCCGACGCGCACGGTCTGAGGTGGCGAGCAACGGAGTTGTAACGACCAGTTCCTAGAGGTCGACATGGCGACGGTACCGGAACCGATCTGGGTGGAGTTCGACGAGTACACGGCCTCCCGCATGCTTCCGCACGATCCCGCGCTATCGTCCGCGCTCCGCGCGAGCCAGGAGGCGAACCTTCCTTCCATTCAGGTGAGTCCGGCCCAAGGGAAGCTGCTCCACATCCTGGCCCGTTCCGTGCACGCGAAGCGGATCCTCGAGATCGGCACGCTCGGCGGATACAGCACGATCTGGCTCGCGCAAGCCCTCCCGCCCGGCGGTCGGATGGTCAGCCTCGAGATCGACCCTCGGCACCGGGAGGTCGCGGAGTCGAACCTCGAGCGGGCCGGGCTCGCGGACCGGGCGGAGGTCCGTTGGGGACCGGCCGTCGACCTCCTGAAGGAGATGGTCGCCGGGAAGGAACCCTCGTTCGACTTCGTCTTCATCGATGCGAACAAGGACGCCTACTCAGAGTACCTCGACCTCGCGGTTCACCTCGCGCACCCCGGTACCCTCATCGTCATCGACAACGTGGTCCGAGGCGGCGCCGTCGCAGACGCGCACACCCGTGACCCGCTCGCGCTAGGGGTCCGAAGGATGAACGATCGCATCGCGGCGGAGCCACGTCTCACCGCCACTACGGTCCAAACGGTGGGGGTCAAGGGGTATGACGGATTCACGATCGCGCTGGTTCAGGGGCAATAGCGGACCCCGGACCATCGGGTCCCCGGCCCCGCACCCCGTCTAGGTCACAAGGACTATATCGAGGCGGAGCCGTCGCATCACACGATGGCTGCTGGGGGAGAAGCACCGCCGCCGTCGACCGATAGCGGCGGAGATTCGAGTGCCCTCGCCGCCCAGCGCCAGACTCGCTGGGCGGGGCAAGAGTACGCGGACATGACCAAACTCCGCGAGCTTTCGGCCCAGCACGCGCATCTCGCCGCCCGTGCGGAGGCGCGTGCCGCCCATCTCATGCTCAAGGTCGACAAGTTGCGGCATGTGGCGACCGGGCTCCGCGAGAAGAGCGTCCTCGCGCGCTCCGACGTTCCCACGCTGGAAGAGGGGATCGCCCAACTGAACGCTCAAATCGGGGAGGCAGCCAAGCACGCCCGACCGGGCGTCCCTGCGACCAGCGACGTCACGAAGCTACAGATCCAAGCCCGCAAGCTCCAGCAGAAGGTGGCCGACAAACAGCGACGCGGGGCGTCGCTCGAGCTACGGGCGGCTCGGTACACGCAGAAGGCGTCCGAGATCAAGGTCCGGGCCGACAAGTTCCTTGAGCTCGCGCGCGAGCACGAGCAAGAATCCCAGGTCTACCGACAGCGCGCCGACCAACTCCAAATGGCGGCCGACGGACGGCTCGGGCCCACGCCCGAGGCCCGCGGGGTCCCGCCGCCTTCCTATCCGCCGCAATGAGACTGATCGTTACGGTCGGCATGCCCGGCTCGGGGAAGGACGAGCTGGTGGAGGTCGCCCGATCGATCGGCCTCGCGACGCTCAAGATGGGGGATCTCGTGCGGGACGAGACGCGCCGCCGCGGGCTCGCGCTCACGAACGCGAACATCGGTCGGATCGCGAGCGAGGAGCGCGAAAAGCACGGCCCCGGGGTCTGGGCCCAGCGCGCCCTCCCGAAACTCACCGAGACGAGAATGCTCGTCGACGGATGCCGCTCCGACAGCGAGGTCACGGTCTTCCGGCACAATTTCGGCGACCTCTTCGTCCTCGGGATCTTCGCGTCGGTGGACACCCGGTTCCGGCGGCTCACGAAGCGAGGACGTGGGGACGACTCGAACGATCTGCAGGAGTTCTACGACCGCGACCGTCGCGAGCTCAAGTGGGGGATCGGCAACGCTCTGGCGCTGGCCGACGGAATGCTGGTGAACGAAGGCCCGCTCGAGGACTTCCGCCGGGAAGCCCGGCGAGTGCTCGAAACCATTCTCGCCCACAAAGAGGACGACGACTGAGAGGTCCGGTCGCTAGGGTCTGTCGGCCGGGGCCCGGAAGAGCGAACGGACCAGCTCGAAGCGCTCCCGGTCGACGATCACGGCGAGGTTCCGGCTCTTCGTGAGGACCTCCCGCGCGCCCGCAACGAGGTAGCTGTCCCGATTCCGGGCGAGGTCCCTCGATCCCGAGCCCGCGCTCATCCGGCGGTCCCACTGGAGAGCGAAGTCGTCCGGGCTCTGCGCGGAGGGCGGCGCCCGGGCGAGGCTGCGCTCCCGTAGCGTCCGGCGTACGAGCTCGACGTAGCCGATGCTCGCGGTGAACATCGCGGCCGCGCCCTCGTCCGGAGGGTCGAGGGGGTGGACCGGAACGGAGCGTCGTCGGGCCCACTCGATGGCCCGCACCGCGGTCGGGTTCGGTACCCGGACCTCGCCCCAGCGGGTGAGCGCTTGGATCTCGCTCTTCTCGGTCTCGATGAGGTGGATCGTCGTCTCCGCTTCCGCGTCCGAGAAGTAGGTGCCAATCCCCTCGTACTCCTCCGGAGAGAGCGCCAGCCCCAGGTGATCGGGGTTGGCGCGGTCCAGCTGCGCGAGCGTCGCGTCGCTCTCCGAGTAGAGACCCCGTACGGCTCCAATCAGCAGCACCGGGGGCGCGGAGAGCCGGTCGACGATCACGCGCCTTCGCGCTCCTCGATCTCGTCGAGGAGCTCGTCGCGGTCACGGGTCCGGGCGAGCTCATGGACGCTCAGCACGGGCAGTCCGTCGATCGAGGGGCGCGCCCCTCGGTCCGCGACGACGAACATCGCGTGCTGCTCGGTGACCCGAGCCAGCTCCCGCAGCATCTCGGCGCGATGCTGGGCGGTCCGCAGATTGCCGATCGCGGTGAGGAGGATCTCCTGCACGCGATCCACTTCGGGAGTTCGCGTGAACGCGTCGAAAGGAGCGCGAACGGTCGGCACGACGTCCCACCCCATTCCTTGGAGGCGGGCGAAGACGTTCGCGCGCAATGGGTCGGAAGACCGGGCAGCCGGACGCTCCGGTTCGCGCGGGGTCCCTCCCCTCGCTCCGGTGCCCTCGGTGGGTCGGGTCCGGGGGGTTCGCCGCTCGAGAACGTCGATGGGTACCGCTACCGGTTCGCCGAAATACGCCTCGACTCGCTGAACGACGACGACCTCGGCCCCGCCGCCTTCCTCGTAGAGCTGGATCGAGTGACGAGAGACCCCGGCGATCTGAGCCATCGCGCCCAACGACAGGCCGCGCTCCTCGCGGAGGGCTCGGAGACGGGCCCCGTCGATGCGGGCGAAAATCCCCCCGGGCGCGCTCAGCAGGAACGGGGGCACGCCCTTCTGCACCAGATCCACGAGCGTCTCCTCCCGGAGGATGGGGATCTCGTAGCGCGAGTAGACGACCCCGGCCTCGAGCTCGGAGGCTCCGGAGGTCTCACCGACGACGATCACGATCGCCGGAAAGAGGCCGCCGAGCTCGGCCAGGCGGCTCGCCTCTTCGCGGCTCAGCGTATCGATGTTTTTGAGGACCTTGATGAGCAGGAGGAGCGAGTCGCGCCGCGCCGCGAGGTCGAAGCTCGACGGCCGCACTCCGTGCGCATCCGATACATAGAATCCGCTCCGCTCCAGCAGATCCTGGATCCGCTGGATCGACCGCTCGCGCGCACGCTCCATAGGACCCTGAATAACGAGTTTCTGTTAGTATATATATGGCAGGGGTCCGTTCTCTCGATGAAGGGAGGCTCGCGGGCGGGTGTTCGACGAAGCGACCCGGGCGGCGGCCCCTTCCGGGCCGACGGCGAACCGCCGCCCTCGCGCCGGATAGGTCGGACCGTGGCGGGAGCACTACGACCGATCCTCGGTGCACCGGCGCTCGTGCTCGAGCCTCGAGAGGAAGACGGGCCTCGCTACATCATCATCGCCGACCTGCACCTAGGTCTGGGAGCCACTCCTGAGCGGCCGCTGGGACCGCCCGAAGCGCACGTCCCACGGCTCGCCTCCGATCTCGCCGAGCTTGCCCGCCGGGCGCGGGCAGCAGGGATCGTGATCGCAGGGGATGCGAAGCACCCGATCGTCGGGGTGCCCCCGGCGCTCCGGACGGTGCTGTTCGACTTCTCCTCGGACATCCTCGCCCGCGGACTCTCGCTGGAAGTGATCGTCGGCAACCACGACGTCGGTCTCGCGCGCTACCTACCGCGCGAAGTCACCGTTCACCCCGCGACCGGGCTCGTACGCTACGGGGTCGGGATCTTCCACGGGCATCGATGGCCCTCCGCCCGGGTCCTGCGGTGCGAGTCGCTGGTCGTCGGCCATCTCCATCCCGGGGTCCGCTTCGCTCCCACGACGTCGGACCCGATGGGGAAGCGACGCTGCTGGCTTCGGGTCGAGTTTCCTTCTCCCAAGGCCCCCCGCCGGGGGCGCCGAAGGATCCGAGCGAAGGAGATGGTCGTGATCCCCGCATTCAACCCCGTGGCGGGCACCGAAGCGCTGAATCGGGATCGCCCGGGGCGGGGAAAGACCTTCCTGTACCGTCGGTTCCTTCTCCACGGAAACAGCCGCGCATACCTGCTCGACGGTACGGACGTCGGTTCGGTCAGGATGCCGGGGCCGGAGCTGCGACCGCGCGCGCGAGCTCCTTCGGATCGGTGATCGGAGCGCGGCAGGAAGTCCCGACGCATACCAGAGCGCGAGCCGCTTCGCCGTCGGGCCCCCCCGGTAGCCCCGAGGCCCGAAACGGTTCGGGAGGCCGCCCGCGGAAGACCCAGCGCATCGGATGGTAGGGCCCGCGGGCCGCTCGCTCGAGGGCAGACGCCCCCGGCACCGATCCTTCGATAACGACCTTCACGGGCGGAGTGCGGAGCAAGCCGACGACCAGCGCGCTTCCCGCCACGAAGAGGCCGCCGTCCCCGACCCGGCGGACGATGGGCTCGATCAATTCCTCGGCGAACGAACGCAGGGACTCGTCCTCGGTGAGCGCCCCAAGGCGTAGGGCCGCGAGGGCCGCGGTCGCATTCGCCGACCGATGCGGGCTGTCCTCGAGCGGATAGGAGGGGGCGGAGGTGGAGACGACCTCGCTCCCGTCATAGAGCGACGGCGCAAGGTCCCGGAGCAAGCCGTCCTCGCCTCGGAACTCTCGGTCGATCAGGGTCAACAGCTCGCGCGCGCGCAACGCGTACTCCGGGTCCGAGGTGGTTCCGGCGAGCTCGATCAGGCCCCGTGCGAACTCCGCCTGGTCCTCGAGCATCCCGTATCCCACGCCGTCGGATCCCTCGAGCCGATGCGCGACGCCGCGCCCGGGCCGGTAGGCGTGAGCGAGGAACCGGTCGGCCGCGCGGCGGGCACGATCGACGAGCGCCGAATCGCTTAGGAACGCGCCGGCGTGCGCGTAGGCGGCGATCAGCCCGCCGTTCAGATTCGTGTACTGAGCACGATCGATCGCAGGTTCCGCCCGCCGCTCCCGCGCAGCGCGGACCTTCTCAATCGCACGATCGAGCGTGGCTTGGGCCTCTTCGCGCGAGAGCCCGGAACCTTCGGCCGCCTCGTCCAGAGGGAACAGTTCGAAGAGAACGCTACGCTCGGGATCCTCGGGCATGCGACCATCGCTGCCCACCCCGAAGTATCGCGTGAACACGCGGAACTCCACCGGGTCGAGGGCCGCGTGGAGCTCGGCACGGGTCCAGGTATAGTAGCTCCCATCGTCGCCGGGAGCGTTGTCGGCATCCTGGCTCGATCCCCAACCCCCTTCGGGGTCTCCCAGGGCCCCATCGAGCCATCGGATCGTTCCTCGGATCGTCGCCTCGTAGCGCTCGCGGCCGAATCGCTCCGCACCGTGGACATACGACTCGAGGAGGGCCGAGTTGTCGACGGCCATCTTCTCGAAGTGAGGGATGTGCCAGCCTTCGTCTACCGAGTACCGGTGGAAACCACCGCCAATGTGATCGTAGATCCCTCCCGCCGCCATCCGGTCCAGCGCCAGTTGGGCCTTCACGCCCGACTCCTCGACGCCGTTCGCGAACTCGTCCCAGAGAAGAAACTCGATGCCGGTCGGGTGCGGGAACTTGGGTGCGTCTCCGAACCCGCCGTGGACCGGGTCGGCGGAATCGTGGATGCGCCGCCGCACCGAGCGGACGAACTCCTCGACCGAAGAGTTGCCTTCCGCCCTTCGCGACGCGTAGCGGCGCAGCGCATCCTGGATGGCCTCGGCGTGGCGCCGGAGCTCGACCGGCTCCTCCTCCCATAACCGTCGAACCTCCTGGAGGAGGCGGCGAAGGCCGGGCCGGCCCTGAGCGTCGATCGCAGGGAAGTACGTTCCACCCAGGAACACGTTCCCGTCCGGGGTAAGAAAGGCCGTGAGAGGCCATCCCCCCTCCCCGGTGAGCGCGCCCACCTGGCGCTGGTAGCGCCGATCGACCTCGGGATGCTCGTCGCGGTCGACCTTGACCGCGATGAACCCTTGCTGGAGGAGCCGCGCGACTTCGGGATCCGAGTATGTCCCCTCGTCCATGACGTGGCACCAGTGGCACCACGAAGCTCCGATGTCGAGCAGGATCGGGCGGTGGGTGCGTCGCGCGATCTCGAACGGCTCGGGACCCCACGGATGCCAGTCGATCGCTTGCTCCGCCGCCGAGCGTAGATAGCTCGAGCGCGCCCCGGCGAGGCGCCGACCGCTCGGGCCCGGGCGGTGCGGCGGGGGCTCGGACGCCATGGGGAGAGTGGGGACGCAGTTCGTCTTACCCTTTCCGGGACCCCGACGATGGACGGGACACGCCGCGCCGCGGGTCACGCCGGCATGGGCCGGCCCTCGGTAGCCTCGGGCCACCTCGGGCGCTGAGTCCGGTACAGCGACTGTCGCGGGCGTTAGCGGTCGGGTCGCCCTTATAAGGGCCACTTCGGTGGCTCGGCGCGAGGCAGTTTCGATGGAGATGCAACCCGGCCAGATGGCCTACGACCGGGCCATCACCGTCTTTTCGCCCGACGGACGTTTGTTCCAGGTCGAGTACGCGCGCGAGGCCGTTCGTCGCGGCGCGACGACCGCCGGGGTCGTGTATGCGAACGGCGTGGTGCTCGTCGCCGACCGGCGGATCCCGAATCCTAAGCTGGCCGAACCCTCGAGCCTCGAAAAGACCCATCCGATCGACGAAGGGATCGCGTGCGCGACCGCCGGTCTCGTCGCCGACGCACGGGTCCTCGTGGACTACGCTCGGCTCCAGGCCCAGATCCACCGCGTCACCTACGCCGAGTCGATCGGCGTCGAGCTGCTCGTCCGGCGCATCTGCGATTACAAGCAGCAGTACACTCAGTACGGAGGCGTGCGCCCGTTCGGGACGGCCCTGCTGGTCGGTGGCTACGACGAGAGCGGCCTGCATCTCTTCGAGACCGAACCCAGCGGATCCCTGACGAGCTTCAAAGCCGCGAGCACGGGCGGCAATCGCAACGCCGTGGTCGAGCTATTCGAGGAGAAGTACAAACCCGGCCTCACTCAGGACGAGGCGATCCTGCTCGCGCTCGAGGGTCTGCGGTCCGCCATGGACGATGGTGCCAGCCTCTCTCAGGTCGAGGTGCTCACGGTCGATCGAACCGAGGGGACCCGCCGCCGAGAAGCCTCCGAAGTCCAGAAGTACGTCGCCCGCCTCCCGCCGGTGGGGGGTTCGGGGGCGAAGGACCGCGCATAGGCCTGCACCCAACGGCGCGACGATGGTCAAGGTCGACGACGCCGTCATCGCTCGCTGGGAGACCCACGGATCTCGCTTTGAGGTCCTGGTCGATCCCACGGCCGCGCAGCAGATTAAGGACGGCAAGGACGTCGATCTCTCCGACAAGCTCGCCCTGGACCAGGTCTTCAAGGACGCGAAGAAGGGCGATCAGGTCAGCGAAGAGCACCTCGAGAAGACGTTCCACACCCGCGACCTGATCGCGATCGCCCGCGAGATCATCCAAAAGGGTGAGGTTCAGGTCACGACGGAGCAGCGTCATCAGCTTCAGGAGGCAAAACGCCGTCAGATCGTCGCGACCATCGCGCGAAACGCGATGAACCCCCAGACCGGCGCGCCCCATCCACCCGCCCGGATCGAATCGGCGATGGCTGAGGTGAAGTATCACGTCGATCCGTTCCGCTCGGTCGATGCTCAGGTGCAAGAGGTCCTCACGAAGCTCCGGCCGATCTTGCCGATCCGCTTCGACGTCGTCCGGGTGAAGATCAAGGTCCCGGCCCAGCACTTTCCCCGCGTGATTGGCGAACTCAAGGGGATGGGCAAGATTTCCGAGGAGTCGTGGCTCTCCGACGGGTCGTGGAGCGCGATCCTCGAGATCCCCGCCGGAGTTCAGACGGAACTCTACGAGAAGCTCAACGCGCGCACGAAAGGCACCGCCGAGACCGCGCTTGTTAAATAGCGTCCCCGGGTCGCGCGGCGCGGTGCAGCAAAAACAATGGCTCATGGAAATCGACCCGGCCGCCCCCACGGCGACCGTGAGCGTTCTCTCCCGCAATCTGCTCACGAACGGACACTAGTTCTACCGGGAGAAGAGCTCCCGACCCACGGGCTTCGACCCGGGACCGGGACGTACCGGACCTCGGGCAAGATCTACGCGAGCGTCCTTGGATTCGTTCAAGAGCGCCCGCCGTTCGTCCAGGTCACTCCGCTCTCGGGCCGATACATCCCGAAGCCGGACGACACCATCATCGGCTACGTGGCGGACGTCCAAGGAACGTTCTGGCTCCTGGACATCGGAGCCCCTCGCTGGGCCCCGCTCCACATGACCGGCACGCCGTGGAAGATCGAGATCGGCGAGACGGACCAATACCTGAAGGTCGGCGATGCAGTGCTCGTGCGCGTCGAGAATCTCGATGCGACCGGCCGCATCGGGGTCACGATGATCGGCGAAGGATTGGGCCGCCTCGACGGAGGAGCGATCGTCACCATCTCCCCCGCCAAGATTCCTCGCGTCATCGGCCGCAAAGGCTCGATGATCGAGTCGATCATTCGCATCACCGGCGCGCGCGTCGCGGTCGGTCAGAACGGCCGCATCTGGATCGATGGAACGCCCGAGGCGATCGTCCAGGTCCGCCAGGCCCTCGAGATGATCGAGGACACCGGCCACCGCTCCGGCCTCACCGAGCGGGTCCAAGAACTCTTGCGATCCTCCCCCCGGCCGACACGGGAAGAGCCGATCCGTCGACCGCCCAACCCGGCGGCCCCGAACCTCGATCGCGAGGATCCGGTGCCCCCCGGGGACGCGACCGAAGCGGACCTCCCGAACGACGAGGACTGACCCACCATCACGGTCCAAGGAGAAACAATATGGGAAGTGTAGGAGCGAAGGAAGTCCCGGTCCTGTTGAGCCCGGAGGGACTGCGGATCGACGGACGGCATCTGGATGAGCTGCGCCCGATCCGCATCGTGGCCGGGGCCTTGCATCAGGCCGACGGCTCGGCGTTCGTCGAGTGGGGCGCGAACAAGGTGATGGCCGCGGTCTACGGACCGCGCGAGGTCCATCCCCGCCACCTACAGCAGAACAACAAGGCGATCGTGCAGTGCCGCTACAACATGGCGGCATTCAGCGTGGACGAACGCAAGCGTCCGGGTCTGGACCGCCGCTCGCAGGAGATCAGCAAGGTCATCAGCGAGGCGTTCGAATCGGTGATCTTCGCCGAGGAGTTCCCCCGCACGAGCATCGACATCTACATCGAGGTCCTCCAAGCCAACGCGGGGACCCGATGCGCCGGCGTCGTCGCGGCGTCGGTGGCCCTCGCGGACGCAGGGATCCCGATGGTCGACCTGTTGCCGGCCGTGGCGGTCGGAAAGGTCGGCGGCGCGATCGCGCTCGACCTCAAGAAAGAGGAGGACAATTTCGGCGAGGCCGACCTGCCGATGGCGCTCGTTCCCCAATCCGGACGGCTCGTGCTCCTCCAGATGGAAGGCCACATGACCCGCGAGGAGCTCTCGAAATCCCTGGACCTCGGCGTGACGGGCTGCCGGACGATCTACGAGAAGATGAAGCAAGCCCTGCGGGACCGCTACGCCAGCGGGGAGGCGGCGGCATGAGCGACGAGGTCAGCGCCGAGATCCTCACGACCCACCTCCTCGACCTCGCCGCTAAGGGCCAGCGTATGGACGGCCGCGGCTTGGACGACTATCGCCCGGTCTCGATCGAGCACGGGTTCGTGGAGACCGCCGACGGCTCCGCCCTAGCGCACATCGGCAACACGGCGGTGCTCTGCGGCATCAAGCTGGAGCCGGGAAAGCCGTTCCCCGACACTCCGAACGCGGGCGTTCTGACGACGAACGCCGAGCTCGTCCCCCTTTCGAACCCTACGTTCGAACCCGGTCCTCCCCAGCCGCGCGCGATCGAGGTCTCCCGGGTCATTGACCGCGCGATCCGTGCGGCGGAGACGATCGATCTCACGAAGCTGTGCGTCACGCCCGGGGAGAAGTCCTGGGTCTGCTACACCGACATCCATGTCCTCGATCACGCGGGGAACCTGATCGACGCGGGCATGCTCGCGGCCCTCGGCGCGATCACGCACGCGACGATGCCCAACCGGCGCTTCGGGATCGCCGAGGCCGACACGCCTCTCGAGGTCAACCACTTCCCGGTCGAGTGCACGTTTGCGCGACTCGGCGATGCGATCGTCGTGGACCCGTCCTTCGAGGAGGAGCAGGCGGCGCAGGGTCGGCTCACGATCGCGACCGACGAGGCGGGCCGGGTCGTAGCGATGCAGAAGGGCCTGATCGGCGCGTTCAGCCCCGATGACGTTAAGGACCTCGTGGAGAGGGCCTTCCACCACGGCGACCGCCTTCGGGCGGTGGCTCAGAAAGGGAGCTCGGCATGAGCAAGCGCACGAAGAAGGTCGGCAACACCGGGTGGATGGGACCCCGCTACGGGATCCGGATCCGTCGTCGCGTCCTCGATATCGACCGTGCGCGGGCCAAGGCGGCGGCGTGCCCGCACTGCTCGACCGTCACGCTCGCGCGCGTCGCGAGCGGCGTCTACGAGTGCCGCCGATGCCACACCCGATACGCGAGCGGCGCGTATCTTTTCACGCCGCCCCCTCCGATCGCCCGAGTCGAGACCGCCTCCGCGGCCGGAAAATCTTAAGGGAGCGGCCTCGGCTGTTCGATCTCCATGTTCCGCTGTATCCGGTGCGGGGAAGCCCTCCCCTCCGACGCGAACCTGTTCGGGGTCCGCTGCGACAACTGCGGTGGGAAGATCTTCACCAAGGAGCACCCGAACGTCAAGAAGACCCTGAAGGCGCGCTGAGCGCGTTCCGTCGGGGCCGTTAAACCCGCGTGCGCCGTGGCGCGGGCTCGTGGCCGAAGGGCGTTGGCCGACCGGCATCCCCGCGCTCGATCGCCTGCTCGGCGGCGGTCTCGAGACCGATTCGCTGACCGAGGTCTACGGCGAGGGCGGGAGTGGCAAGACGGTCTTCTGCGTCGCGCTCGCCGTCCGCGCCCTCTCGGAGGGCCGGTGGGTGCTCTACGTCGATACCGAAGGGCTGAGCCCCCACCGCCTCGCCGCTTCGGCGGCGAGCCTTCCCCCGGCCGCCCTGGAGCGGCTCTTGGTGGTCCGCCCTGCGAGCTTGGAAGCTCAGCGAGCCGCGGTCCACCGCGCGACGATCCTCGCCGCCGACGCGCAGCGGCCCGTCGCCCTGATCGTCCTCGACTCCGCGACCCATTACTATCGGCTGGCTCGGACCGAAGAAGACGAGGACGAGGCCCGCCGGACCCTCGCCGAGCAGATCGGGGACCTCGCTCACGCCGCCTTCGCCCACGACCTGCCGGTTGTGTTCACCAACCAAGTCTATCAGAGCCGCCGGGAGAATACGATCGAGCCGCTCGGCGGCTCGTTCTTGAACCACGCGGCGAAGACGATCCTGCGCTTTGAGCGCGTCGCGGGGGACCGCAGGAGGATTGTGCTCGTCAAGCACCGCTCCCAAGAAGAAGGCTCGGTCGAACTCCGGATCACGGACCGGGGCATGGTCGCGCCCTGATTCGGGTAGTCCGGCCCTGGCCGCCGACCGGCCCTTCTCCCGAAAGCTTCTGCGAAGCCCCGGTGCGGGAATTCTTGAGCCCGGCGATGGGCCCAGAACGTTCTCGGGGTGTTCCGCCCTCTCTCGGACAACCCAGATAAGCCCCCGTGCCTTCGTACGATGCCGATGTCGGAGCCCCTCGAATTCTCGGACATTCCCACTCCGATCGGAACGTTCCGGATCGTCTATCAAGGCTCCACGGTCCGGGTCGTCGACCTCCTCGAGAACGGGATCGCTCAGACCGGCCTCCCTCCCGGAGCGGGCCGGCGCAAACCTCCCTTCCCGGCGGGGAGTCCCCCTCAGCAGCTCCGCGAGTACTTCCAGCGTCGCCGCGATTCGTTCGACGTCGACCCCGATCCGGAGACCTCGAGCGAGTTCGACCGGCGGGTCTGGCGCGAACTCTTGAAGGTGCCCGCGGGGCGCACGATCACCTACGGAGAGCTGGCCAAGAGGGCCGGTCGCGCCGGCTCGGCCCGCGCGGTCGGGGGCGCGATGCACCGGAACCCGATCCCCGTGATCATCCCCTGCCACCGGGTGGTCGGATTCGGAGGATCGATTACGGGCTACGGGCTCGGCCTCTGGCGCAAGCGCTGGCTCCTCGATCGCGAGGGTGCGTGGCCGATCCGATCCCGCTCCGCCGAGGGACCCCGACCTCGCCAGCGAACCCTCGATCAACTCATCGGGACCACCCACCGGCGGGGTCCGACCGTAGCTACGAGCTAGGGGCGGCCCGTCCCGCGGAACACCGGGCCATCGAACCTACTACGTTCCCCGTAAGTTGTCCGCCGCAACCTACTACACGGCGTAGCAGCTTGGCCGCGCCTCATTACCTACGCACGACGTAGTAGGTAACGGACCCCGCCGGCGGTTCGTTCCGGCTGGGGACCGTCTGCCCGTCCCGCGGGGACGCCCGGCAACGCAGCGGACTAGCCCGCGTAGTAGGCCGCGTCGTACGGCTCGGGCTTCAGGCCGCGGCGTTGCCGGACTTCGGCGACCACCTTCGGCTGGAGTTCGACCGGGATCGGCTCGAAGCCCATCGACTCGGTGGCCCAGAGGACCTTGCCGGCCGTCGCGCTGCGGATGTCGCTCGCGAAGCCGAACATTTCGGCCACCGGGACCTTCGCGACGATCGTCTGCAGGTCCCCCACGCTCGTCATGTCGAGGATCTCGCCGCGTCGGCGCTGAAGCTCGCGGGTGGCGCCCGCGAGGATCTCCTGCGGTACGTTAACCGTGACCTTCTGCATCGGCTCGAGGAGCAGGCGGTCTCCGAGGACCATCGCCCCGTAGATACCGGAGCGGGCCGCAGGGATCGTCTGGGCGGGACCGCGGTGGATGGAGTCCTCGTGGAGCTTCGCATCGACGAGGCGGACCTTCAGCCCGTAGACGCGTTCGTTCGCGAGCGGGCCGCGTCCCATCGCCTCCTTGAACGCATCGATGATCAGGTCCATCGTCTCGTTGAGATACTGGATGCCCTTCGTGACGTCGAGGAGCATGTTCGTGCCCTCGACGGCGACCAATCCTCGCCCCTCTTCGCGGGGCAGGCCCAGCGCGTCGAGCTTGCTGACGAGCGTCTTGAGGTCCTTGAACGACTTCCCCTGGGGTACCTCGCCTTCGTGGATCGCGTGGACGACCGCGGCGGGCAGCGGTTCCACTTCGAAGTAGAACCGGTTGTGCTTGTTGGGGGATTTTCCTTCGAACGGGCCCCCGGGGTTGCGGACCGTCTCCCGGTAGACGACGATGGGCTTGGAAGCCTCGATCTCCACCTTGTAATCGTTGACGATCCGATACTGGGTGATCTCGAGATGGAGCTCGCCCATGCCGCTCAGGAGGTGCTCGCCGGTCTCCTGATTGATCTCCACCCGTAGGCTCGCGTCTTCCTTGCCCACCTTCCGCATGACCTCGATGAGCTTCGGGAGATCGCCCATGTGCTTCGGCTCGATCGCCACCGTGACGACGGGCTCGCTGACGTGTCGGATCTCTTCGAAGGGAGTCATGTCCGGGATCGAACTCATCGTCGTCCCCGCGAACGCGTCCGAGAGGCCGATGACCGCCGCGATGTTGCCGGCGGTGACCTCCTCGACCATGAGCCGCTCGGGGCCCATGAAGAGGCTGACGTGCTGGACCCGGTCCTTCGCTTTGGCTCCGGCGACGTACAAATCCATGCCCTTGACAAGCTTGCCGCTGAAGAGCCTCCCGGTCGCGATCTCTCCGGCGTTCGGGTCCATCGTGATGTCGGTGACCATGAACGAGGTCGGGCCGTCGGTCGCCGTCGCGACCATCGCCTGGCCAATCGCAGAGCCGCTGTCGCCCTTCCAGATGTTCGGGATGCGGTACCGCTGGGCGACGTGCGGGCTCGGCAGGTGTCGGACGACCATGTCGAAGATCACGTCGTTGATCTTCGCCTTCTGCGCGATCTCCCGGGCGCGTCCGGTGCTAACGTAATCGATGATGTCGGGGAACTTGATCCCGGTCTTCAGCATGTAGGGCACGCTGATCGCCCAGTTCTCGTAGCCGGAACCAAAGGCGACGGAGCCGTCCCGGGGATCGACGCTCCACTCGTCGATGAACTCCTCGGGTGCCATGCGCCGGATGAGCTCGTTGACCTCGGAGATGATGTTCGTGAACCGCTTTTGCAGCGACTCGGGAGTGAGCTTGAGCTCCTTGATAGCCCGGTCGACCTTGTTGATGAACAGGGTCGGCTTCACCTTCTCGCGGAGCGCTTGACGGAGCACGGTCTCGGTCTGGGCCATGACGCCTTCGACCGCGCACACGACGACGATCGCCCCGTCGACCGCGCGCATCGCGCGCGTGACGTCCCCGCCGAAGTCGACGTGGCCCGGCGTGTCGATGAGGTTGATCAGATAGTTCTGGTTCTCGAACTCGTGCACGATCGTGACGTCGGCGTTGTTGATCGTCAGCAGGCGCGCCTGCTCTTGCTCGTCGAAGTTGAGGAAGAGCTGCTTGCCGGCGAGCTCGTTCGAGATCATCCCGGCCGCGGCGAGGAGATTGTCGGAGAGGGTCGTCTTCCCGTGGTGAATGTGGGCCACGATGCCGATGTTACGGATCCGGTCCACGTTCCGCATCATGCCGGGGATCGCTTCGGCGAGCTCGCTGCGAACGTGCGTCATGGGACCTCAACTCCCCCCGACGGAGGTATAAGGCTAACTCAGCGAGCCGACTGGGCGACCCGCTCGACCTCTTCCTTGCGTGCCACGGCGAAGCTCGTCTGGTCTCCCTTGGCCGCGAGGGCGATCTCGTTGGCTAGGCAGGTCTCGATCGACTTGGTGGACTTATGCGATGCCTGGATGGCGCCCTGGGCGATATTTCGGATCGCGACCCCCACTCGGCGGGACGGGGCCGCATCGACCGCGCGCGGAACGGAAATCCCTCCGAACTGCAGACGCGTGACCTCTTCGCGAGGAGCCGCGTTCTCGACCGCGTTGATGAGTAACTGGAGCGGGTTCTGTTTCTCCCTTCGGCTGAGTTCGTCGAACGCCTTGCGGACCGTCGCGAGCGCCTTCGACTTCTTGCCGGTGAAGTGCTCGCCCTTCATCAGGTGGTTCGTGAGTCGCTCCACGAGGTGCATCCGGGTCTTCTGGAACGGGTGCCCGGAGAGCTTCCCTTCCGTGTGGGGCGCGTAGATGGGGTGGAGGTAGAGGTAGGGAGCGAGACCGGGGTCGTGCACTTCGAGGCCCTCGAACGAGTACTTCCCGAACAGCGGGGGGATCGGGAAGGGGGGAGGAGGGGGCGCCGGAGGGCGCGTGACGACCGGGCCCTCGGTCTCCTCGGGCGGCACCGCCGATCGGGGCGGAGGCGCTTCGGGGGATCCGCTCATCGCTGCGGCTTCTCCTTGCGTCCGCGGACGAGTTCGTCCAGCGAGACGCCGTTCACTTGGATCACCTTGTACCGGACGCCCGGGATGTCGCCATACGATCGTCCCATGCGGCCTCCGATACCTTCCACCAGAACCTCGTCGTGCTCGTCAATGAAGCCGATGGCTCCATCGCCGACCGCAAAGGCGGTGATCTGACGGCCGTTCTTGATCAGCTGCACCTTGACGCACTTACGGATGGCCGAGTTGGGTTGCTTCGCCTCGACCCCCACCTTCTCAATGACGATCCCGCGTCCCTGCGGCGCTCCCTCCAGGGGGTCCGAGCGCTCCTTCAAGTGCAGGGTCCGTCGCTTGTAATAGCGGTCCGACCAGCGTCGACGCTGGCGGAGGTCCTGGAGCTTGCCTGCGGTATTGAGTCCGGACGGAGGTGGCATATGGTCGCCGTGAGGGAGTCGTGCCACAGGACCCCTCTATTTAACGGTGGCCTCACTTTTCTCTCGATTCGGTGACGAAGATCGCGGACTCCCGGCCCTCGGGAGGTTACCCTCCCATCGAAGGACCGCCGACCCGCACTTGGCACGATCTCACCCGGGAGATCCGCGCGTGCCGACGTTGCCCGCTCGGGTCGCAGCGTGAGCACGCTGTGGTCTACCGGGGCGGATCCCGTCCCTGGCTCGTGTTCGTGGGAGAGGCACCCGGGTCCCAGGAGGATCGGGAGGGCAGACCGTTCGTAGGTCGCGGAGGGCGGATCCTCGATCGCGCCATCGAGGACGCGGGGTTGGGGAAGGGGGAGTACGGGATCCTTAACCTCCTCAAGTGCCGACCGCCGAAGAATCGGTTCGATCCGGGCGCGGCCCGCGCCTGCCGTCCGTACCTCGACCGCCAGCTGCAGCTCCTAAAGCCCACCTGCCTCGTCCCGCTCGGCCGCTACGCGCTCCGGGCGCTGGACCCAACGGCGCCCCCAATCATGCAAGCGGCGGGAACGCCGCGGACACCGGCCTCGGGTCCTCCGGTGTTTCCCCTGATCCATCCGGCGGCGAGCCTTCGTTCCCGTGCGATGGCGAAGCGATGGCGTTCCGACGCGGTGCGCCTTCGAGCGTGGGTGGCGGGGCAGCGCCCCCAATCCACTTAACTCGGCCCGCGCTCCTTCGAGCAGTGGAGACGCTCGAGCTCTTCGTGGTGGGAGGCTCGTACCGGGCCGTCGAAGACGGCGTTGTCGTCGAGCTCTACGGCCGTACCCGAGCCGGGCAGGCCGTGGTCGCCCGCTACTACGGTTTCCGACCATACTTCATGCTCGTCGACCCAACCGACGACGAGCGGGCTCGCCTCGCCGCGGATAGCCAGGTCGTCTCCGTGGAAGACGAGACGACGTGGCTGTCGGGGGCGAACCACCGCACGGTACGTGTCACCCTCCACAATCCGTGGATGGTGCCCGACTACCGCGAACGCTATCGGCGCGCCGGCGAGATCCCGAACGTCATCGCCTGCGACATTCCGTTCGTCCATCGTTTCGTTTACGATAAACATCTCGGGCTCACCGTGGCGTTCGAAGCCGAAGATGAGCCCGAAGAGGTCCGTCGCCTCTTCTCGGCCGAGCGCGTGGTCCGCGTGCTCCACGACGGGAAACACGACATCCGGCGCGCCGAGCCGTTTCGACCGAACCTGCGCGTTCTGAGCTTCGACATCGAGAACGCGATCAAGGAACGGACGATCTACACGATCTGCGGGGTGGCTGTGGGCGGGGGTCGCCCCCGGTCCACGTTCCGTTTGTCCGGAGACGAGTCCCAGGTCCTCGCGGACTTCGTTCGCGTCGTAGCCCAGGAGGATCCGGACGTTCTCACCGGGTACAACATCGGTGGGTACGACTTTCCCCTGCTCGTGGAGCGCGCGGCGGCCCTCGGTCTGGCGGCCCCCGGCCTCGCCTTGGGACGGGATCGATCCACGCCCCACGATTCGGGGGATCGCCTGTGGCGGGTCACCGGCCGGGTCGTCGCAGACGCGTGGTGGTGGGTCCATCGCGAACTAAGACCGAAACAGGAGAGCCTCCAGTTCGTGGCGCGCACGCTTCTCGGAGACACCAAGCTCGACGTGGATCGCCGGGCGATACCGGAGGAGTGGGCGAAGGACCCTACGCGTGTGATGGAATACTGCGAGCACGACGCCGATCTCGCGCTGAGGATCCTCGAACGGCTGCGGATCGTCGACCGGGGGGCGGACCTCGCGACCGTCGCCCACTTGCCGCTCGAGGAGGGCCTGAACGGCCGGACGTCCCA
>JAKAYT010000043.1 GCA_021826685.1 Thermoplasmata archaeon
CCATCCGCGAGGATCCCCGGTTCGTGGCCGCGCTGAGATCGTTCGGACTCCCGGACTCAGCTTTCAGGGCGGCTCCTAGGACCTCTACTGCACCGTGAAGAGCGAAATCGGACTGCACCCCCGGTCAGTGCCCCCGATCAAGGTCACCCCGATCGGTCGGTCAACTGGGTTTCATGCGTGCGCTATGGCTGGGCAGAACACCTCGCCTTCGGCCGGGTCTGTGCCCGGACGGATGCTACCATGGCGCCCGCACCGCAGCCGGTTCCGAGCCGAGTTGAAAGAATCGGCCTACCGCGCGCACGGTCGACGACCCGGCTACCGGTACTCCCGATGACCGAGCTGACTCGGCCGGCACATCCGGGCCCGACCGCTCCCGCCGGGGCTGATGCCGGCGCCATCGTGGTCGGCCGGCGAGCTCAGGCTCGACGGATCCCGCCATCGCGCAATGCGCGTCCTTCGCTCCGCGCGTCACGGACGCACTGCACCTCGCTGCTCGGTAGGCACGCGGGGTCGCGCCTCGGTCCGGGGACGAGACCAAAGGCGCGGCTAGAAGGGTCAGTACCGATGGAAGTTCCGTGACCGCAGGGGTACCCCAGGACGCCGTCAGCGACGCCGCGCCGCGAGGGGGCCCCCGGGGCCTGTCGACAAAGGAGGCGGTGGAACGGCGGTCCCGATTCGGGACGAACGAGGTCCACGAAGCGGCTCCGGGAACGGGACGCCTGGTACTCTCCCAGCTCTGGGGACCGGTACCGTGGATGCTCGAAGTGGCCCTCGTGCTCGAGGCCAGCATCCGGCAAGTCCCCGAGGCGCTGATCCTCGGCGGCCTCTTGGTGCTGAACGGTATCCTCTCGGCTCACCAGGAGGGACGGGCGCGCGCCGCGATCGCCCTGCTGCGGCAGCGGCTGGAGGTTACGGCGCGCGTGTTCCGGGACGGAGCGTGGCAGAGCTGCGCGGCCCGGGAAATCGTCCCGGGGGACTACATCCACGTCCGCATGGGCGACATCGTCCCGGCGGACGCGCTCGTCGCGAACGGCACGCTCGAGATCGACCAGTCGATGCTCACGGGAGAGTCGACCAGCGTCGGGAGAGGTCTGGGAACGACGATCTACTCCGGCTCAATCGTCCGGCGAGGAGAAGCGGACGCCTCGGTCACCGCGACCGGCACCTCGACTTACTTCGGACGGACGGCGGAGCTGGTGCGTACGGCGCGGGCCGAAAGTCACCTTCAGGAGCTGATGCTCCGGGTCGTCCAGTATTTGCTGGCGCTGGACGCGGCGCTCGTAATCGTCTTCGTAACAGCGAGCCTCGTCCACGGGGTCAACCTCGCCTTAATCGCGCCGTTCGTCTTGATCCTCCTCATCGCCTCCGTTCCGGTCGCGATGCCGGCGACGTTCACGATCGCCGCTTCGATCGAGTCTCGCCGCCTGGCCGATCGCGGAGTGCTCGTTACGGGCCTGTCGGCCGTCGAGGATGCCGCCGGGATGGACCTCCTCTGCGCGGATAAGACCGGGACGCTCACGCAAAACCGTCAGACCGTCACCGACGTTCGGTCGCTCGCTTCCGGCGGGGACTCTGAGCTCCTAGCCCTCGCCGCCGCGGCCTGCGACCCGTCGACCCAAGATCCGATCGACCTCGCGATCCTCGCGGCGGCGTCGCGCACGGGCCACCCCAGCTACCCGCGCTCCGCCTTCGTGCCGTTCGAACCCGCGACGAAGCGCTCGGAGGCGCGGATCGACCATGATGGGCAGAGCTGGCGCGTCGTGCTCGGGCAGCCGGCGATTATCGCGGGTCTCGTCGCGCGTCCCCCCGGTACTGACGACTGGCTCGAACGTCGCGGCGGAGAGGGGTACCGCATCCTCGCGGTGGGTGCCGGCCCCGAAGGCGCACTTCAATGGATCGGGCTCGTGGCGCTCGCGGACCCAATCCGCGACGACGCGCCGGCGCTCCTCGGGCGACTCGCGGAGCTCGGCGTCCGCGTCGTTATGGTCACGGGGGACGCACCGCCGACGGCCCGCTCGGTCGCCCGATCGCTCGGGTTGAGCGGACCGGTCGGCGAGCGCGGCGACGTGGCCCACGCGTCCGCCGAGTACTCTGGCTTTGCGGGCGTCTACCCCGAGGACAAGTTCGACCTCGTCCGGTCCCTTCAGGCCCAGGGGCGCATCGTCGGGATGACCGGGGACGGGGTGAACGACGCACCGGCGCTCAAACAGGCGGAGGTCGGCGTCGCGGTCGCGAGCGCGACCGACGTAGCGAAAGCCTCCGCCAAGATCGTGCTGACGCGGCCCGGGCTGGAAGGAATCGTTCTCGCCGTCGAATCCGGGCGTCGGGTCTATCGCCGTATGCTGACCTGGATGCTCAACAAGATATCGAAGACGATCCAGATCGTTCTCTTGCTGGTCGCATTTGCGACGATCGGCCTATTCGTCACTACCCCGCTCCTCATCCTCTTGATGATCTTCGCCAACGACTTCGTCTCGATGTCCGTGGGCACGGACCAGGCGCGGATATCGGCCGGTCCGGATCAATGGGACGTTCGCCGGCTGATCATGGTCGGGGCATCGATGGCCTTCGGTTGGCTGCTCGTCTCGTTCGCGGTCGTGATCGTCGGGGCGTACGTGATTCACTGGCCCCTCGCAACCCTCCAGACCGTCGTCTTTCTCGAGCTGGTCTTCTCCGGGCAAGCGATGCTCTACCAGGTGCGCGAACGAGGGCCGTTCTGGTCCTCGCGACCCGCGCCGGCCCTGCTGATCGCCTCGGGCGTCGACGTATTGGTCCTCGGCATCCTGGCGACGTTCGGTATCCTGATGGCGCCGGTCTCTCCGATCATCATCGTCGCGCTGCTCGCGATCGTGGCGGGCGCTGCCGTCGCGCTCGACCGGCTGAAGCTCTGGGCGTTCCGAACGTCGGGGATCGTTACCGCGACGGTCGGCGGGACCACAACGGGCTAAGCCCACTGCCAACGGAACGTCGGGTACGTTGCCGGTCGGAGCCCGGCGCGCGGCGTCGTCACGCTCATGGCCGACGCAGGACAAGTCCGTAGTGCCATGGGCCAAACTCCCATTGTTCCACCGGATGGAGCCCTTGTTCGGCGAGCAGTCGCTGCGCCTCCTCCGGTGAGAGTCGGATTTCGAGCGGGGGTCCCCGGGGTGTCGTCTCCTTCTTCCAGTCGATGTTGACGAGGAGGCCGCGGGGGCGCAGCAGGCGAACTCCCTCGGACAGCGTCGAAGTCGGGATGTCGTGCAGCACGTTCGCGAGGAGGAGCACGTCCGCTATTCCCGACGCGAGAGGAATCGACGCGCGTGTGCTCAGGACCGGCTCCAGTTGAGGCAGGGATTCCCGGTCTCGCCGCTCGCGCAGCAACTCGACGAGGTCCTGGGAAAGCTCGACCACGTACACGCGACCCGTGGGTCCGACCCGACGTGCGGCCACCACCGCGAAGAACCCGGTCCCGGCTCCCAGGTCGACGACGGTCGCCCCCGCAGAGAGCCCGATGCGGTTCCAGAGGGCTTCCGGGTCCTCGAACTGATTCCGGTCGCGCGCCTCGAGCACTCGCAGCGCATCCTCCCGGCTCCAGGCCCGCCCCGCGAGGCCCCCATGGGAATGGCCCTCCGCCCGCCGCCGCGCGCCCGGCCCTGACTCGGCGTGTTCGTCGGTCATGGTGGATGGACTCCGGTCGATGCGGGCGGAGCGACCACGATCGGGCGTACTCGGACCGGGATATGTGCCTGCTCGTAGAGAACCCCGACCGGGCAGGTCCTCAGGGTCAGGCTGAGGGCGGTCGCCACGTCCTCGACGGGAGCCGACGTCACGACGCGGAGGATCCCGTCCACGGACGCGATCGTGCGAGCGCCCGACGGTCGATCGGCATCGAGTTCCACGTTCATGGCCTCGAAGCTGAGCCTTCGCCGTTTCGCGACCAGGGCGAAAATAGTGGTGATGCAACCGGCCAGGGACAGCACCGACAGCTCGAGCGCCGACGTTCCGGAGTCGCTCCCTCCCTCTTCCGGCGTAAGATCGACCGCCACTTCGTGACCCCGTCCGTCGTGCAGCTGGGTCCGATAGCCTCCTTTCCAGGTCCCGATGCCCTTCATCGTTCCTTCGCGGGGATGGGCTGTGATGCTCTTGAGAGCTCGGTCGAACGGGTGCGATGGCGCGGCCGTGGGTGCCCGGATGTTACCGGGCCCGACGCCGGGCGGATCGCTACCCAGCTTTTCGTTCGCCCGAACCCCGAGGCATCCCACCATTCGCACCATGATAGCGACGAACGGCGAGGAGCCCGCCGGAGCGGGTCCAGTACGAGGAGGCCCCTCGGGCCCGGGATCAACCCGATCCAATGAGGATCTAGTGCGGCGCTCCGGTCCTCCGACGCAGCGGAGAGCAGGAGTCCGGCACTGGGTCTCCCCGGGGGAGGCGCGTTCGGGTGGACGGGGATCGCCTGGCGCACGCATTGGGCGGAGAGCGCGGCCTCGATCATTCGGTATTCACGGAGACGAGGGAACGCGTGGCTCGAGCGGATGTGCGCCCAGAGCCACGGGCGAGGTCCGGACACGAAAACCTCGGCGTCGTACCCTCGGTGCTTCGCTGCGAGAGCCAGTCCGAACGGGTGAGCGCCGGGGCACACGACCGCGGTGCTCTCTCGCCAGATCTCGAGTTCGGTCAGCCGGCGGTCTTGCCGTGGGTTCCAGCCGAGCGAGCAGAGCACGCCTCCCAACGCGGCGGGGCCACAGGAAAATGCGAACGACTGGCTCCAGAACTTGGAACCGGAGCGATGGGTCATCTTCGGTCCCTCGCTGGAAATTCCTCGCGATGTCCCCGGACGCCAAAATCGTCGGCCCGGTCCCCGCCTCGCTCGGGTCGTTGGTGCGGAGCTTTCATAGATTCTCCGGTGGGGCGAATCGTCGGATGGGAAGAAAGCGTCCGGTTCTAGACATGTACTCTTCGTAGTCTTTCCCGAGGAGAGGGGAAGCCCGGAACATGCGCTCCTCGGACGTCGCGCGGAAGTGTGCGATCAGCACGATGATGACTACCGGGGCCCAGAGCACGAGGCTCAGGAAGGCCAGCGTCACCCCCACCCCCAGCAAAATGTTCGCCGTGTACATCGGATGGCGTACTCGGGCATACGGGCCCACACGAACGATAGCGTGGTCCCGCGAAAGTTGGATTCGGACGGTCGTGAATCGTCCCAACGAACGGAAAGCCCAGCCCGCTAGGCCGGCGCCCGCCAACACCAGAATCAGACCCGCGACCTGCGCGACCTCATCGCCGGGGAATCTGAGGGTCAGAGGGCTCGCCAGCAACGCCGCCGGTGCGAGGAGTATCCCCAGCGGGTAGAGGAGGACCGCCGCCAGGGCGGCCAACCAGAGGGCCTCGAGGGTCGGAGACCCTCCGTGATCTGGCGCCGGCCTCTCCGAACTCGACGCGCGACGAGGCAGAGGGGGTCGTCCGTACGCGCCCGCAGCGACGAGCGAACCGTACACGACCACGGCGAAGACCTGTGCCTCCTCCGACGACAGCATGCGGCTCTACCTTCAAGCGCCCGCGGTTCCCAGCGACGTCGGCTCCGGAAACGCGATGAACGCAATCCCGGGTTCGCCGAACCGACCGAGAGGGGTTAGCCCCGACTCTCGGTCGGCCGGCCTCGCGAGGGTTACGCCGTAAAGAACGGCGTGACTTCCTTGATCACGCGCTTCGTCGGGACGCCCAGGCTCTTGTAGACCGCCTCGAGGCTCTCGGCACTCGGCGCCTCCCAAAGGCAGTGAGCTTGCGTCGCGCCGGGGATAGCGACGATCGAAATGGGTCGGAACCCCGCGGGGATCTGTCCCTTCTTCGCCATCGCGACCGCGGCCTGGACCTTTTCCACCACTGCTTTCGTCTGCTCGTTCGACCACTCGTGGGTTATTTCGTATGTCGGCATAGCTTACCTCGAACGATGTATTCGCCGATCCCGTATGGCTTAGCCCGTTGCGTACGCAACGACCTTATTTTTCGTTGGACCGATATCCCGTCGGGGCGAGAGCCGTGCAGATTGTGAGCCTAGTGGTCGACCACGAGTGCCCATTCTCCCGAGCCGCGGCCCATGCCGCCGGGGCTCGAGTGACGCACCTGTGTCACCGGGGCAAAGAGGCCATCCTCGAGATCCACGCTTCGGACACCGCTCTCCTGACCGCTCTCCTGGCAGAATATCGAGATATCGGGGGCGAGC
>JAKAYT010000044.1 GCA_021826685.1 Thermoplasmata archaeon
GTCTCCAGCAAGAGTCCCTATCGACCTGGAGGCTTGCTACTTCGATGTCGGTTCTGCCTATCCTGGTGGTGCAGCAGCTACCAAGGGTGGGGTTGTTCGCCCATTAAAAGGGATCGTGAGCTGGGTTTACACCGTCGCGAGACAGGTGTGTTGCTTTTTGGCGGAAGTGCAAGGGTCTCTGACGAGAAGGTTCCCACAGTACGAGAGGAACGGGGAATCGGCGCCTCTAGTCCATCAGTTGTCCGGCAGGGCATCGCTGAGCAGCCACGCGCTACGGGATAAGGGCTGAAAGCATCTAAGCCCGAAACCCCCTCGAAAAAGAGAGACCTACAAGGACATTCGTAAAAGACGAGCTTGATAGAGCCGGGGTGTACGCGGAAAGCCTTCGGGCGATCCGTTCAGCCCGCGGCCACTAACGTCCGCAGCTACGTAAGCTGGGGGCATTCGGCAGTTAAACAGAACGCGTGTGCAACCCATTCCCCGGCGCGGCGAACGCCGCGCCGGGACTTGAGCGTGCGAACTCCCGGGCGGACGCGCTCGCGCTCGAAGCGGCCGCTCGCGGGAGGAGTACGCCATTTGGGGGACTTCCTATCGGACCTGCGATGCCCAGTCTCGGCGTTTCGCGAACGCACTGGCCGGTGGGCGCGTGGATCCGCCTTCGCCTGCCGGACCCGCCCGCGCCGGTCACGCTGATGGGCGCTCCGCCCCCTCCCGATCCTCCGCTTGAGATCTTGGAACGTAACCCCGTCCCGACCGATCCACGCCGTAAGGTCTGGTCGTTCGAGGAGGACCACGACAACTGGGTCCTGCGACTCATCTGGGACGAGGACGATCCTTCGCTCCTGGCGGCCGAGTTCCGCGCGCCGCTCTACGGCCAACGTCCTTCGCGCGAGCAGGTCGGCGAGTTCTGGGCCGCCGTCAGGGCCAAAACGGCGCCGCTGGGGCCACTGCGCATCGAAGGCGCCGATCCGAGGCCGTAGGAGGGAGAGAGAATGGACGCCGGAGAGGACGAACGGCTCGTGGTCCGGGTCGGCGAGGAGGTGGCGGTCACGCTCGAAGAGAACCGGACGACCGGCTACTCCTGGCGCCTGGAGATCCCCGCGCCACTCCTCGAGGAGATCGGGGAAGACCACTCTCGTTTGTCCGACCGGGCCGGGGCGGGGGGGACCGTGACGTTCCGCTTCCGCGCGAGCGCTCCCGGGGAGGGTCGCCTCGTCGCCATCTACGAGCGCCCGTGGGAGCACGAGCCCGTTCGTCGTCGCGGCTGGCGGATCGTCGTCGAGCGCTAGCACCGAGGATTTACCTGCGCCCGCTCCTCGCCGGCCGTGCTGCGCGCGACGTTTCTGCATATCGATGGCATCGGACCGGCCCGCGAAGCGAGCCTGTGGCGCGCCGGGGTGCGTGATTGGTCGGAGCTCCCCCAAGCCCCCGGCCTGGACGGTCAACGCTCGCGGGTCGAGGGCGCCGTACGGGAGAGCGAGGCCGCGCTTGCCTCGGGCAACGTCGCATGGTTCGGCGAGCGGCTGCCCCGGCCCGAGCACTGGAGACTATTCCCGGCGTTCGCGAAGGCGACCGCCTACCTCGACATCGAGACCACGAGCCTCAGTCCCTACGAGGGGTACGTCACCGTCGTCACGGTCCACGCGCCCAACGGGACTCGATCGTTCGTCCAGGGCGAGGATCTGGAGGAGCTCCCGGCGTACTTGCGTCGCTATCCGATCCTCGTCACATTCAACGGGACCCTCTTCGACGTGCCGTTCCTTCAGGTGCACTACCCGGGGCTCGTCCCGCCGCCCGCGCACATCGACCTTCGCTTCCTTTTGTACCGTATCGGCCAGGCGGGAGGCCTCAAGCGGATCGAGGAGCGTCTCGGCATCGGGAGCCGCGCCGGGGTCGAGGGGGTCAAGGGGCTGGACGCCGTTCGGCTCTGGGACGAGTACCGTCGGGGCAACCGCGCCTCGCTCGAGCGGCTCATCCAGTACAACCGCGCGGACGCGGTGAATCTCGAGCCACTACTGCGCCATGCGGTGCGGGAGTTGACGGCGCGTCTCCTTCTCCCCGCGCCGAAGAGCGGCGCCCGGTCCTGAGCCCCCGGGCACTTCGAGGACCTGCGTCGGGATCGGCACGGTCGGAGCCCCGGACTCGGGGGCCGCCGAGCGGACGCGCGCGAGCGCGATCTCGCTGTACTCCCGGGAGGAGTCGATCGAGAGGTAGTGGCGCCCGGTCCTTCGCGCGACCGCGGCCACGGTTCCGGTGCCGCCGAACATGTCCACGATGACATTGCCGCGGTAGCTGTAGAACTTCACGAGGCGGCGGATGAGCTCGTCGGGAAACGGCGCGGGGTGGCCGCGACGGTTGCGCTCGGGCGGGATGTGCCAGAACGCGTCCGAGAACGATTGGAACTCCTTCGCAGTGATGTCGGCGTTCGCGCGATCCCCTTCGAGCCGCATCGGGCCTTTGGAGAAGACCAAGATGTACTCCCACGAAGGGATCACGTGCGGGTTCGACGGGCTCTTCCAGCTCCCCCAGGCCGTGCGGCGCCCCATCGTCTGCTTGTACCAGAGGATCTCCGTCCGTAGCGTGAAGCCGACGTCCGCGACGTCGCGCGCGAGGTCGTGGTGGATCGGGCGAAAGTTCTTGATCGAGGTCGGGGCAACATTGAGAGCGAACCGCCCTCCCGGGACAAGCGCCCGATAGAGCGCGCGCCACACGCCCTTGAGCCACCGACGATACTCGGCGTAGGAGCGGTCGTCGGAATAGCCGACGTAGCGGATGCCCACGTTGTACGGAGGGGACGTGATCGCGAGGTGCACCGATTCTCTCGGCAGCCGATTCAACACCGTTCGAGCGTCGCCCCAAACGATGCGATCCACCGCCACGGAGATCCCACGAGGCACGCCGGCGGATGCGCGGGCGCCGGCTTGAGCCTTTCCGCTCGAAGTGCCGCGTGCGTCGCTCGCCCGGATGAGGAGGTCCGACGCGCTCGACGCAGACGGTATAATCTCCGCCGGTTCGTCGCCCGCGGGATATCATGGGTATCAGCGTCGGCGTTCCCAAGGAGACGGCGCCCGGGGAACGTCGGGTCGCGCTCGTCCCCGAGGTCGTCGCTCGCCTCGTCAAACAGGGCGTTACCCTCCGCATCCAGTCCACGGCGGGGGAATCGGCCGGTTATCCGGACGACGCCTACGCGAAAGCCGGAGCCACGATCGTGCCCGACGCGGTCGGGGCGTTCTCGAGCGAGATCGTCCTCAAGGTCCAGGGCCCGAGTGTGGCGGAGGTCGCGCTGATCCCGAGGTCGTCGGTGCTCGTCGCGCAGATGAACGCCAGCCGCAACCTCCCGATGGTGAGAGCGCTGCGGGACGGGGGCCAAACCGCGTTCGCCCTCGAGCTCCTTCCCCGGATCTCGCGCGCCCAGAGCATGGACGTGCTCAGCTCTCAGGCGACGGTCGCCGGCTATCGTTCGGCGCTGATCGGGGCCGAACTCGTCCCGAAGTTCTTCCCGATGCTCACGACCGCGGCCGGAACGATCCGGCCCGCGAAGGTGCTCATCCTGGGCGCGGGGGTCGCCGGTCTGATGGCGATCGCGACCGCCCACCGGATGGGCGCGATCGTGGAAGGGTACGATGTGCGACGCGCGGCAGGCGAACAGGTCCGCAGCCTGGGAGCGAAGTTCCTCGAACTCCCGATCAACGCCGAAGGCCAGGGAGGCTACGCCCGCGAGCTAACGCCGGAGGAGAAGGCCCAGGAAGCCGCGATGGTCGACGGGGCGGTCGCCGACGCGGACGTCGTGATCACCACCGCCGCGATCCCGGGCCGCAAGGCGCCGATCCTCGTGCGCACCCCGACGGTCGAGAAGATGCGGCCGGGCTCCGTGATCGTCGACCTCGCCGCTGAGACCGGTGGCAATTGCGAGCTCACGAAGCCCGGCGAGCGGATCGTCCATCACGGCGTCACGATCGTCGGCCCGCTGAACCTCCCCAGCGACCTCGCCTTCCATGCGAGCCTGATGTTCGCGAAGAACCTGCAGTCGTTCCTCGGCCTACTTCTGACGAAGGACGGGGGACTCGTTGCCGACCGATCGGACGAGATCCTCGTCGCGAGCCAGCTTGTGAGCGCGGGCCAGATCACCCACGCGCCGACGAGGGAGCTCGTGGAGAAGTCGCCATGACCGCGGACCTCTGGACGGCGCTGCTGATCGCGATCCTCACCGCGTTCCTGGGCTACGAGGTCATCAGCCGGGTGCCCACCCTTCTGCACACCCCGCTCATGTCGGGGTCGAACTTCATCCACGGGATCGTCCTTGTCGGGGCGATCGTCGCCCTTGGGTTGTCCACGACCAATGTCGAGCGCGTGATCGGTTTCGTCGCCGTCGTGATGGGAGCGATGAACGTCACCGGCGGCTACGTCGTGACGGAACGCATCCTCACGATGTTCGACCGCACGAAGCGGAAGGGCGGGGGTGCGCCGTGAGCAACCCCTACATCGGCGACCTGATCGACGCGGTCTACGTCCTCGCGGTCATCTTCTTCATCCTCGGACTGCGGGCGATGAGCTCGCCCGAGACCGCGCGACGCGGGATCGTCCAGGCCGGCATGGCGATGCTCGCCGCGGTCGTCGTGACGTTCCTGACCCCCGGGATCTCCAATTGGGCGTGGATCGCCGCCGGGGTCTTCGTGGGGGGAGGTGCCGGCTTCGTCTGGGCCCGTCGCGTGCAGATGACGGCGATGCCCCAGATGGTCGCCGTCTTCAACGGCATGGGAGGCGGCGCGGCCGCCGCGATCGCCGCGATCGAGCTGCTCACAACGCTCACCAACTCGGCCGATGTCGGCCTGAGCCTCGCCGGGGCGATCATCGGTTCGACCTCCATCGCGGGGAGCGTCATCGCGTTCCTCAAGCTCCAGGGGTGGATGCGATCGAAGCCGATCGTCTTCCCGGCCCAGCAGGGCGTCAACGTCGCGGTGCTCGCGATCGGCATCGGCTTTGGGGTCACCTCCGCCCTCACCGCGAACCCGATCTGGCTGGGGCCGTTCTTCCTGTTCGTCCTGCTCTACGGGTTCCTGCTCGCGATCCCAATCGGCGGTGCCGACATGCCCGTCATCATCTCGCTGTTCAACGCGATGACGGGGATCGCGGTCGCGCTGGACGGCTTCGCCTTGGTGAACGGGCCGCTGGGGGATGCCGGTTACGCGATGGTCGTCGCGGGAACCCTGGTCGGAGCCGCCGGTAGTCTCCTCACGGTACTGATGGCCCGCGCGATGAACCGCTCGATTGGCAACGTGCTGTTCAGCGCCTTCGGCGCGAAGGAGGAGGAAGGCGCCACCGTCGCGGGATCGTTGAAACCGATCGAGCCGTCCGACGCCGCAGTGATGATGGCCTACGCGGGATCCGTGATCATCGCCCCCGGCTACGGGATGGCGGTCGCCCAAGCCCAGGGGAAGGTCAAGGAGCTCGCCGACCTACTGGAGCAGAAGGGCGTCGACGTGAAGTTCGCCATCCACCCCGTCGCGGGCCGGATGCCCGGTCATATGAACGTCCTTCTCGCTGAGGCGGGGATCGCCTACGACAAGCTGTTCGATCGCGACGAGATCAACGAGCAGTTCCCTCAGACCGACGTCGTGCTCGTCATCGGCGCGAACGATGTGGTGAACCCCGCGGCGCGCCGGCAAGGATCCGCGTTGCAAGGGATGCCGATCCTCGACGTGGACAAGGCGCACAACGTCCTCGTCATCAAGCGCGGACAGGGGAAGGGATTCGCGGGGATCGAGAACGAGCTCTTCTACAAGGACAACTGTCACATGCTCTACGGCGACGCGAAGGACGTGGTCACCAAGCTCGTGAGCGCGCTGAAAAGCATTCCCGCGTGAAACCCCGGATCCTACGGGCCGCTCGCGGCGGCCCATGTCGGGGCCACCGCGCGGGGCTCGGTATCGTTCCGGCCAGTGCCGCGACGGGTGGTCCGGGGGGCGCAGCCCTCGCGATTGGGGTGCTCGTCGTCTACGGCGAGCCCCATCGGGTCGGTGTCGGGGCCCGGGGCCGACCCGGACAATCTGCGGCATCGAGAGCTCGG
>JAKAYT010000019.1 GCA_021826685.1 Thermoplasmata archaeon
GGGGGGACCGCCGTCGGTGGAGGATACGAGCGCGGCCCCCGAGGTCGCGGTGGTCGTCGCCGCGTACCGGCGCCGGCGGTTCCTGGACGGGGCGCTCGGCTCGGTCCTCGCCCAGACGGTCCCTCGAGAGTCCATGGAGATCCTCGCGCTCGCCGATTTCGACGACTCCGAGATTCACGCCCGGTGCGCGCGCGAAGACATCGTCTACCGCCGGGACCCCGAGCCGGTGATCGGCCGGTGGCTCCTCGGCGCGATCGACGCGACCCGGGCGCCGATCGTCGCGATCCTCGAGGACGACGACCTCTTTGCCCCCGAGCACGTGGCGCGGGCGCTCGTGCGTTTCCGTGCCCGCCCGGACACGGCGCTCTACCGGAACCGAGTGAGCGTCGTGGACGAGCAGGGGACCCCGGTCCCGATATCGCGCTGGGCGCCGATCGAGCGGGAGCGCGCCCTCGATGCGGGCCCGATCGAAGTGCCCGCGGACTCGAAGGACGACGGGATCGAACGGCTTCGCCGCTCGGGCACGGAGTGGCTCAACGTGGGGACGATGGTGTTTCGACGGTCGATCCTGACTCCCGAAATCCGGCCGTGGATCGCGCCGTCCATCTGCCCGGATCTCTCGGTCTTCGTGGCCGCGGCCGTCGCTCCGGGATCGATGTACTTCGACGACGCTCGGACCACGCTCTACCGACACTACGGGGCGAGCGCCAGCCGCCGGGCCGGCTGGCAGCAACGGCACTGGGAGGACCACGAACGGTTCGCCCGGTTCGTAGGGTCCCGGGGGCCTTCCGCCCTGGGTCGCTGGCTCGACGCGCGGACCCGGAGGCTGGGACGCGTCGCCGAGGCGGCCGATCTGCTCGATCCCATCCGTGCGGGTGCCGCGCCGGCCAGCGTACGCCGCTCCCTACGAGCGTACCTCGGCCGCCGCCTCCGCGAGCGGCCGCTCGAATCGCCGGCGGCGGTTCGGTGGGGGGCCGGAGCGGTGGCCGGAGCGTACTGCGTCGCTCCGAGGGTTTCCCGCCGCGTCCTCCTCGGCCTGGACCGGCACCTCGATCTTCCCTAGCGGTTCGAGCCGGCGGGGGTGCGGGGGAAAGGGAAGCCTCATAGCGAGGGACGGACGTGGTCCGCCGACTACGCGATATGTCCGAAGCCCTCCTCGAATCCGCCGACGCGCCGGCGCGACCGGAGCTCTCCGTCGTGATCCTCGCCTGGAAACGGCGAAGGTTCGTGCGGGACGCGGTCCGCTCGGTCGTCGCGGGACCGCCCCCTCCCGGCGGCCGGGAGATCCTGGTGGTGCACAACTTCGACGATCCCGCCCTCGAGCGGGAGCTCGCCGGCGAAGGGATCCGCATGGTGACCGACCGCCGAAGTCCCGTGGGGGCCAGTGTCGCCCGCGGGGTCGAGGCGGCCCGCGGAGAGGTCGTCGCCTTCTTGGACGACGACGACGAGTTCGAGCCGGAGAAGTCGGCGACGGTCGCGGCATGGTTCCGCGAGGATCCGGAGCTCGCCCTCGCGAGGAACGGATACCGCCCGATCGACCCGTACGGGCGACCGGTGCCGGGGTGGCCGGCCTGCGAGTGGCCCGGCACGGCCCCTCGCGCGCCGGTCGTCCTTCGCACGGTCGCCGAAAAGCGCGGTAGCCGCGTGCTCCCGATGTACAATCTCAGCACGATCTCGGTCCGCCGCTCGGTCCTCCAGCCGTTCCTCCCCGCGTTCGAGGACGTCGCGGCCGGATCGGACTCGCTCGTCTTTCTGAGCGCGCTCGCGAGCCGCGGCGCGATCCGGGTCGACCCTCAGATCCTCAGCTGCCACCGCATCCACCCGAGTACGAGCATGGAGACCTTCGGCGAGAGCGGCATCCGGCCCCCGGCGGACCCGTCGTACTTCGAGCGATCGCTCGATGCGCTGCGGCGCCAGGAAGCGATCGTGCGCGGGACCCCCGCGGCGGCGTGGGCGCGCTGGCTGTACGCGATCACGCGGGTGGATGCCTACCTGAGCCTGCCGGACGCTCCGGCTCCGAGCGCCTCCGAATACTTCGAGTTCCTCAAGGGAACGATCCGCGAGCGCCAGCGCTTCCGCGTGCCCGCTCTCGCGTTCACCGCCGCGCGCCGCTTACTTCCGGGCGTGGCGTTCGACCGCTGGTGGGCCTACCGCCGCCTCCAATACCGCTGGGACGCCCGCGGTGTGGACGCCGCCGAACTGTTCGCGCGCGAGGGAGCGGACGGCGGCGCCGCCCCACGCGCCCTTTCGGAGCCCGCTCCGCGCGCGTTCGAGTCTCGACGAGCGCACGGGCATATCGCTCCGGCGAACCGACCGAGCGCCACACCCCCTCCCGAGGGGTCAGGATAAGCGCCTGGACGCGGCCGCCGTCCCGGATCAGCCGCGCGATCCCGTCCGTGAGTTCGAGCTCCTCTGGGTGGCGGCGCGCCTCCTGCCGGAGGGCGTCCCAGATCTTCGGCCCGAAGGCGTAGACGGCGGTCGCGGCCCACCGGGAGCGAGGCGCGGTCGGCTTTTCCACCATGCGCGTCACGGCCAGCCGGCCCATTCCCCGGAACGCCGAGAGGCGTCGCCCTTCGACGACCCCGTAGCGTCGCGGGTCCGTCACCGGGCGCACGAGCAGCGCCGCGTCCAACCGCTCGCGCGCGCGCAGGTCGGCCAACGCGCGGACGATCCGACCGCGTTCCCTCTCGAGAAGCACCGCGTCCCCGGCGTGAACGACGAACGGCTCGTTCCCCACGACCGGGGCGGCCCGCAGGACCGCGTCGCCGAATCCCCGGGAGCGCCGGTCCTTCGGCTGGCGCTGGAGGCGGAACTCGATGCGAAGGTGCGCGAGCGATCGGTAGAACCGCGCGGTCTCCCGCACCCGCTCCGGGTGGTGGGCGTGCCGGCGCAGGAACGCCGGATCGATGCTGAAGTACGATCGCACGTAGCTCAGGTTCTCCGGTCGGACGACGAGGACGAGGTCCGTGATCCCCGCGCCCACGAGGGTCTCGAGGACGAAGTGGGCGACCGGCTTGAGGACCGGGTCTCCGCGACCGTCGCTCGGGGCGGCGAAGAGCGGGAGGAACTCCTTGCGGACGAGACGCGCCCACGGCAGCATCCGGCTCCCGTCGCCGGCGAGGGTGACGATCCCGCGCATCGGGCTACGCCGCTCCGCTCGATGGGGGCGGTCCGGGAGGGGTCGGCGCCCGAGTCCCGAGCGAGCCGCGGTTGTCCCCTTGGCGCCAGTCGATCGCGGGCTGGACGACGTGCTGCTTGGCCACGAGGCGCCCGCGGTAGCGTCGGAGGGTGGTGAAGATCTCGCGGATCACCTCTTCCAGGGTCCGCGTGCGGCGGTAGCCGAGTTCGTACAGGTGCTCGTGGACCGGCTCGTAGCCGTGCTCCTCCGCTTCGACCCGGGGATTCGGCGGGTGGGCGATCGTCGCGGAGTAGCCGAGCTCGGTCGCGATGCGGGAGGCGGTCTGCGCGAGGTGGTTCACCGAGTAGGCCGCGTCGAACTGGTTGAAGACCCGGTACTCGCCGGGTCGCGCGGGGTGCTCGATCGCGATCCGCAACGACTGGACGGAGTCCTCGAGCGCGATGAACCCCCGGGTCTGGCCCCCGCGCCCGTAGACGGTGAGGGGAACCCCGAGGATCGCTTGGGCGATGAAGCGGTTGACGACCGTTCCCCACGTCTCGTCGAAATCGAAGCGGGTGAGGAGACGTCGGTCGGTCATCTCCGGGGTCCGGATCCCGTAGATCACGCCCTGCATGACGTCGGTGGCGCGGAGGTTCCAGATCCGGCTCGCGAACATCACGTCGCCCGAGTCGAAGACCTTGCTCCAGTGGTACCAGCTCCCCGCCTGCCGGGGGAAGGGGAGCGTGTCCTTGCCGCCGCGGTACTCGACCTCGAAGAACCCCTCGGGGATCGGGACCTTCGGGGTCCCGTACTCGCCCATCGTGCCCATCTTGACGAGGTGCGCGTCCGGCGCGTAGGCGCGCATGGCGTAGAGGAGGTGGAGCGTGCTGGTGACGTTCTCGATCTGCGTCGCGACCGCGTGGCGTACGTCGATCATCGAGTACGGCGCGCTCCGTTGCTCGGCGAGATGGACGATCGCGTCCGGTCGCTCGGTCGCGAGGACCTTTTCGACGACCTCGTACCGCCCGAGGTCGCCGCGGTAGAAGGTGATCTCCTTGCCAAGGACCTCCCGCACGGCGGCCTGCCGGCGCGCGAACGACGGGATCGGGGTCGCGGACCAGCTCCCGACCTCCCGGACCCTACGACGCGTCACGAAATTGTCGATCCCGACGACCTCGTGGCCGCGCGCGAGCAGATGCAGGGCGAGCGGCCAGCCCGAGTAGCCGTCAATGCCCGTGATGAGTACCTTCATCCGGCGACCGCCGCGACGAGCGACACTCCCGCTTTAACGCTGAGGCTCCCGGCGGCGATCCCCACGGGAACGGACGAAAGCCCATAAACGGGCCGCCCTTCGGTCGGGATGAGGATCGTTCCCCGGGAGAGCCAACATTGAGCGGGCGCCTTCAGGTCGTGGACACGCAGGGCGACCCGCTGAGCGGGGCGATGATGGTCGTCGGATTCCCGACCCACGGCCTCGTCGGCTCGGTCGCGGCCTCCTACCTCGTGCACACGCTCGATATGCGGCCGGTCGCCTACATGGTCGGCGAGGACTTCCCCCCGACCGTCGTCATGGAGGAGGGGGTCGTCAGCGCGCCGGTCCGCTTCTACGCGAGCAAGATCGTCTGCGGGCCGGACCGCACCTGCGACCAGCTGGTCGTCGCGATCTCGGACATCCAGCCCCCGGCGAACCTTTTGAACGAGCTCGGCCGGACGCTGCTCGACTGGGCCGAGGGCAAGGGGCTTCAGCTCGTCGTCGCGATCGAGGGACAGCCGATCGAGAACGAGGCGAAGATCGACGCGCGCGTCGTCGCGATGGCGAACCGCGCTGCCGCTCCGTTGCTCGATCGCTATTCCTTCACCGCCGCGAGCGGGGTCGTGACCGGGTTTGCCGGCGGGCTCCTCCTCCCCGCGATCTCCCGGTCGATCCCGGTGCTGTGCCTGATCGCCCAGGCCCACAAGGACTACCCGGACGCGCGGGCGGCCGCCAAAGTCATCGAGACGATCAACCCCTTGGTCCCGCTGCTCGTGCTGAACACGCGTCCCCTGAGGGAGAAGGCCCGGCAGATCGAGGCGGAGGTCCGAGCGAGCCTGGCCCAACAGCAGAAGTCGATCGCGAGCCTGCGCCCCATCGAGACGGACGGAGGGGGTGAGATGTATCGCTGAGCCGGGGCCGGCCCAATCCTCGGGCGCAGAGGACGACGGCGAGCCTTCCGCTACGCTGCGGGGCTTTCATCCGTCCGACCTCGACCCGATCATGGAGATCGTGGCGGAAGGTCTGCACGAGCACTACGACCCCACCCTGTACGGAACGCTGAGCGCGGCCTGGCCCGAAGGTTTCCTCGTCGCGGCGGACGAGCTCGACCGGCCGATCGGCTTCCTGCTCGGGGTCAACCAGACGCCGGGGGAGGGGCGGGTCCTGATGTTCGCCGTCGGCCGGACCGCCCGGCGGCGGGGCGTCGGGACGATGCTGATGGAGACATTCCTCGAGCGGTGCCGCCGCCGCGGCCTGCGTCGGGCCACGCTCGAGGTCCGGGTATCGAACGCCACCGCGATACGGCTCTATGCCCGGTTCCGGTTTAGCGTCGTCGACCTTCTCCGGGGCTACTACTCGGACGGCGAGAACGGCTACCAGATGGCGCGCGACCTTGCCGAAGATACCGAGCGCCCGCTCCGCCAGCGCTAAGACGGGAACCGTACGTTCCCGCTCGATGCCCGACCGTTGGCCCACCGCGATCGATCTGATGACCGCCGACCTCGTCACCGTCACGCACGACGCCCCGTTGAGCGAAGCTCTGGGGTTGATGCGTTCCCGCGAGATCCATGAGATCCCCGTGCTCCGCGGGAACCGCATCGCCGGGATGCTCACCTTCGAGTCGATCGCGCGGCGCGCGACCCTCCCCCTCTCCACCAAGGCCGAGCACCTGCTGATCCTCCCCCCGGTCGTCCTGGGCACGACGCCGTATCCCGAGATCGCCGAGCAACTGCTCTCCACCGGGTTACGGGCGGCCCCGGTCGTGGGACGGCGGGGCGAGCTGCTCGGGCTCGTGAGCCGCACGGATCTCGTGAAAGCGCTCCCCTCGCTCGTTCGCTCGGCGAGCCAGCCCGTGGACGGCATCGCACGCTCCATCGGGACCACGGTGAAGGAGAGCGACCCCGTTCGCTCGCTGATCGCCCGCATCCGTCTGTTGGAAGAGCACCCACTGCCGGTCGTCGATCGCAAGGGCAAGCTGGTCGGCGCCGTGGGCATACGGGACCTGGGTCGGATCCTGTGGCGACCGACCATCGGCGGGAAGCGGGACGCCGAGAACAAGGGGAACGCCATGGATGTCGCGGTCAGCACGATCATGCATTCTCCTCCGGTGACGGCGAACGCCGGGACGTCGATCACGGAGGCCGCGCGCCGGATGACTCGCGAGCACGTCTCGAGCGTGTTCGTCCTGAGCCCGTCGGGGAAGCCCGAGTCGATCGTCTCCCAAGCCGACCTGCTCGGTCTCGCGATCGCGGAAGCGAGCCGGGAGGGGAAAGCGCTCGGGGACGTCTACGTGGAGGTCACGGGCCTGCGCGGCGCGAGCGATCCTTCGATCCTCACCGAGATCGATCGCGCCGTGGCGGGAGGGCTCCGCCGGACCTCCCGGTACGCCCGTCCGCTCCTGCTCAACCTGCACTTCGCCCCCCACGCGACGCACCGCACCGGCGACGTCACGGTGGAGGCGCGCCTGCACACGAACAAGGGGATCTTCTACGCCTCGACCACGGGTTGGAACCTCCTCGCGGGGACCGGCGGGCTGATGGACGAACTCGTGGCCCAGGTCCGCCGGCATCAGGAGGAGACCCGTCGACCGCGCCATATCGGCGGCGGCCGCCGTCCGTCCGGTGAGGACGAGTCGATCCTCGTCGACCCCGAACTGGAGTCGCGGATCCGCACCGCGACCGAGGACGAGTAACGGGAAGGGGGCCCCGCCCGTCGATGATCGGCAACCCCCGCGATCCGCGGCAGATGGAGCGCATGATGCGCCAGCTCGGGATGACGACCGAAGAGGTCCCGGGCGTGGAGGAGGTCATCGTCCGCACGTCCGACCAGGAGCACGTCTTCCAGCGTCCCGAGGTGACGATCCTCTCCGTCCAGGGCGTGAAGACCTACCAGATCGTCGGCACCCCCCAGGTCCGCGCGCGGTCGGCCGGAGCCTCCGGTGCCGCGACACCGGCCGGCGCCGCCCCCCTCGGGCGCGCCGGGCCCCCCGAAGAGGACATCGCGCTCGTGATGGAGCAGGCCGGCGTCACGCGGGAGGATGCGTTGGAAGCGCTCTTCGTCGCCCACGGCGCGCCGGCGGAGGCGATCCTCTCCCTCCTCGCGCGCCGAGGAAAGGGGTGAGCGCGCCGGTTTCGGGCACGATCGCGCGGGAGTGTGTCGAGGGCTACCTCTACACGGCCCGGCCGTTCGAGCTCTGGATATTCCGTCGCCCCCCCGCCCGCGGTGGCATCTGGGTGCCGATCAGCGGCAAGGTCGAGACGACCGATGCGGATCTCGAAGCCGCCCTCCTCCGAGAGTTGCGCGAGGAAACCGGACTGGAACGCCCCCGCACGATCACCCCTCTCGACTGGCAGGTGCCCTTCGACGCGCCGAACGGAGAAGGGACCTGGCGGCTCACCGCCTTTGCCGTCGAGGTCGATCCGACGTGGACGCCCGCCCTGAGCGCCGAGCACGACCTCGCGGAACGCGTCTCGCCGTCGGTCGCGTCGGTCCGCCTCCACTACACGGACAACCGCGAAGCGGTACAGCGGCTCGTCGAGCGTCTCCCGCCGCGCCTCGGAGTGGACGCCGGCGAAGCGCCCCCCGTCTATGCCCGGGTCGGCCCCGAACTCTTCGAAGCGCTCCGGCAACGACGCCCGAAACGGATCGCGCTCCAGGTGCCCGCCGGCCTCGTGCGGAACGCCCACGAGCTCGCGGAGCAGATCCGCGCGGCCACCGGCGCGCCGGTCTTCCTCGCCGGTCGACCTTGCTTCGGCGCGTGCGATGGGCCGATGCCGGACGAAGTTCCGGGCGCGGAGGTAGCGGTCGTTCTCGGCCACGCCCCGATCCCGAACATGGTCCTGCCGCTGCCCACCTACTTCGTCGAGATGCGCTATTCCGGCGGCGACCCTTCCCGCCTCGCGGAAATGGTCCGGGCCGCTCGCCTTCCGGCGCGGCTGGGCATCGTGGCCTCGATCCAGCACCTCGATCTCGTCGCGCCCCTCGAGCGCGAGCTCGTTCGGGTCGGGTTCTCGCCCAAGGTCGGCACGGGCGAC
Source organism: Thermoplasmata archaeon (assembly GCA_021826685.1). Classification (GTDB taxonomy): domain Archaea; phylum Thermoplasmatota; class Thermoplasmata; order Lutacidiplasmatales; family UBA184; genus Lutacidiplasma. The sequence continues at coordinate 8,405 of JAKAYT010000019.1, forward strand.
CGTCGGCTCGCCTACCCCGCCCAGGCCCTCGGATGCAACTACACGGGCGCGGAGCAGGTCGCGGCGGAGGTCGACGCCTTCCTCTTCGTCGGCACCGGCCGGTTCCACCCGATCGGCCTCGCGCTGGCCACCGACCGGCCGGTCTACTCCCTCGATCCCCTCCAGGAGAGCCTCGAGCCGCCCATCGACCGAGCGGCGATCGTCCGGCGGCGCCAACTCTTGGTCGCCGGGGTCCGCGACGCGAAGCGCTGGGGGATCCTCGTCTCCACCTTCGCCGGCCAGAACCGAACCGCGACCGCTCTCGCCCTGCAGCTTCGGGCGCGCCGGCGCGGCCGCGAGGCGGAGATCCTCACATTCTCCCGGATCGACCCGCGCGATCTCGAGGGCCGAGCGTTCGACGCCTACGTCAACACGGCGTGCCCGCGGATCGCGATCGACGACTCCGATCTCTATCCGAGGCCCGTGCTCACGCCGCCGGAGTTCCTGATGGCGCTGGGCGAGCTTCCCCTCGAGCCGTATCCCTTCGACACCTATCACTGACCCGCTGGCTCGCCCGAGCCCATCGCTAGGCACAAAGGGAACGAGGCCCTACCCCCTACGAAGGGTTCTATGGCGGGGGAGGGTCGCATCTGGCTCCCGGTCGCCCTGTTCCTCATCGGCCTCGCGGTCGTCACCGAGGCGGTCATCCTGGGCGCGCTCCAATCCCCCCATGTCGCGCCGACCGCCGAGCTCGCGATCGGCGCCGCCGTGATCGCGGCGGGGTTTGTCGCGCTCGAGCGCGCATCGCAGGGGCTGATCCAGGGGGTGCCCGCTTCGATCGCGCTCGCACAGACCGAAGGGCCCGAGATCGGAGCCGAGCCCCGTATCCTGGTCATCGGCCCGGCGCCGATCTTCCTCGATGCATGGCGCGCCGGCCAGTCGCGTCGTCGTCGCGCCGGCTGGATCGCGGTGGGTGCGGCCCTCTTCGTCGCGTCCGTCGCGATCCTGTTGCTCTAAGCGGACCGCCGGGCGACCCGCGCGCGCTGCAGGAATGCGCGGTGCACTCGGGGGTCGTCCGTGAGCTCGGGGTGGAACGTCAAGCCCCAGGTGTTTCCCGCGCGCACCCCCACCACCTCGCTTCCCCGCCAGGCGAACGGCTCGGCCCCGGGCCCCACGAGGAGGATGCGGGGGGATCGGATGAATACACCGGGAAACGAGCCGCCACGGAGTCCCTCTACGCGCACCGGTGCCTCGAACGATTCGCGCTGCCGCCCGAAGTCGTTGCGACGGACCCGGACATCGAGGATCCCGAGCGGGCGCGGGTCCCGACCCTCGGCGCTCACCTCGAGGTCTCGGGAGAGAAGAATCAGGCCGGCGCAGGTCGCCAGGGTGGGGATCCCCGAGCGGATCGCGGTCGTGAGGGGCTCCCGCAGGCCCGAGCGATCGATCAGGTCCGATATCGTGGTGGACTCGCCGCCCGGCAGGAGCAGAGCGGAGAGTCCCTCGAGGTCCGACGGACCGCGGACCGGTCGAACCTGCGCGCCCAGGCGGGCGATGGCCCGGGTCTGCTCCGGTACGTCCCCTTGCAAGGCGAGCACGCCGACGATCATCCAGCGCCTACGGGTGGCGTAGCTCGTCCAGTATCGCCTTGGCGCGGTCGAAGCGCACGGCCCGCTCCCGCACGAGCCGTTCCGCGACGCGGTCGATCTCATCGGGCCGGGCGCCGGCACTCACCGCGAGATTGCGCGCGTGCAACTCCATGTGACCTCGCTGGATTCCTTCGGTAGCGAGGGCGCGCAGAGCGCCGAAGTTCTGGGCCAGTCCGACCGAGGCGATGATCTCGCCCAGCTCCCGAGCCGACTTCACCCCGAGCAGCTTCACGTTCGCCTTCGCGGTCGGATGGACCGCCGTAGCCCCTCCCACGAGCCCGACCGGCATCGGTACCTCGATCGATCCCACGAGGTCGCCGTTCGCGTCCTTTTCGTAGGCGGTCAGCGGACGGATCACATGCCCGGGAGCCGCGGTCCACGCGGCGAAGCTGTGCGCCCCCGCCTCGATGGCCCGGAAATCGTTACCGGTCGCGATGACAACGGCCGAGATCCCGTTCATGATCCCCTTGTTGTGCGTCGCGCAACGGAACGGATCGGCAACGGCGAAGGCGTATGCCTCCAGGATCGCGTCGACCACTTGGGGACCCGTGGCGTTCTCCGTGGCGAGCGCGGCGGCGGGGAACGTCGCCCGGGCGCGTACGACCCGGTGGATCGCGAGGTTCGAGATGATCCTCAGCCGGAACCGGCCGCCGGCGATGCGCGCCAGCTCGGGACCGAGGGCCTCGCACATCGTGTTGACGGCGTTCATCCCGCCGGCATCCCGCGCATCGACCAGCAGGTGGACGACGACCATCGGCCCGCGCGGGCTCTCGAGGAGGCGGACCTCGAGGTCCTTCGCGCCGCCTCCGAACTTCACGAGCACGGGGTCGAGCGCGTTGGCGGCGTCGAGCAGGCGCTCGCGTTCCGCGAGGATCCGGTGACGGGCCGCCGCCGGGTCGGGCACCTCGAGGAGCTGGACCTGCCCGATCATGACCGGGGGCGAAGAGCTGGCGAAAAACCCTCCGGACGACCTCGCTACCTTGGCAGAGTTCGATGCGGCGGCGACCACGCTCGGTTCCTCGAGCGCCATCGGGACCAAGCGATCGACCCCATTGACGCGGAAGTGCGTCGCGACGCCCAGCGGAAGGGGGAAGACGCCGATCACGTTCTCGATCATCCGGTCGATCGTGGCCGGATCGATCCCCGGGGGGAACTCGTAGGCCGCCATCTCCGCGTCCGAAAGGCCCCCCCATTCCCGGATCGCTTCCCTCCGTTCGGCGATCGATCGACGGTAGAACCCCGAGATCTCGCTCGACCGCTCGCTCATGGGGATGCCTCCCGGGACGCCTTCGGCGTCGACGACTCCGGGCCGCTCGCCGTCGATCGGGCCACGACGATCTTCGCGGGCCGTATGAGCCCGCCCGGGAAACGGTAGCCCTGCTGGACGATCTCGACCACCGTTCCGTCGGGGTGCTCGGGATCCGCGGAGGTCTCCGCGACCGCCTCCTCCTCTTCCGGGGCGAACGGGGCGCCGATCACAGCGACCGGGGTGACGCCTTCCCGCTGAAAGAACCTGCGCCACTCCTGTTCGATCAGGTCGAACCCCTTGCCGATCGCCGCGTCCGCGCGCTCTCCCGCCTTACGGGCGTGCCCGAACGCCTCGTAGATCGGGATCAGCTCTCGCAGGACCGCGGCGAGAGCCTGACGGGAGATCATTTCCCGTTCCCGCTCGATGCGACGCCGGAAGTTCTCGAAATCGGCGAGGAGGTACTTGTAGCGGGTCGCCCAATCTTCGCCCGCCGAAGCATTCTCCGGCTCCGGGGCAGCGGTACCGCCGGTCGACGCATCCGCCGGAAGGGGTGCGGGAGCCTCTCCTTCTCCGGGCATCGTTTCCCGCCCACCGTCGTACGCTAATAGCGATTTGTCGGGCGCTCGCTTGGTATCGTCAATTGTCGAAATGGCTCGGCGCGCTCCCGCGGCGGCGAGATGGGGGGTCTGAGTCCGAACCCCCTGGTCGAAATCCTCAGAAAGGCGTTGATCGTTGGCCCGCCGGGGGACGCATGAAGTTCCACCTCTCCGCCCGGGTGAGCAGCGACCGACCGGAAGCCATCGAGCCGGTACTGCGCCAGCGGATCCCCAGCGGGACCGTGCGCCGTGAGGGCACGGAGTTCGTGGTCGACTCCTCGTGGGAAGGGGCGAGCACGAAGGAGCTGAACCGAACCTTGCTTTCGGAGCTACGACGGGCCGAGAAGCGCACCCGGCTGCGCGCGGAATGGACCTCTCCCGATGGAACGGTCGAACGGTACTTCGACTACGTTCGGACGCAGGTACGCCCCCCCGGGTAGCCGCATGCTCCGGCCCCAAAAGGGCTCGAATGGTCCAGGATTTAACGGGTCCGGAGGGCCTCGTTTTCCGGGTCGAAAATGGCCCTCGTTTCCGCCGCGCACATACTGTTATAACGCATGTCCGGCTCGTTGATTCGCCGAGGGTTTCTCGGCGGTAGACTCGATGGTTCCGCAGGGTGCAACGGTCGCCGAGTACGACGCGAGTTCGATCCAGATCCTCGAGGGACTGACCGCCGTCCGGAAGCGGCCGGGGATGTACATCGGGTCGACCGATTCGCGCGGCCTCCACCACCTGATCTACGAAGTCGTCGACAATTCGATCGACGAGGTGCTCGCCGGCGCCTGCACGGAGATCACGGTCACGCTCGGCGCCGACGGCGCGTGCACGGTCCGCGACAACGGCCGAGGCATCCCGGTCGAGGAACACCCGCGGTACCACCGCCCGGCGCTCGAGATCGTGATGACGGTCCTGCACGCGGGTTCCAAGTTCGACAAGGGCGCCTACAAGGTATCGGGAGGACTGCACGGGGTCGGCGTCCACGTCGTCAATGCCCTATCGGAATCCCTCGAGGTCCGCGTGTGGCGGAACGGGCACCAGTACTTCCAGCGCTACGAGCGCGGCCAGCCGGTCGCTCCGGTGAAGGACCTCGGTCCCGCCGAGGGTACCGGGACCGAGACGCGGTTCGTCCCCGACAAGGAGATTTTCGAGACGGTCGTCTTCGACCGGGGAACGGTCGAGCGTCGCCTCAAGGAGCTCAGTTTCCTCAATCCCCAGGTCACGATCCTCTTCAAGGACGAGCGCGACCAGAGCGAGACGACGTTCCACCACGCGGGAGGCCTGAGCGAGTTCGTCGCGGACCTCAACGGGGCGACGAACGTCCTGTTCAGCCCTCCGATCTCGCTCCACGCGAAGCGGGACACGACGGACATCGAGGTCGCGCTGCAGTACAACGACGGTTACAACGACACGACCCTCGCCTTCGTCAACAACATCCACACGGTCGACGGAGGCACGCACGTCGTCGGGCTGCGCGCCGCGCTGACGCGCACGCTGAACGACTACGCACACCGGCACGGCCTCATCAAGAACGACAAGGACAGCCTCACCGGCGACGACGTGCGCGAGGGATTGAGCTGCGTGCTCAGCGTGAAGGTTCTCGAGCCTCAGTTCGAAGGACAGACCAAGGCGAAGCTCGGGAACTCCGAGGTGAAGGGCCAGGTCGAGAGCGCGGTCAACGAGAAGCTCTCCGACTACCTCGAGGAGCATCCCTCGGTCGCCCAGTCGCTGCTGCAGAAGGCGATCCAGGCGTCACAGGCCCGGGAGGCCGCGCGCAAGGCGCGCGAGCTGACGCGGCGCAAGGGCCTCTTGGAGGGCGGTGGACTCCCGGGAAAGCTCGCGGATTGCCATTCGAGGGACCCGGCGGAGTGCGAGTTGTTCATCGTGGAGGGGGACAGCGCCGGGGGCACGGCCAAGCAGGGCCGGGACCGGGAGTTCCAGGCGATCCTGCCGTTGCGGGGCAAGATCCTGAACGTCGAGAAGGCACACCTCGACAAAATGCTCCAGAACGAAGGGATCCGCAACCTGCTGACCGCGATCGGTTACGGAGTGGAGGCCGACGACGACCTCTCCCGGCTGCGCTACCACAAGATCATCCTGATGACCGACGCGGACGTCGACGGCGCGCACATCCGCACCCTCCTCCTCACGCTCTTCTTCCGGAAGATGCCCGCGCTCCTCGTGGGCGGCCACGTCTACATCGCCCAGGCTCCGCTCTACCGCTTGCAAAAGGGCCCGAAGGTCGTCTGGGCATACTCCGACGAGGAGCGGGACCGCACCCTGGCCGAGATGGGGGGGATGAAAGGTGTTGTCGTCCAACGCTACAAGGGTCTCGGCGAGATGAACGCGGACCAGCTGCGCGACACCACGATGAAGGTCGGCTCGCGCACGCTCCTGCGCGTCACGATCGACGACGCGGCCCAGGCGAGCAACCTCTGCAGCATCCTCATGGGCGAGGAGGTCGAGCCCCGACGTGCGTACATCCAGCAGCACGCCGTCGAGGTCACGAACCTCGACATCTGACGAGGGGGAAGTTCGGTGTCGAGCCCCGCATTCGGCGGAGCCGCGGTCGTCCGCGCCCATCGGGGTCCCGTGGGCCCGCCGACCCACGCTTTCGGAGGAGGCGCCGCGTGAGCGATCGCTCGGAGTCGTACTGGTTCGAGAACGCTCTGATCGTCACGCAGGACGACGAGCGCCGCGTGTTCCGCGGCAACGTTCGCATCGAGGCCGGACGGTTCACCCACGTGGGCCCCGAGGCGCCGCGCGAGGGCGCGGTCAAGATCGACGCCACGCGATACGCGGTCGTCCCGGGGTTTATCAACACGCACGGTCACGTGGCGATGGCGCCGCTGCGCGGCATCGCGGACGACCGTGACCTCGCCGGTTTCCTGGAGACGCTCTTCGCCGTCGACGCGCACCGGACCGAGTCGGACGTCGAGGCCGGAGCCGCGCTGGGAGTGATCGAGATGCTCCTGAGCGGCACCACCTCGTTCCTCGACCTCTACTACGCCGAGGACGCGGTCGCCCGGGCCGTCAAGCGCTGGGGGATCCGCGGATTCCTCGGTTGGGCCGTGCTCGATCCCGAGCTCACGACGCAGACCGGCGTCCCGCTCGATAACGCGCGCCGGTTCATCTCCCGGTGGAAGAACGATCCGCTCGTCACCCCGCTCGTCGCCCCCCAAGGGGTCTACGTCTGCGGAAAGGAGACGTGGCTCGCGTCGCGCGCTCTCGCCGAGGAAGCGGGAACGCTCTGTCACTACCACTTGGCCGAGACCCGAAAGGAGGTCCGCGATCACGAGGCGAAGACGGGCCGTCGGCCCGCCGCATGGCTCGAGGAGATCGGGTTCCTCGGCCCCCGCCAGATCGCGGCGCATGCGGTGTGGCTCACCGGCCACGAGATCGGGCTCCTCGGGCGTCACCGCCTCGGCATCTCCCATTGCGCGTGCTCGAACCTCAAGCTCGCGTCCGGCGGCGTGGCCCCGGTCGTGGAGCTCGCCGAGGCCGGCGCCGTCATCGGCCTCGGGACCGATTCGGCCGCCTCCAACAATTCGCTGAGCATGCTCCGCGAGATGCACGTCGCCGGCCTCGTCCAGAAGAACCAGCGCTGGGACGCCGCCCAACTCCCCGCCCAGCGTCTCCTCGACATGGTGACGCGCGAGGGGGCGCGAGCGCTCGGCCGCGGAGGGGACCTCGGTTCGATCGAGCCGGGCAAGCGCGCCGACTTCTCGCTCGTGGCCCTCGACCACCCGTCCGTGCAGCCGGCGGGCCCGGAGACGATCGTCTCCCATCTCGCCTACTCCGCGTGGGAAGAGGCGATCGACTCCGTGTACGTGGACGGCGACCTCGTGATCACCCATCGTCAGCTCCCGAAGGGCGGATGGAGAGAGGTGCGCGAGGCGGCGACCCAGGCTGCGATCCACCTGTGGTCTCACCGGCCGAGCCCGCCCTCCTGACGCTCGAGCGCGAGCGAATCGAGGATCCGCTCGCGTAGCTCGGCCGCCAGCTCCTCGGCCGGAGCGTCGATGCCCAGATCGTCGGTCCCGGCGAGACCCTCCAACTCCTCGTCCCCGAGACCAAAGAGGGCGGCATGGGCGGTCCGGTCCACGGTGCGCGGCAGTACCCCATGGTGGAGAAGGGCCCGACCGGTGAGGTGTTGGGCCGCTCCTCCCACCACGCGCCCGTGGACGGTCAAGGATCGGCCCCGGTAGCCCAGGAAGCAGCAGGACTCGGAGCGGCCGGGCGAAGGGACCCACGCGGCAGGGATCCCCCGGGAGCGGTAGAGCTCCGCCGCTCCGCGGCCGAGTCGTGCGTACTCGGCCGAGAGATCCGGGCCCCGGAGGCGATCGTCTCGAGGGAGGACTACCGCCCACGCGACATCCCCGGGAGCGTGGAGAACCCCCGTTCCCCCGCTCGAGCGTCGGACTACGGGCACCCCGAGCGCCTGAGCCTTCTCGAGAACGGGGTCGTTGGGTCGAACCCCGACCCCAACGCTCAGCGCACGATCGGCGAGCACCGAGGTCCGGATCGCCATCACGCCCGCGTGCAGCCGCTCGAGATCGGCCGTCTCGTTCTCGAGCGCGCTCACGTAAAGGGGGGACGCGGCCCGCGCCATCGGCCGCCGGCATCCGGTCAAGCCATATGACGCCCCGCCGGATCGGAGTGCCATGGCCGAGATCGCAGCATTCCGCCGGAACCCGGGATTTGTCGCGCCGTCCTTCGCCCTCCCGGGCACCGATGGGAAGGTCCATCGTCTCGAGGAGTTCGCGGATCGTCCGTTCCTGCTGGTCACCTTCTGGTGCAACCACTGCCCCTACGTGCGGGCCTGGGAGGGACGCATGATCGACATCGGCCGCCGGTACGGACCCCGGGGCGTCGGGATCGTGCTGATCAATTCGAACGACATCTCCGAGTACCCGCAGGACCGCCCCGAGGAGATGGCGCGACGGGCGAAGGAGAAAGATTACCCGTTCCCGTATCTCTTTGACGAGCGCCAAGAGGTCGCGCGCGCCTACGGCGCGGAGGTCACCCCGCACCCGATGCTCTTTGGCCCGGATCGTCGCCTCCTCTTCCAGGGCCGGATCGACGACGATCACGAGCATCCCGAGCGCGTGAGGCGTCGCTATCTCGCGGAGGCGCTCGATCGAGCCCTCGCCCACCAGCCGATCCCCGAACCGACCGTCCCGGTCCGGGGCTGCTCGATCAAATGGAAGGCGTAGGCCGGCGCCGTCGGTTCCCGCTTCGGGGAGGATGGGCCAGGACCGCCTTCGCGCGCGCCTCGAACTGGGCGGCGAGCGTAGGGTTGACGGGTCGACCGGCCCGGTCGAGCCGCGCAGCGATCGAGACCTTGCCCGCCAGGGCGCGCGCGAGCCGCCCTCGCGCGGCGCGGGAGTTCGACTGGATCCTCGGGTGGAGGAACAGCAGACCGTGTCGCGGCGGCGGTGCACGTCCCCGAAGGTGCTCGAAGAACGCCTTCTCCGCCCCCAGGACCTGGACCGTGCTCGCGGGCAGGCGGCTCAATCGATCGAGCCCCCCGGCGGCGGCCACCATCTGGGCCGCGAGCTCGGGACCGAGCAGGGCGCTCAGGTTCGGGGTACGCTGGGGGGAGCTCTCCTGGATGGCCCGGTCGATCGACGCGCGGCTCTCCTGGAGCGCTCGGTAGCTGCGAGCGAGACCGCGACGGGCCTCCGCGAGCGCCGGGGGCGGGGTGGTCTTCGCCTCTCCCTCTCCCGGCTCGAGCAGAACGCGTGCGGCACCGGCCGCATCCCCCGGATCGAGTTCGGGACGATCGCGGGCGGCCCAGCTCCCGACCCGCTCTCCCAGCAGGTTGATCGCGCGGTCGAGGTCGCGCATCGCGCGCACCGCTTCCTCGACATGGATCGACGGGTCCCAGCTCGCGTCCAGCGCCGCGTCCGCCCGCTCGAGCATCGCCCCGCGCAGCGCGGCTCCCGCCGCCGGGTCGGGGGGAGGGAGCGCGAACGCGCCCATCGATCCGGGCGCGAACCGGACGCCGTGCGCGGCGATCCTGCGGTCCGCGGTCACGAACTGCTCCCGCGGATGCATCGAGAGCACTCGTTCGTCCTCGGCCGTTAGCCGGCCCTCGCGTCGTAGCTCGGACCGGGCCCGAAGCTCCGTCGCAGCGACGGGAGCGTCGGCGCGGTCCACCAGACGGCCGCTCTCGTCGATCGCGAACGTCCCATGCCAACGGCTTACGATCTCGAGCGTCATCCGGTGTTCCGACCTCCCTCAACGGAGCCCCTCTCGCCCGCCGGGTACGAAGCGCTCCCCAGACCAAGGAACGCGATGGTCTCCGCGGCCTCCTCCGACCCCGCCGGGCCCGTCGAGACCCGCTTCTCTCGTTGCGGGCGCCCCTCGGGCCAGTCGTTCGCAACGACCGTGATAGGGATGAATCCGGGGACGACGACGTACAGCGCTCTGCGACCCGCGCGATCGCAGCGGAAACGGCGGGACTCGAAGACTGCCCAGACGGGTCGAACGACGCGGTGCGACGGGAACGGCAGTTGGGTTAGCCCGGCCGGAGCCAGAACGTCCATAGGACCCGGGCGTTCGAAATCGCCATCCAGGGCCTCCGGACGGAGATTCCGCGGGGAGCCGGACGTCCTGGGCCAGTGGGCAGTCGCTGCCGCGATCCCGGGCGAAGTTCGGGTGAGGAGGTCCGGCACGACCCAGGTAGGGGATGCGGCAGGTTAGCCTTGCCGTTCCTGCCGGGCGCGATTAATATCGGACGACATGTCCCGGGTCATGTCCGGCACTCCCGAGCTCGACCTCGTTCGCTACGACCGCTCTGGCCCGATCGTTACCCTCACGCTGAACGCTCCACCGGTCAACGTTCTGAGCCGGGTCGTGCTCGACGCGCTGTCGGCCCGGCTCTGCGAGGCGGCCGCGGACCTGGAGGCGCGGGTCGTCCTCCTCACGAGCGGACTGGATCGAGCCTTCGCCGCGGGGGCGAACATCCGCGAGATGGCGTCGATGGGCCCGTCCGAGGCCCGCGAACACGGCGGGAGGGGTCAGTCGCTCACTCGCCAGATCGAACTCCTCCCCCTTCCGGTCATCGCGGCGGTGAACGGGGTCTGTCTCGGCGGCGGATGCGAGATCGCCCTGGCATGCGACTTCATCGTGGCCAGTGAGGAGGCGACGTTCGGCCAGCCCGAGATTCTCCTCGGCGTCATGCCCGGATGGGGAGGTACCCGCCGCCTTCCGCGGCGTATCGGCCCGGCGCGGGCCCGGCACTGGATCTACACCGGCCGGTCCGTTCCGGCGCGCGAGGCCGAAGCCCAGGGGTTGGTGTTTCGGGTCGTTCCTCGATCGGAGCTCCTGCCGGCCGCGCGCGCTCTCGCCGAAGAGCTCGCCACCAAGCCTCCGGTCGCGCTCGCGGCGGCGAAGTATTCGGTCCTCACCTCGCTCGATCCGGGGATCGACCCCGGGCTCGCCTACGAGCTCGATCTCTGGGCGCGCCTGTTCGGGACGACGGACCAGAAGCAGGGAATGGAGGCTTTCCTCGGGAAGCGCTCCTACCTCGTGGGTCCTCGGGCCGAGTGGGACCGGGCATCGAAGGGCTTTCCGTGGACCGCGGGATCGAAGGACCCCTATAGCGAGCCGCGGTCCCACCGGAGGAGCGGAAAGCGGAAGAACTGACGCCCCTCGCCCCCGTCCGAATGCCGCGGTGGCTCAGCTGGTAGAGCGGCTCCTTGGTAAGGAGCAGGTCGAGGGTTCAAACCCCTCCCGCGGCTCTCCCCCTAGGGTTCATGCCCGTCTGATTGCCTTCCGTCGATCGGGAGCCCCGCCCGAATCGGCCGCGTCGCCCCGCCCCCCCGGCTCGACATCCACGGCACCGCTTCGAAGATCGCCCGGGCGAAGGAGCGGCTCCGCTCCACCGAGGATGAGATCCCGCGGGAGGTGGCAGTGGCCATCCTCGAGTTCGAGATGTCGGGACGGGAGCGTCCGTCCGCCGGTGCGAACTCCCGCTGCATCATTCGCGGGGCGTCGGACCCCATGACCGATACGGCCTCGATCATCCAGGCAAGAAATAATTAAATATATGTTCCGCCATTGTGGGACTATGGCGCTCACGTACATCGACGTCCTTAGCTCGCTTTTCGGAGGCAGGCGGTTCACCACTTTGGAGTTCGCACGGCGGTCTGGCAATCCTCGCGCGGCAAAGGTTCTGAGCGAGCTAAAGAACCGTGGGCTTGTGGAGCGCGTAGGGCGGGGAAAGTATCGCTGCCTCAGTCCGAGTGAACGACCCGATCTTCGTAACGCCGAGTGGGGTCGAGTCCACGATGTAGTCCTGTCGGGCCCCGATCCGAAGGCATGGGCCGGGGAGACCGCATTGGAGCTCTGGACGGGAGGGCGGTACAGGCTCGCGCCTTCCCTGTACTCTCGAGTCTTCAATCTCGCTGTTCCTCGGCTTCGAAGGGAAGACTGGGTTCGCTACCTTTCAGACCACAGGGTTTCCACAAGCACCAAGAAGCGGGTCGGTGCGCGCGTAGAACTTACGACCGCTGATGATCTCAAGCCCGTGTTGATCGATGGAGAACCCGTGGTCGCAAGGAGCGAGGTCGAGCGACTGATCCGGGAACACCCGGCTCTCTATGGCAACGCGGAGGAGCTCCTCATTGGTTGACGTTGCGGCGCGAGAGACGGCGAGAGAGAGAGCGGTCCTCGCCCTACTCGATGAGTGGCCATGGGATGCGGGAGGGGTCCTGATCGGTGGGTACGCGATCTCTGCCTACGGACCTCCTCGCTACTCCGTCGATGTCGACGTGGTCATTCCAGCAGAGTCGGCGCTTGGTATTCGGTCTTGGCTCCGAAAGGCCGGTTTCGAGCTGACCGCCCATACGGTGCCGAACCCCCAGAATTACGAGGGTCAGGTCGAGCGCTTCCGTTCGAAGGACGTCACGTTGGATCTGCTCGCAGGAGCGGTTCGAGATCGAGACGCGAAGGTAGATATTCCCGAGAAGTGGATTTCCAAGAACCGCAGGTGGACTGTCCTGGAAACTCTGTCGGGGAAGACGTCCCACCAGATCCCGATTGCGCGCCTGGAGGCCCTTTGGGCGCTCAAGCTTCAGTCGGGCCGCGATCTCGATCTCACCGACCTGTTCGTCATCTCCGATCAACCGGCCGACCTCGGTGAGGTTCGCCAACTGTTCGATCGGTTGGCGACCGACTCCCTCTCACGAAAGCTTCAACGTGTCCGCTCGAAACTCAGAGAGCGCCGTCTATTCGAAGACTCGCTGAGCCGCCGACAACTCGGCAGCCCGGACAGTCCCCAGAATGTCAAGCGGTGGGAACGCTTCATCTCACGCGTTGAGTCAATCGTCGGTCCCCTTGCTCGCACGGGGCCAACCGGGACCATGTAGTACCGCACGCTGGCTCGCCGGACGGTACCAATTCAGCCATTCGGTCTCTCCCTAACGGGGTCCACCGGTTTGTCCGAAGCGAGAACGGGAGGCCCGGTTGAGTCACGTCGGCTTCTCGTGCAAATCTCGCGTCCGCACCCGGTCGTTGGTGGCGCCGGCCCACCTTATCTACCGCAGGCCGTCCGGTGGACCCTGTCCGCCACCGCTGCGGCTGTCGCCGAGACGCCGGGACCTCGTCACGGGGCACTCATCCGCTGGTCGTGGATCCTCCTCGGGACTCTTCTGCTGCAAAACGTCCTAGGCATGGGGCTCAACCTCTACGTGGCGCTGCCTTCGCCGGTCACGTTCACGTATCTCTTCGTGACGACCCCTCTCCTGACCGCCCACATCGTCCTGGGCTTCTTGCTTGTCATCATGGCTGCCCTCTTGCTCGTGCGCGTCCGGACCGTCCCGATCGTCGGCCGGACGCGGTCCGCGGCTCTCGTGCTGGTCTTCGTAGTGGTCGCCCTTCAGGAAGGGTTCGCGTTCGTGTTCACCGGAGACAATGCGTTCTCATATGGGATGGAGGTCGGCTTTGTTCTCGCTGTCGCTTTCCAAGCCTCCCTGTTGTTTCGTGTCGCCCGGGCCAGGCCAAGGTTGTCCTCGGGTGTGAGATCCCCAGATGGCCCTGCGGTGGCGCGGTAGCGACTGGCTCCTGAACAGAGAGCCGACTGGGTCCGAATGTGATCGAAACCGACCCGCAAGGCGGGCACGTTAACCACTTCCCGATACACGACGCGCGCGAGCCATGCGCGCGCGTAGCGCGTGCGCGCGCGTTTGAGCAGCGGGACCGGCCCCGTCCCGTCGCGTCTCCGAACGGTCTCGCCCGGTCCCGTGGTGGCCTCGCATCGGTCCCGCTCCAGACTCTTTACCCGACGGCCCGGTCCCATTCCGGACCTGCTTCCGACCCGCCGGGAACCCATAGTTTGCGCCCGGAGATATTGGGCGATCCACTTCGCAGGGACAGAATTAACAGCGCTGTAACACTTGCCAAAGCACAACGTCGATCCGGGCCGACCTGGAGCGCAAGCTGGTAGCCTACCCGGGCTTGGTCCGCCGACGCTCGCGGTACGGTAACGGATACGCCAACTTCGTGGGGGACCGGGAAATCGCGCACTTTCACGGGGACGATAGGCTGGACATCCGCCGGACGTATCAACGAATTCGTGAGATGAAGGCCTAGGGCACTCTCGACCGTAGAGTGAGGACAAGGGGTCCGTCGGCCAATTGGGCTACCTTCCCCCTCGCCGAGCCTCGAGACCTGTGGCTCGCCCTTGAATTGTTCGAGGAGACGATACGCGCAAATGCGTGAATAGGGCACTTTACGTAGGGGCCGGGCCCGCCGAGGGCCTATCCGACCCTTTCGTATCGAGGGGGATTCCTAAGGACCCCTGGTGAACGGGGGGTGAAATTGAGGCGCGCTCCCCCGGGAAGGCCGGTGGACTGAGAAGTCGGGTTCTTTCGGGTCTTGTGTGCGGGGACTGGCACCCTTGGCTCAAGTCCCTCCCGCGGCTGATCCTGTAGTGCTTCGCCCCTGTCCACGGTGCCGAAACGGGCCGATCTACCGGCGCCGCTGACCGCCGGAGGCTCCCTCCCCGAACCCCCGGCGGATGTCCGAAGAGAGGGCCGGAGGAATGGATGGGACCGTGAGGTCACAACCACTCACTCAACATGCCATCGCAGAACGGACGAGCGCGGTCCGAGCGAGTTTCGACACGGCGGCTAGGAGACGGAGTATCCACGGAGGGCCCGTGAAAGGGCCCATCCGGCGGAGGGGCCCGAGTCCCCCTCCCGTCCCTGCGGTGCCCGGGGGCTAATAGATGGGGCAAGGATGCCCCCGACATGCAGCCTCCCGCTCCGCTGCGGGGATGAGGGCCCCCTAAATTGGATGGACCCGACTCCGCCTTCGGCCGTACCCGATCCGGACTGGAGAACCCCCGCCGAAATCAGTGGCTATCGGTCCACCCCGACCTACGCGGAGACTATCTCGTTCCTGGAGCGAACGGCGACATCGTTTCCTCGTCGCGTTCGGATCGAGGACTTCGGACGAACCGGAGAGGGACGAGACCTGAAGATCGTCATCGCGTCGCGCGACGGGGACTTCGATCCGAAGTCGATTCACGCCTCCGGGCGTGTCATCGTCCTCGTCCAGAACGCGATCCACGCCGGAGAGATGGACGGCAAGGATGCCTGTCTCGCGCTTCTGCGCGACCTCCTCCGAACTCCGGAGGCGGCCGCGCTCCTCGACCGTGTCGTCCTCGTCTTCATTCCGGTATACAACATCGACGGTCACGAACGTCGCTCTCCCTATAACCGGATCAACCAGCGGGGACCGGACCTCGCGGGTTGGCGGGCCAACGCGACGAACCTCAACCTGAACCGGGACTACCTTAAGGCCGACGCTCCCGAGACGCGGGCATTCCTTCGCATGTTCCACCGATGGATGCCGGATTTCTTCGTGGACGACCACGTGACCGACGGGGCCGATTTCCAGTACGACGTGACCTTCGCGATCGACGAGACGCCGGACGTATTCCCGCCGACCGCGGAGTGGATCCGGACGTCCGTCACGCCCGAGCTCACGCGGCGGGTGAACGCCGCCGGCCACACCGCGTTCCCCGCCACGGTCTTCTTGAGGGATGACACCGACCCGTCGCAGGGACTCGCCTTCAACGAGAACCCGCCCCGGTTCTCCACCGGCCAGATGATCCTCGAGAACCGGCCGGGTCTCCTGGTGGAGCTACACATGCTCAAAGACTACCGGACCCGGGTCACGGGGAACTACGCGGTCCTTCGAGGCCTCCTCGAGATCCTGAACGAGCACGCGGACCGTCTGATCGCTCTGAACCGGGACGCGGACCGAACGGCCTCGGCGCTCGGCGCCGAGGCCGCGGAGAAGCCCGAGTTCCCGCTGGTCGTGGCCGGCTCCGGTGAAACGAGGACGATGGAGTTCCTCGGATACTCCTACGAGCGCTACCGGAGCGAGGTCTCGGGGGGGATGGCGATCCGGTACGGTTCGGAACCCCGCACCTGGACGATACCCGTAGAGACGGGTGGGGCGGTGGTGGTGTCGACGACCCCTCCCGCGGGATACATCGTTCCCCCTCAATGGACCGGGGTGATCGCGGTCCTGCAGGCGCATGGGGTGGCCCTCCATCGGACCCGGGCGGAATGGACGGGAACGGTCGAACGCTACCGTTGTTCGGGGATGATTCGACCGAACCAACCGTTCGAGGGCCGCTACCCGATCCTGCGTACGGGGAACGTCGAGAGGGGAATGGGCCACTTTGGCGAATGCGTCCGAAGCGCGGAGACGATGTCCTTCCCCCTAGGGTCGGTCGTCGTCCCGCTCGCCCAGCGTTGCGCGAGGGTCGCGATCCACTGGCTCGAACCGGAAGCGCCGGATTCCGCGCTCCGATGGGGCTTCTTTGACCCGATCTTCGAACAGAAGGAGTCCGGGGAAGCCTACGTGCTCGAGAAATTGGCGCACGAGGAGATGGCCCGGGACCCCGGGCTTCGGGACGAGTTCGAACACCGGGTCGCGCACGATGCTTCGTTGGCCGCGAGTCCCACGGCTCGGCTCGCGTTCTTCTACGAGCGGTCTCCCTGGGGGAAGGCGAACCGAGTCGGTGACTACCCGGTGGGCCGGCTCGCGTCGCTTCGAGGACTGCCCTTGGAGTGACCCGGGTGTGGGCTGAGAGGGCGCGAACGGGGAGGGTCGCGGAGAGCGGCCCGACCACCGCTCACGCCTCGGACTTCGCGCTCGAAGAGGAGCTCGACTTCACGGGATCCCGCTGCACCGCCTCCCCCCTCACCGAAAGCACCTGCCGGAACTCCTGTTCACCCGCTTCTTGGACGCGCACGTTCGCGTGCTCAACCCCGCGGGGCCGATGATCCCACGGTGGGCGGACCCATCCACCGCCGCGTATCGGGAGCGGGATACCCTCTCGGCGGAACTCCGGTCACGAACCGGCAGGTGCCCGCCCAACCGCCGATAGCCGCGGCGACCCAGATGAAGTTCGCAACCCTCACGATGGTCGCCCCCGGCCGGGTCGGATGGGGAACGACGAACGGAACCGCGAGGAGGATTCCCAGAGGATGTCCGTGTCGGGAGGGCAGCTGGTACTAAGGAGTGCGTCCCCCAGGGGCGGCCGACGGTGCGTCGACCCAGCCACCGGCCCCCACCTCTCGGGCGAATGCTAGTTCCGTGCCGCCGCGGAGCGAACGCGAACTCCCGTCCATGTGTGGGCCGGGGCGGGGCTTGCCGGCGCGCCCTTACGCATGGGTGATCCTTCCCGTAGCCGGGCATCGAGGTGCGTCCGTCGAACTTGTCCTAATCGCACGGCGACGGGAATCAACCGACGGGCTTCGCACGGCCCGTCGCCCCTGGGAAATCCGGCTGCAGCTCGATCCCCCCGGGGCTGGAGACTGCTCGAAACCCGTCCTTCGGCGCTTTCGGATCCGAGGTCAAGGTGGGGTTTTTCGGAGTGAACGCGCCACGGCGCGGGAGTCGGTCGGCCTCACACGCTCGTCGCGGTCGGTCAGCGACCCTTCGTCTTACCGTGGGACTTCCGCTTGACGGATGGGGGAGCGTAGTCGTCCTCACGGGCATTCAGCACGTACGATGCCTCGCTGGCCCGCTTGAGCAACGCGCCATCGCGGTCGCACTTCGGGTGTGCTGGCGCGGGGTCAAAGATGTACCCGCCGCCGCACACCGGGCACTCGTAGTACGTCATGAACAGCCCAAAACCGTAGAGCCTCCTCGGCTTAAGTCCGACCCGGCTCGCCTCGCTTGCGGAGAATCGGAAACCCCCGATGATTTCGTGGATCGTTCTCCCGGGCACGGACCGTGGTCCTCTGTCGGCGGTCCTCGGATCCCCCGCCTCCGCCCCCTCATAACCCCCTTCGGGACCCGGGAGAAGGACACGACCTGGTCGGCCCGAAACGGTCAGGTGCCCCGATTGCGGGCTTCTCGGACCGTAGTGTGGTCAAGGCGCCGGATTTGGACCAGCGCTAACGGATCGGAGAATCGAGCTTTCGACCGGTCGAATCGTCGTGCCGGTAGGGCGTCCGTTACCGTCCGGCCGGGGGGGACGGGGGCGGAACGAACACGAGATCCGCGGCTCTTCGGCGCCGGCGCTGCCAGGTCCCGAGCACGAGGGTCACGACGGCGATCAGCGCGATCGCGATCAGGGCGTAGCCCCACCACGGAATCCCGGCCGGACTGAACGCGACGGTCTTCGTCACGGGCTCGCCGCCGACGAGGAACGTACCGCTCGAGCCGACGTAGCCCGGGGCCGACGTCGAGAAGGTGTAGCTACCGTTGGCCAAGAAGATGGTGATCTCAGAGGTCGTGCCGTTCGTGGCCGGCTCGCCCGATACATGGACCCACCATCTCTGTCCGGTAGGCAGCCCATTCTCTACGAACGTCACCGGAACGGTGTAGAGCACGAAGACGGCAGTGGGGGCACGCGTCGGCGCCCCCCGTACGGTTACCGTCGCGTCCACACCGATGTAGATCGGGTTCCGGGTGGTCGCGCGGAACGTGTAGGTGCCGTTGGGCAGCGTGACGGTCACATTGGTGCCGGCGACGGAGGACGAGGAGAAGCCGGCGACCGAGACGGTCCAATTCGTGTTCGGGGCGAGCCCCCGCTCCGAGAACGTCACCCCGTAGAACGGTGCGACCTCCCAGTCGGTCGCGATGACCGGGAGCGCGCCGTAGATCGCCGTCAAGTTGTCGCTGTGCTCGTTGGCGACGTAGACGTAGGCGTTGACGGGGACGTAGGCGAGCGCGCTCGGGCCGAGCCCAACGCCGATGGTGGCTCCGACCTTGGCG